>NZ_JBQHUZ010000001.1:0-454805 GCF_052064775.1 Oribacterium sp. HCP28S3_H8 | reverse complement strand
TTTTGATGATCTTACACAGGAAGATATCTTTCTGATGATGAACCATATCAACTCGTACAAAAGAAAAAAGCTGAACAACCGTAGCCCATACGACGCGTTCAGCTTTTATTATGGAGAAGAACTGCTTAAGAAACTCGGATGTTCACCGGTTGCCGCCGAGAACATCGTATTAAAGCCGAAGCTTCTCAAAAAGTAACAGAAAAACTTGTTTAAGCCGCCAGAGGAACCAACTTCAAACTATCCACACAGGGATGGATTCTCCGAATACAAAAATTTCGAGAGGGAATTGATCTCTGGTTTCTTATACACTTTTTTCTGCTGAACGCATTATATCATGTCAAGGTACACATGAAAACTCGGGAATCTCGCTTACAAAACGGGATTTTCGTTTACAAAAGGGGAATCTCGCTTACAAAACAGGAATCTCATTTACAAAATGGGATTCTTGGAGTACAAACGGGACTCTCGGGTTGCTATTTACCTTACATATTTCTTCCAGATTTTTTATGTCAAATGGTGTTGCATACTCTGCCGCCAAAGCAGCCAGTTTTGGTTCAACCATAAGACGTACATCAATCAAATCTTTTCCCAACTTTTGCTTGTCAGATATGAGCGTTAACCCGAGCGGATCAGAGCTCAGGTTTTTTCTAGCTGCCATAAAAGTACCGGAACCTCGTTGTACCTCGAGCGTTCCGTTTTCCTTTAGGATTTTAATGGCGCTACGTATGGTATTGCGGCTTACATCAAACTGTTTTGCCAGTACAATTTCACCAGGCAGTTTTTCTCCACTTCGAAAATTTTGCTGGTATAAGTAATCGGAAAGCAGATCTGCGGTTTTTTCCGGCAGAGATTTATAGTGTATATTTGCCATGTTTGCTGCTACTCCTTTTTTCGCCCTAGATGCATCGGCTATCCTGCCAACACTCCCGTTGAACAGATTTGTCTAAAAGTATGCAATTTCTGTGAGAACTGGTTCAAATGGTTACCTTCTCCTTGTATTATACACTTTTATCTTGTTATAAAGAAAATAAAGTTGAGCATTTCGGAGGTGAAAATATGAATCAGTCTGGATATGACGTGGCTGTTGTCGGCGCCGGAGTGGTGGGATGCGCAGTTGCAAGAGAGTTAAGTCGATATCGGCTTCGAGTAGTGGTTCTGGAAAAGGAACTGGATGTGGCAACTGGCAATTCTAGTCGTAATACAGGGATGCTCCATGCAGGTTTTACATATAAACCTGGGAGTCTCAGGGCAGAGTGCGCTGTTGAGGGTAATCAGGAATTTGATCAGGTATCCCGGGAGCTTGGCATACCCTTTAAGCGAACTGGCAAACTAGTGGTGGGTTTTACTGACCACGATCGTGAGAATATCTTGAAATTCAAGGCTAACGGCGAGAAAAATGGAGTCAAAGGCATTCGCATGATAAACCGTGAGGAGATGCAACGTATCGAACCGAATGCTGGCGGTGAGTTTGCAATGTATGTACCTTCCTCAGGTATTCTGGACCCGATTCAATATACCATCGCGCTTGCGGAAAATGCGTGCCATAATGGCGTGGAGTTCCGGTTCGACACGCAGGTGATAGGGATTGATCGGACGTATGCAGGGGATCATTACCAGATTCATACCTCACAGGGGGATATCGATGCGAGATGGGTGGTGAATTGTGCCGGCGCATTTTCTCCATGGATCTCAGCAATGCTCGGGTACCCGAAGTATTACCAGCAGGGCTTTAAGGGAGAATATTATGTTCTTGACAAGCGTGCCGGAGCATATCTTAAAACGCCGGTTTACCCTGCACCTAATGACAAGGGTGGGTTTTCCACTCATGCGACGCCTACTATTGATGGCAATATTCTGGTGGGTCCAGACTCGTATCTTACAGATGAAAGAGAGGATTATGCTAACAGAGGAGATCGGCTTGCGATGCTCTTTACGGACGGCAGGCGGATGTTCACGGAGATGAAACGGGAATATTTTATTCGTAATTTTGCCGGGATCCGCTGGAAAAACTGTGATCCGGAGACGGGAGAAGTGTTGGATTTCATTCTGGAAGCAAAGGCAGAACATCCGCATACTGTAAACTTAGTGGGAATAGAGTCGCCCGGAGTAACCTGTGCGCTGCCCCTTGCGAGAAGAGCAGTGCGTGCTGTGCTGGAGGGAGAGAAAGCTGAAGGTAATGCAGTAAAGGAAAATCCTGATTTTGATCCGATTCGGCATCCAATCCGAAGATTTGCGGAAATGACACTTGAGGAAAGAAAAGCTGCAGTCCAGGAGAACCCGGCTTATGGTCAACTGATCTGTCGCTGTGAGAATGTTTCAAAGGCAGAAATCCTCGCAGCGATATATAATCCTCTGGGTGTACACACCCTTACGGGAATTAAAAACCGAACTAGGGCTATGATGGGCAGATGCCAGGGCGGATATTGCCAAACGCGGATTACGCACTTGATTGAGGAAGAACTTAAACTTGAGCCTGAGGAGCTTCGTTATCAGCGCTCTGGAGGTTGGCTGTTTACTGGTGAGGTACGGAAGGAGACGCAGTAATGGGCAGAATTACAGAGGTAGAGACGCTTAAAACTGTCGATGCGGTTATCGTGGGCGGAGGTCCCGCAGGACTAGCAGCAGCGGTAAAGCTGTATGATCTGGGAATGAGAAATCTGGTGATTTTAGAACGTGAGGACCGGCTCGGTGGAATCCTTAAGCAATGTATACATGATGGGTTTGGACTAACCAGGTTTGGAGAAACTCTCTCAGGACCAGAGTATGCTAGCCGTTTTATCCGCGACGCAGAGAAGCGGGATATTTCCTATATTTGTGACACTACCGTGGTGGAAATTACAGATGCGGAGGATGCCGGTGGTATTCCGATGCACCGGGTAATTGGAGCGCATGAGGGCGCTATAGTGGACATCCGCGCCAAGGCAGTTATCCTTACCATGGGTTGTCGCGAAAGAACCAGAGGAGCACTGGCAATCCCAGGAACTCGTCCGGCAGGTATTCTTACGGCAGGCGTTGCACAGGCTTATATTAATCTGCAGAACCGGATGGTGGGGCGAGAAGTGGTGATCCTGGGCTCCGGAGATATCGGTATGATCATGGCACGTCGGTTAACACTTGAGGGTGCACATGTTATCGGTGTATTTGAGGTGATGCCTTATCCATCTGGACTCCCACGAAACATCGAGCAGTGCCTGAATGATTATGGCATCCCCTTAAGTCTTTCACATACGGTGACTGATATTAAGGGTACGGACCGACTAGAGTCGGTAACGATATCTCAGGTGGATGATCATATGACACCTATCGCGGGAACGGAAAAGGAGATTCCTTGTGATACCCTGATTCTTTCGGTGGGACTTATCCCCGAGAATGAACTCTCCATTGATGCTGGAGTAGAACTGGATCCTCGGACCAAAGGTGCAGTTGTGGACGAATTTTATCAGACTACTGTTCCTGGAATCTTTGCTGCCGGAAACGTCCTGCATGTTCATGACCTTGTGGATTTTGTGTCTCTTGAGGCAGAAAAACTCGCCTGTGCAGTGGCGGAATACGTGGATAAGGGAAATCTCCCTGACTGTGTTCTTAATGTGAATTCCGGTGCTAACGTTGGACACGTGTTGCCACAGAGAATCAGTGGAAGTCGGGATTTCCGACTGTCGCTCAGAGTACGTAAGCCTCTTCGCGGGGTTACACTTACAGTTACCCAGGGGGATAAGATCGTCTTTCAGAAAAAGCTCAGAAAAGCATTACCGGCAGAAATGCTTCAGGTAGACATCTCCCAAGAGAAACTAGACACAACGCAGGATTTGGAGGTGAATGTTTTATGAAGCGTGAACTTACATGCATTGTCTGTCCGAATGGATGCGATCTCTCGGCAGAATATACGACGTTTCAGGATGGACACGTGGAGGTGAATGAGGTAACCGGAAATCTGTGTCCGCGAGGTAAGGAATACGTAGTTCAAGAGCTTGTGGATCCGAAGCGGACGATAGCAAGCTCCTGTCTTGTTAAAGACGGCGACATGCCACTCGTCAGTGTTCGTGTAACCCCTGCGATCCCCAAGGCTCGTATCCATGACGTGATGCAGGAAATCCGTAAGATATGTCTTCTTGCACCTGTGAGCGAAGGACAGATGATAATCCATGATGTGCTTGGATTAGGAAGCGATGTAATTGCAACAAAAACAGTGAAGAAGAGGTGATGGATAGATTTGGAACTTCATTTGCATGCCATAGAATTAGCTAAAATAAAAGAAGCGCCGGCAAGAGATCGATATCCTTCGTTAATTCATGAGGATACCTTCTCCGAGGCACAACCGCTTCTTTCATTAAGGAACTTAGCACAGTTAATGAATTATGTAAATGTCAATAATCACACAACTGTGCAGGAAAATACTGGTGAAAATACAAATAATCTAATTGGAAAAGAAACATCAAGAAGGACAAAGAGTATCATTCCACGGTTCAGCCGGAGCTTATCCGGGATCAGATTATCATGCCTGAATTATTTTTTTTTACTATTAATTTAGATAAATACATGAGCCATTAAGCTCAAACAAGCCCTTCAAAACCCACGTATTTACGCTAAAAAAGCCCTTGAGGATGATTCCTCAAGGACTTTCCATACATCGGGGTAACAAGATTCGAACTTGCGACCTCTCGGCCCCCAGCCGAGCGCTCTAGCCAAACTGAGCCATACCCCGTAGACATCATATACTTTACACCATAGAGGCATTGCAAGTCAAGAACACAATTTGCAGTAATCTCATAGTGGAAAAAACTTTTATAATATAAAAATAAAAAAATATTGATATTAAATTCAAAACGAGTTAGAATACTTATAGAATATCACAAGAATATTAATAATATTCTATGGGAGGTTGGATGAAGGTTTCTGAGATTAATGTGAAAGAAAAAATATACAATGAGATTTATGATCAGGTTACAAACGGTAAAATTACTTCCAAGGATATTATTACAGAAAGAGCATTAACAGAAATCTATCATGTCAGCAAATCGCCGGTGAGAGAAGCGCTTCTGGCACTTTGCAATGACGGAATATTACGAAGCATTCCAAGAGTTGGTTATCAGATTGTACCAGTGAGTTTTCAGAATGTTATGAACCTGATCCAATTGAGATGTGACATAGAGATTTGCGGATTCCGCCGATCCTTTGAAAAGATTACACCAGATAATATTCTGGAGTTGAAACACATCGCATCCAAGTGTCACGAAATTTTGGAAAAACGGGAGAGAGATGACTGTGATTTTGCAGCCAATAGCTGGAAAATCAATTACGAGTTTCATTCGTATCTATACTCTTTGAGCGGTAATGGATTTGCATTAAATATACTTGAGAAGCTAATCCGGCAAAGCGCCACATATATAGCACAATATTTTATTACAGACTGGGGTCGGGACGCAGCCATTAGAGGCGCGTGGCATGAAAAACTGATCGAGGCGATTGAAGAGAAGGATCTGGATAAAGCCTGTACGATACTCATGAACGATATCTGCTCTGTGAAGACGCAGATTTCAGCATTATATCAACAAGAAATTTAAAGAAGCGAGGAGGAAAGCATGGAGAGCAAAAAGGAACTGGTATTTAAGGCACTGAAAAATATCCCAACATCCAGAGTGCCGGTTGGGTTCTGGCATCATTATCTGCCGGATGAGCATGTCAATGCAGTGGAGCATCCGGAGTATTATGACCAGAATGTAACCGGCGCGAGAGCATTTCACGATGCATGGGACCCGGATTTTGTTAAGGTTATGACAGATGGATACTTTGATTTGCCAATTGAGCTGGACCTCAGTTCTGCGGAGACTCTTAAGCAGTTTGAGCCTGTGCCGTTTACAGATCCGTGGTTCCAGGGACAGCTTAAACTGCTGAAAGAGAACCGGGATATTTACGGAGAAGATATTGCAATGTTTTATAATATTTTTTCTCCGTTATGGCATCTTGAAGCAGCCGTTCGCCGGGCAGCAAAGGTTACGGAGCCGGAGTCTCATGACATTGTACTAGAGTTTATCCGTACCAATCCGGAAGCTGTTGCCGAAACGCTGGATCGCATTGCAGATAATTTAAGACCATTGATTTATGCAGTGCTTGCACCGGGTGGAGCAGATGGCATTTATTTTTCAGCACAGGATATGCATCGTTATATTCCGGACGTATTGTATCGACTTTATGTGACTCCGTCCGATAAAAAAATTCTGGAGATTGCCAATACTTTATCTGAATATAATATTATTCATATCTGCGGCTGGCGCGGAAACACCAATTATCTGACAGTTTATCAGGATTATCCGGCTACGGCATTTAACTGGGCATGTAATACGGAAGATCTTTCTCTTAAGGAAGGAAAACAGTTCTTTGGTGGCAAATGTGTGATCGGAGGATTTTTAAATACTGAGGAGAGTATATTGTTTAGAGGGAACAAAGTGGAAATTCAGAACTTCACCGAGAAACTTTTGAATGAAGTTGGCAGAGTTGGGGTAATTGTTGGTGCGGATTGTACACTGCCTCGTTCGATAGACTATGAGAAGCTTAAGTGGGTGAGAGAAATCTGCGACAGACCCTCGAAAAAAGTGGTTATTTAACTCATACGAGTGTGGGTTATCAGAATAAAATGTTTAGAGGCAAACAGGACATTTTGAGGAGAAAAAATAATATGAAGAAAGGACAAATAACAGCTCTTTTGATGACTGGTATGATGATTGTTTCTCTGGCAGCGTGCGGCAGCTCCGGAGGTGGTAATACAACGGGATCTACTACAGAGACTGCAAAAGCTGAGGAATCAGCGAATACATCCTCGACGGAAGGATCTGCGGTTTCAGGAGGATCTGGAGCAGCAGATAAAGGTACCATCAAACTCGGGGTGTTAGCCCCACTTACTGGTACAAATGCTGAGTATGGCAAAGGATTTGAAGTTGGCATGAATATGGCAGTAGATGAAATCAATGCCAAGGGTGGTGCCAATGGATATAAACTTGAATTGGAGATCAAGGATTCCAAGGGAGACCAGAAGGAGTCCTCTGACCTGGCAAGACAATTTGCAGATGATCAGGACATCATGGCAATTCTGGGTGACTTTACATCCGGCTGCTGTATGGCAGATGCCAGTATTGTAGATGAAGCGGAAATCACGCTCCTTTCACCAACTGCATCCAATCCTCAGTACGCACCCATGAGTGATTATTGTTTCAGTATTATGGGACTGCAGAGCGCGGAGGCTCCATTTGCTGCAAAATACCTGCTCCAGAAATATGCTGGAGCCAAAAATGTTGGAGTCATTTATATCAACTCAGACTGGGGAACCTCGGCTTATCAGAACTTTGAATCCACAGCCAAGGAAATCGGACTTAATATTGTAGCAGCAGTAAATTATGTGCAGGATGAGAAGGATTTCTCCTCGATGATTACCAAGCTGCAGGCTGCCAATCCTGATCATGTAATTATCATGGATCAGGGAGCTGTAGCACAGGTCATTAATCAGATACGTAGTGCAGGCTGGGATGTTCCACTGGCTGCTCTTGGACCCGGAACTTCCGAACAGCTTATTGATCAGACCGGTAAAAATGGTGAGGGTCTTTTAATCACCTCCCCGTTCTTCTTTGATCCAAAGGATGCGACCTTAACGGCATGGAAAGATGAATTTGCTTCAAAGTCAGGGTTTGAGCCGACCATTCATCCGGCTTGTGCTTATGACTGTGTATATCTGATTGCAAAGTCCATCGAAAACATAGGTGATGGTAAGATTACAAGACAGGCGATCAGGGATGAACTTGCTAAGATTGATTATACTGGAATTACCGGACCAATCAAATTTACGGATAATGGAGATATTAACAGACAATATATGATCTGCGGTGTGGAAAATGGTCAATATGTTGTAAAAGAAGGTTTTGATTACGCAAAAGAATAACTACGTGTGAACATGTACAATAAGGTCACATAGTCGCTTTACGGTCAGGAAGGTGGCATTGGATTTTTCTTATGCCACCTGTTAAATTATATCTTCTTTCACTTTTTTGCACTGAAATGGAGAAAATATAATGGCTTATGTTTTAAATCAATTGGTGAATGGTCTATGTCAGGGCCTGATTTATGCTTTGCTGGCAATTGGATATTCTGTCATTGTAGGTGTGGTCGGTATGGTAACCTTTACCTATGGAGAGGTTATTATGATCGGCGCCTTTACTGCGCTGTACACCTTCAGCTATTTTGGTAATAATCTGGTTCTGGGGATTATCACCAGCTTTATTTCGGCATGGATACTTGGAATTTTTATTTATTACACGTGTTACAAGCACTTTATGAATGCTCCGAGACATATTTCACTGTTATGTACGATCGGTTTCAGTATGCTTGTTAAAAATCTTGCACAGATTATTTTCGGACCGAATCAGAAACCGATGCTCAATGTTGTTGACAATACGGTATATCATATCGGCGTAATTCAGATTCAGAAGATGCAGATTATCATTATGGTTGTTGTAGTTGTGCTGGCCGTATTGCTTAGCCTTGTATTCAATAAGACAAGGTGGGGTATTACACTCCGTGCAGTAAGTCAGGATAAGACAGCAGCATATATGATGGGTATTAATGTGGACAAGATGGCTATGATCGGTAACTGCATAGGCTGCGGACTTGGTGGTGTAGGCGGTACACTTCTGGGAATTTATTACCAGATGGCACAGGCAACGATGGGAGGGTCTTATGGAATGAAGGCATTCTCGTCATCTGTACTTGGGGGCCTGACGGATGTTCCGTTCTCAGCACTTGGAGGATTATGTCTGGGAATTATTGAAAACATAGGAATCATGATTTCCAGTGCATCGTTCCGGGATATCTTTGCTTTTGGATTTTTAATTCTGGTGCTTATTATCCGACCGCAGGGATTTAAATCCAAGAAAGGAAACAGAGTATAATGCTTACCTTATCGACCATTAAAGATACCAGCAAAGCTTTTTATAAAAAATACAAATTGCTGATATGGATTGTGGCGTCAGTGTTTATACTTTTGATGCCTGTAATTTTTCCAAAGAACTATATCATGGGGGTTATGTGCCGCATCCTTATGTATACAACATTGGCTGGCGGACTGAATGCGATCAATGGATATTCCGGTCAGACCTGTATAGGCATTGCTGGTTTTTTCTGTGTGGGAGCTTATACAGAAGCAATTCTTGCTACACGTTTTGAACTGAGTTTCTGGATCATCTTGCCACTTGCTGGTATTTTGACGGCAATTGTAGGTTTACTGGTGGCAACTCCTACACTTAGGATGTCCGGTATCTATCTCTCCATCGTCACGCTGGGATTTTCCGAAATCATGCGTCTTATTGCATTAAACTGGACAGATGTCACCGGAGGAGCAATGGGTATCAAAGGCATTCCCAGCCCGGTATTTTTTGGCATAAGCCTTAAAAACTCCAAGGTATATTATTATGTTTTTCTTGCACTTGCAATCCTGTTTCTCTTTACAACCAGTCGTGTGCTTAAATCCAGGGTCGGACGAGCATGGATGTCGATCCGTGAGGGAGAAATTGCGGCCAGATCTCTGGGCGTAGAAACTTCAAGATACAAGGCGATGAATTTTATGTATGGTGCGTTTTGGGCGGGAATTGCCGGTGCAGCCTATGCACCATATGTAAAGTTTCTTGATTCAACGTATTTTACACTGGATGAAGGATGGAATGTTTTATCCATGGTTATTATTGGTGGGCAGGGAACGCTTGGAGGTCCGATTGTCGGATCTATTATTGTCAATTTTTTAACCGAGGTGCTGCGCCCGATTGGACAATGGCGTCTCGTGGCATTTGGCATTGTGATTATTGTAATGCTTTGGTTCCGTCCGCAAGGTCTGGTTGGAGCAAGTAATTCGATTCTGTCCGGGCATGATATTGTGAGAAAGATTTCACAAGCTTCAGCCGACGATCAGAAAACAGAAACGGAGGCGGCGACATGAGTGTATTACTGGAGGCCAGGGGAGTATGCAAATACTTTGGGGGACTTAAAGCTGTTGATAATGTCAATATGCAGATTAACCAGGGAGATATCTTTGGAATTATCGGACCCAACGGTGCTGGCAAAACGACATTTTTTAATACCTGCACAGGCATCTATCCTCCGACAAAGGGGGAGATTTACCTGGATGGGGAAAAGATATCTCATCTTCAGCCGGAGCAGATTGCCAGACATGGGATGGCACGGACATTTCAGAATATACAGCTGTTTAAATACATGACAGTCGCAGAAAACATAAAGATTGGGTTTCATACCCGGACACAAAGTGGGATTTTTGACGCAATACTTCATTCGTCTAAGTATAAGAAGGATGAACAGTTCATCCGTGAACAGATCGATGAAGTGCTCGAGGAAGTGAAGCTCACACAGTATCGGGATATCATGGCAGGCAATCTGCCGTATGGCATCCAGAGGAAGGTGGAAATTGCGAGGGCGATTGCGCTTAAACCTAAGATCTTATTGCTGGATGAACCTGCAGCGGGTATGAATCCTAATGAAACGGAAGCGCTGCGTATTTTTATCAAGGATTTAAATGCTCATGGGTATACGATTGCAGTTATTGAACATGATATGAAATTTATTATGAACTCCTGCAACCGCATTCTGGTTCTGAACTTCGGACATAAAATTTGTGAGGGATCACCTGCAGAGGTAAACAGCAATAAGGATGTACAGGAAGCTTATTTCGGAAAGGGGACCATTACGAGGGGGAAGCTTGACTGATGGAAATGCAAAATAAAAAAAGTATCCTGAAAATTGACCATCTTTCTGTAAATTATGGTTATGTGCGTGCATTGGTGGATGAAAGCATTGAGGTGAAACAGGATGAGATCGTGACTCTGATCGGCTCCAATGGCGCAGGTAAGACCACAACGTTGATGGCGGTGTCCGGTCTTGTAAAAAAAGCAGCAGGAACGATTATATATAAGAGTCAGGACATTACCAGTATGCCTCCGGATAAGCTTGTGAAGCTTGGAATTGCGCATGTGCCGGAAGGCCGTAAAATTTTTCCACAGCTTAGCGTATATGAAAATCTGATTGCGGGTTCACTTGGAAATCCTAAGATGAGCAAGCAGGACGTGAAAGAGCAGATGGAATATGTCTATCAGCTGTTTCCGAGGTTGAAGGAACGGTACAGGCAGGCGGGAGGCAGCTTGTCAGGTGGTGAACAGCAAATGCTGGCGATTGGCCGCGGACTCATGATGAAACCGGATCTTATTATGCTGGATGAACCATCTATGGGTCTGGCACCTAAAATCGTAGAGGGAATTTTTGAACTGATATTAAAGATCCGGGATACTGGAAAGACTGTGCTTCTGATTGAGCAAAATGCTTCGATGGCTCTGTCTATTGCGGATCGGGGATATGTACTGGAAACTGGTCATATTCGCATGACAGGTACCGGGCAGGAGTTATTAACTAATGATGATGTAAAAAAGACTTATCTTGGACAGTAACAGTAATCAGGTTTCACTTACCATGTCGGAAGGAGACGTACAAAATGAAAAAAATTATTAATGATCCTAAAAACTATGTACAGGACGAAGTAGAAGGAATTATTGCTGCTTATGGAGACAGAGTAAAGCTTGTGAACGATGACTTTCGTATGCTGGTTTCCAATTATCCCAGGAAACCGGGAAAGGTGGGTATTGTGACCGGTGGTGGTTCCGGACATTTGCCTCTTTTTTGCGGATATGTCGGTAAAGGAATGCTGGATGGATGCGCTATAGGTAATGTGTTTGCAAGTCCCGCATCGTCCAAGATGGCAGATCTGATCCGTGCCTGTGATTCCGGCAGTGGAGTTCTCTGTCTTTTTGGAAATTATGGTGGAGATCTGATGAATTTTAAGATGGCCTGCGAGGATGCTGATTTTGATGATATTAAAACCGAGATTCTCCTTGGTACAGATGATATCGCATCGGCTCCCAAGGATAAAGCCAGCCAGAGACGTGGCGTAGCGGGCATTGTTTATGCTTATAAGATTGCCGGAGCTGCTGCTGATCAGATGAAAAATCTTGAGGAGGTATGTCGGGTAACTAAAAAAGCACTTGACAATATCCGTACGATCGGATTTGCACTATCTCCTTGTATTGTTCCGGAAGTTGGAAAGCCAACGTTTGAAATTAAGGACGATGAAATTGAAGTCGGTATGGGTATCCATGGTGAAAAAGGCATTGAAGTAAAGAAAATGATGACTGCGGATGAGATCGCGCAGCTTTCCATAGATAAAATTCTGGATGATATGCCTTTACAGCAGGATGATGAAATATCTATTATGATCAATGGCCTGGGGGCAACTCCGTTGGAGGAACAGATGATTGTATTTGGAGCTGTCAAAAAGATCCTTGATCGGAAAGGTATCCGGGTATATATGCCGCATATTGGTGAATATGCAACGTCTATGGAAATGGCAGGACTCAGCATTACTGCGTTTAAGCTGGATGAAGAATTAAAAGAACTTTTACGCTATCCGGCGTCTACGCCATTTTATACTAACGAAAATAAATGATGCAAGGTACAGAAATTGAATGATGTTTTATCATCGTAAAAATATGCTGACTGATATGAAAGAAAAGAGGAATATCCTATGATTAATGCGGCATCTGTTAAAACAGCAGTGAATGCGGTTGCTTCCAGTATGGCACAAAATATGGAATATTTGATTAGGCTGGACCAGCGGAACGGAGATGGAGATCTGGGCATATCCATGTCGGATGGTTTCCGTGCAGTGGCTGAGTATTTAAATCAGACAGAAGAAACAGATCTTGGAAAATTGTTTCAGAAATCCAGCCGAAGTTTTAATGAAGCGGCACCATCTTCGCTTGGAACGATACTTTCTATTGGCATGATGGGGATTGCAAAGGCTCTGCGAGGCAAGACAGAAGCAGATGTCCGGGAATTTGCCGAGGCTTGCAGTAAGGGACTGTCCGGCATTATGGATAAAGCTGGCAGCAAGCCTGGTGAAAAGACGATTCTTGATGCTCTATGCCCGGCAGTAGAGGCTTTAAAAGATTCCGGAGATGTATCTGACAAAGAAGCGTTTGACAATGCAGCAGCTGCGGCGGCTAGGGGTGCAGAAAGCACCAAGGACATGCAGGCAGTTCATGGACGTGCAGCGTATTATGGAGAAAAGAGCATTGGGCTTATAGATGGAGGAGCCATTGTCGGCAAGCTGATTTTTGAGGGAATTGCTTCTTCTCTATAACGATAGTGATCAGCAACATACAAACTATCACCGTTTGCTGCAGGAGGTTTAGATATGGGTGATCGTGAGCAGAGACTTAGTCAAGAGGAAATGCAGAATTATACAGACATTCTATGCAGTGAAATGATTCCGGCAATGGGATGCACGGAACCGATCGCCATTGCATATTGCGCGGCGATTGCCAGAAAAGTGCTGGATGAGGAGCCGGAGCATCTTACGATTCGCTGTTCCGGCAATATGATAAAAAATGTAAAAGGCGTCAAAGTTCCGAATGCAGGCGGACAGAAGGGCATTGAGGTTGCAGCAACGCTTGGCGTTGTGGGCGGCAATCCCGATCTTACGCTTGAGGTTATCGAAAATGTCACAGACGCAGACCGGGAAAAAACAAGAGAGCTGGTGCAGTCTGGCTTCTGCAACTATGAGTATGTGGAGAATGTTCCCAACCTCTATATTGAAGCGCTGATCCGCGGTCAGCATCATAGCGCAGAGGTCATTATCCAGAACACCCATACAAACATTTCCTTTGTTAAAAGGGATGATAAGATCCTGATTAAGGATGGTCAGACGCAGGACAGCACCGCCGGGTCAGTAACAAGTGGCGACAGAAGCAGGATGAGCCTCAAGGGCCTCCTGCAGTATGCAGACCAGGTGGAGCTTACCGATGTGCAGGATGTTCTGGACCGTGAGATCCGGATGAACGCTGCGATTTCGCAGGAGGGACTGGATCATGCCTGGGGCGCAGGCATTGGCAAAACAATTCTCGAGGTGTGGGGAGATGATGTCAAGGAGCTTGCGTGTGCTGCGGCTGCTGCAGGAAGTGATGCCCGTATGTCTGGCTGCTCCATGCCGGTTGTGATCAATTCAGGCTCCGGAAACCAGGGGATTACGGTTACCATGCCGGTACTGGTTTTTGCGGAAAAACTGCATGTTTCAGCCAATGTACGCTATCGGGCACTGATCATTTCCAATCTGGTTTCTGTTTACATTAAGCACTACATCGGCGCGCTCTCTGCATTTTGCGGTGCTGTCAGTGCTTCCTGCGGTGCGGGCGCAGCGATTACCTATATGAGTGGCGGAGATTATGCGCATATTGGGAGAACTATTACCAACACCCTGGCCAATGTCGGTGGTATTGTATGTGATGGCGCTAAGCCGAGCTGTGCTGCTAAGATTGCGGCTTCGGTGCATGCAGCGATTCTTGCTCATTATATGAGCATGAACGACAAGGGCTTCCAGGCGGGAGAGGGTCTTGTTGAGGAGGATGTCGAGGAAACCATCAAAAATGTCGGCTACATTGGTAAGGTTGGCATGAAATCTACGGATAAGGAGATTTTGAATGTCATGACCGATGCGGTAGACGTCAACACCTGTATATAGGCAGTGCGCAACTTGCTTATAAGCGGATATTTCCAGGAATCGGAAATATCCGCTTATTTCGTTACATACAGGAAAATACTATTTTATTTTGCGGCATACAATGCAGAGCTCCGTGGGATCCGTTCCATCGGTGTGGGATAAGATGTAGGGCTCTTCTATAATGAAATCCGGTTCTTTATCATATAGCTTGGAATCGGGTGCGGGATCGATCATCGAAGGCGTGGATTTTTCTGGTGGAATCGTTTTATCGATCCCGGAAGGTGTGGCTTTTCCGGATGGGATTACTTTATCGATCCCTGAAGGAGTAGATTTCCGGGACGGGATTTCTTTAGATAAGAATGATGAAGCACGGAAGGCTGTATTTGCATGGACGGCCTTAGGTAAAAGAGCGCCATAGGGACGGAGACCGTTTGCCTTGTAATAAAAGAAGCCGAGGCCAAGCGGGAAATAATTTCCTCGATTGCGGGTCGGCTCAAAGAGATGATGCGTTCCGTCGATGGTTTCTCTGCCGGAAAGCATGCGACCATCTTTTGGGTCAAGATAGTAGGTGTAGCCGTCGATCGGATCTGTGAACCAGCCGGTTTTCCGGTCAGAGAGATTTCCAGTTGCGGTGTCTGTGAGATAGTAATACCAGGCGCCGGGCTGACCGTCGGGACCCGGCATTGTTTCGTCGAGATACCATCCGGCAGCGTGTGCTGGTGTGACGGAACTTATGGAGACTAGCAATGATGCTAGGAAGAGAGTTAAAACCAAAAAGAAGAGACCGGCGTTAAAATGACTGGCGTTTCGGCTATGACGTCTGCGATGGAAAAATAAAATGATTCTGGCTTGGTACATTTGAAGACCTCCTGAAATGAAGTTTTGTTTCGGACTATGTTTCGGACGATACTTGCCATCGAATTTTCGTTGAAACAAATATCGGCGAATAAATATCGAAACAAATACATCGTAACAGGAGGGAAAGACAGAAAAGTACACGATCGAAGCTCTTACATTGCTTCTTAGCTTAAAACGTCCTTTACGATGATCGTCATCATATAGGGATGTCCATGGTCCTCACAGAGAGCCTCGAGCGCATGTAGACCTGCGAAGCTTTCCTCCGTCGGTAAGCCGCAGTCTTTTACAGCGTAGACGCATAAGGAATGCGTGCCTTTATATGTCTTAAGTGCGGAGACAAATTCCGGCAGCCGCCTGCCCAGCTTCATAAAAACCTTGGTCCCGGACAGACGCAGACTTTCCGCAAAGTCAGAATCCCCATTTAATATATGAAGCTCCTCCTCTCCGAGACAAAGCGGCAGATTAAAGCATGCTGCAGACGCAAGGAACGAAGGGATGCCATTTACGATTTTTACCGGGAGCTGGTCATGTGCGGCGGCTTCCTGCAGGTACGCAAAGGTAGAGTAAATCAAGGGATCACCGATCGTAAGGCATGCAACCGATGTACCATCAAGGAGGAATCCGCGAATCCTTTCATAGCTTTCCCTCACCGCAAGAGCTCTTGTGTGCGGGCCCCGTGTCATGGGAAAGTCGCAGCAAAGCACGCGTTTACCGGCAAGATCCTCCTGCTGCAATGCCTCATGGAGAATGTGATATGCGCGGCTTTCTGCCGGAGATTTCCCCGGGACCAGGATGAGATTACAACGAGAAATCACCTTACGTGCCTCCATTGTGATGAGATCCGGATTTCCGGGACCGACGCCGATGCCATATAATGTTCCTGTCATAAAATTTTCAGCGGAGAGCCCTGTGAAATTCTATTGCTTCCTTCAGGCCGGGATAAACCGCCGCAAACCTCTCTTTCTATCATTAACATCGCAATATATCTCTTACATGTATTGCTGTAAATATCTATGTGAATATACTGTGATGTGAATCTACCGGTTGATTTTACAATAATTCTGTTTCCGTTAAAAGTGCAGTATGCTAAAATCTAATCAATGGGTTTGCGCAGGCAGAATCAAACTGAAACAGAAAACATCAGGTGGTATGAAGCGGAATAGAGAATACCTGGAACTACCGGTCAGCATTAAAGCCATCAGAGGAGAGGTTGATATATGGAAAACTTTATCGAGAGAGCGCGGAAGATTGTGACGGAGTTTGGAGAATTGGTGGAGATTCTCATGGCAATTGCGGTATCCGTGGCAATTATATTTGCTATGATCGGGCTGCTGCCCAAATTTCATGAGCTATTTCTGCATCGGGAGGACGCGGAAGCCTTTTCGGAAATGCTGTCAGCGATTCTAAGCGTCATCGTTGGTACGGAGTTCTTAAAGATGCTGGCAAAGCCATCAGTAGAAAATGTCACGGAGGTGCTGATTTTCCTGATTTCGAGACATATGATCGTACGGGAGTCCAGCGCGCTGGAAAACCTCCTTATGGTTCTCAGCATCGCGGTCCTGTTTGTACTTGAATATCTCATGATCAAAGGCAAGACACGGAAGATGCTGTTTGGACAATTCCGTGAAAAGATCGAAAAAAGAATCGATCACGAGCTGGACATCGACGACAAGTAAGATGACTACCTTAGTTGATTACAAAATGGTTTTTATCAAATGAAATGAGTCCGTCTGCCTTCATTTTTCCAAGCTCCTTGGATAGAGCCGTTCGGTCTGCATTCAGATAATCCGCCAGCTGCTGACGGTCAAAGGGAATGTCGAACTGCCGGGCATTTGTCTTTAGTGCAACGGAGTTAAGGTATGCCAGCACCTTCCGGCGGATTGTTTTAGGCGAAGTGTGGATGCTGCGGCTGGAGAGCATCATATTTTTGTGTGCGGAAACTATGAGCAGATTGTTTAAAAGCTTGGACGTCCAGGTATTTGCGAGACCGGCTGTTTCTGTAATGCCTCCAAGGTAGAGAAACAGAATTTCCGCATCCTCATTGGCAACGGCGCCCACCAGCAAAGGCTCTGTGCTCAACAGGGCATAGGTTTCAGCAAAAAAATGTCCGGGATCGACATGACTTAGGATGGTACGGTTGCCCCAGACATCATTACTCTCGATTGTGACGCTTCCGGACAGGACCAGCCCCATTTTGTCAGTCGTGCTTCCCGCAGAGAGGATGACCGCGCCCTTCTGGTAGGCTACAGAGCGAGCACAAAGACTTTGCAGGGCAGCTTGTATTTCTGATGGTGTAAATCCTTTAAATAATTCTGTGTCTGACAACCATGCTGCATTCACATCAGGTTCTCCTTTGTATTATTTCGTATACGTGGTAATTACCACATACTTCCAGCGCGTATTTTACTATAGTTTTATTACAATACGCAAGCAATCTTTGGAGGTATCAATATGAGGAAGCATGTCAAGGGAAATGTTAGCTGGATCGGATATATGGACTGGGAGCTGGATCGCTTCCATGGGGATGATTACTCGATTTTAAACGGTTCCAGTCAGAACGCCTATCTGATTGAGGAAGAGAAGACGGTGCTGATGGATACGGTCTGGACACCGCACCGCTTTGACTTTGTTGAAAATTTAAAAAGTGAAATTGACTTAAAGAAAATAGATTTTATTGTTGCAAATCATGGCGAATGTGACCATTCGGGGTCGCTCACGGCTTTAATGGAGGAGATTCCCGGCACTCCGATTTATTGCACGGCAAATGCGGTAAAGAGCATCGAGGGTCAGTATGGCAAGCGCGGCTGGAATTTCCATGTGGTGAAATCAGGAGATTCCATAGAGATCGGTAATGGCAAGAAGCTCGTATTTCTGGAGATGCGTATGCTGCATTGGCCGGATTCCATGGCAACCTTTATGACAGGAGACAATATCCTGTTTTCCATGGATGCATTTGGTCAGCACTATGCCGTAGAAGAGCTTTTTAACGACAAGGCAAATCCGTGCGTGCTGAACAAAGAGGCAATGAAGTATTTTGCCAACATTTTAAATCCGTTTGCGCCGATCCTTAAGAAAAAGCTGGAAGAGATTGCGGGTCTGAATCTGCCGATTGAAATGATTGCTCCGGCACATGGTGCGATCTGGCGTGAAAATCCTCTGCAGATCGTGGAAAAATATGCTGCCTGGGCAGACGCATACCAGGAAGACCAGGTGACAATTGCCTATGATACGATGTGGGAGGGCACCGCTAAAATTGCCCACAGAATTGCGGATGAGATTCATAAGCAGAGTCCGGATACGGTAGTCAAGGTATTTAATATCGCAAAGAGCGATAAAAACGAGGTAATGACGGAGGTCTTTAAGTCCAGGGCGATTGCAGTAGGATCACCGACGGTGAGCAACAGTGTCCTCTCAAGTGTTGCCGGATGGCTGGAGTTTTTAAAGCAGCTGAAGTTTAAAAATAAAAAGGCAGCGGCATTTGGCTGCTATGGCTGGAGCGGAGAGTCGGTTAAGGTTCTGAAGGAGAAGCTTGCAGATGCCGGATTTGATGTCATTGAGCAGAATGTGCGTTCACAGTGGAACCCGGAAGAAGCAGATTTTGCGCAGATCCCGGAGCTTGTCGCAGAGTTGCTGAAGTAAAAATATTTTCCATAAAATAAATACTTTACAATATGTTTTTTATCTGATACAATAAAGACAGTTGAAGAGGGAAAAACATCAGAGGAAAGGTGGCGAGTGCTTCACCAATCAGAGATGTTCGTGATAAGGATTCAGATGGTAGATGAAATGGCGAGTGCTTCACGTAGTTGAGATCTGAATACTAAAAACCAAAAGACAAAAATCAAATAAAGGAGGGATGAGCAAGTGAGAAGTCCAAACATTCACTAAGGTCCCGGCATTTGCAAGCAAGAAACAAATGTCGGGGCCTATTACATTGCGTAAAACTGGTTATGCAGTAAGTAAAATAATGTATTTTTTGAGGCAGATGTATTTGCATGATGCACAGCCTCTATTTTTTTGCTCTTAAAATGGCAGAATTGTTCACCTGTACGCCAAAAGGTGATAGATTGAAGATGCATAGTCATTAAGCTGTTTTATGCGTAATTATTTTATGGAAAAATACGACAGAACAATGAAAGGGAGAAAGTCATGATCAGACAGACGTTACGCTGGGAGGACCTTAAATCAGGTAATGTGCAGGATCCGATGGAGGGACTGGAGAAGTTCCGGAAGCTGTCGGTGCAGGACATGCTGGACAATATAGAAAATACGCATCATCTTACCGAGCGTGACCAGATGGAGGAAATTACGGCTCTTGGCAGGGAGCTGGAGCTTAAGGAGCTTCGGAGCTTAAACCGGACGTTTCTTGATTTAAAGGAACATTTGATGGATCATTTTGATAAGGAGGAGCAGGTTGTATTTCCGCTGATGTGGATTTACGAGCATCCCACGGCTGAACTCAGAACCTTGCTGAATGAGCTTCAGAACGAGCATCGGGATCAGGAGAGGATCATCAGGAGGCTTACGGAGGAGATGTCACTTCTTACCCTTTCTCTCCCGAAGGAAAATGCGGAGAATGCTGCGGATACGGATGCAAATGTGGACGTCACAAACATCCGCACATTTTTGGAACGCATTCAGAGCTTGTTAAATGACATTTCAGAGCATATTATGAAGGAAGACGAGGTGCTTTTTCCGAAGTATGAGGAGAATTTGTATCTTTGACTTCTTGAAGAAAGATTTTCAACGGAAGGTTTTGAGACCGGAGATTGGGATGAGAACACAGCGGCAGAAGCATTCGCATCAGGAATCATGGGCATAGAAAGAAGGACTTGCATATGACATCAAGAATCACACGCGTATTAAATCACATGAAACAGAATGGGCTTTCACAGTTGTTTGTGACGGATCCGGACAGTATCTGGTATCTGACCGGGATTGACAATCATCCGGGGGAGAGGATGTACGGTCTGCTGCTTAAGGAGAGTGGTGACCATGTGCTGTTTCTGAACCGGCTGTTTCATGTGCCGGAGCCTCCATTCCGCGCGATCTGGTACAGCGACACGGATGACTGCGTGGGCGCGCTTGCCCGGGAGGTGAATGAGGAGCATAGCCTGGGCGTAGATAAGGAGTGGACAGCGCGCTATCTTGTGCCGCTCATGAAGCGGTTTCATCACCTGGATGTGGTGCTTGCGTCTGACTGCGTGGATGACTGCCGTGCGGTGAAGGATGCCGAGGAACAGCGGATCATGAAGGAAGCATCCCGGATCAATGATACGGTTATGAAGGAGGCGGCAGCCTATGTGCGGGTCGGCATGACGGAAAAGGAGCTTGCTTCCTATATAGATGCGCGTTATCTCCATTATGGCGCAAGCGAGCCTAGCTTTAGCACGATCGTGTCCTTTGGGGCGAATGCAGCGGATCCCCATCATTCACCGGACAATACAGTGCTTGAGCGCGGGCAGTGTGTACTCATTGATATGGGCTGCGTTTATCATCGGTACTGCTCGGATATGACAAGGACGTTTTTTGCGGGTGAACCGGAGCAGGAAAAGGTGCGGATTTATGATCTTGTGCGTGAGGCGAATGAGCTTGCGGAGCAGGCAATCCGTCCGGGCGTTAAGTTGTCGGAGATTGATCGTGTGGCGCGGGAGCATATTGCTGCAGGCGGTTATACCAAGGAGTTTAACCATCGGCTGGGACATTTTATCGGTCAGCGGGATCATGAGATGGGAGATGTCAGTGCGGTGAGTGATATTGTTGCTGCACCGGGGATGATTTTTTCCATCGAGCCGGGGGTATATCTTGCAGGGGATTTTGGCGTAAGAGTCGAGGATCTTGTGCTTGTGACCGAGGATGGCTGCGAGGTGTTGAATCACGTGGACAAGCACTGGCGGACCGTCGGATGAGTTTTTGCTATCTAAGGATAATTTCTGAGAAAAAGAGCAAATATTCGGGTATGTTTTGATTACAAACGTTACATAGACCGAATTGCCGTCAGCCGATATGTTGCTGAGGCATATTTCACGGACATACTGCTGTAGTAGTGGTCAGGTTCTTAATCTCCAGTACTTTCATCGCAGGGAGGCCGGCAGTTTCATGGCTTGAGAGGATCAGCGGGCGGTGCTCTTTGTGCCGGAAGATAAAGGAAATGACATGCTCTCGGGTATCGGCATCAAGACCGGTAAAGGGCTCATCCATGATAAGCAGATCGGATGTTGCGGCGATGGCGCGGACGATTGCGACGCGACGCTTCATACCGCCGGAGAGCTCACGTACCGGTTTATGTAAGGCGTCCTGCGGCAGAATTTCAGACAGCAGAGTATCTGTAGCTTTCCTGGAAAGCATGGGCGATACTGCCGCAATATTTTCACGTGCCGTAAAACCCTGAAATAAACGGTCCTCCTGAAATACCATGGAAATCCTGGGCTGGAAGGGTACAGCGGGATTTTCCGCATTCGTAGTCAGCGTGCTTTTACGGAAATAGAGAATGCTTCCGCTGTCGGGTGCTTCCAGTCCCGCGAGCATGCGAAGCAGCGTAGTTTTACCAACACCGGACGGTCCGGTCAGGAGCAGGTTCTGCCTGGCAGGATCTGTGGCTTCAGAGTCCAGTGTAAAGGTCAGATTGCGTAGCACAGGATGCCCGGGATATGATTTTGAGATTTGATTTACAGTAAGCTTCATGGATTTTTAGTTCCTTTTAAACTTATGGCTATGCGCCAACAATAATTTCAACATGATCTTCATCGCCGGATCAGCCGGCGGAATCCCATAAGAAGCAATTTTTCCATAAAAAACGAGAGCAGTACGATTGCGATGGTCCAGGCAAAGAGCTCGCCGGTGTCAAGATATATTTTGGCAGTATAGAGTCCGTTTCCCATAGAGCCGAGAGGCTGTCCGATGACTTCCGCAGCGATACCGCTTTTCCATGCCATACCGATGGCGGATTGAAACGCACCGTAAAGATTTGCAAAAACCGATGGCAGGTAAATAAAACGGATCCGCGCGAGAGTCCCCATGCGGAAAACATTCGCAAGCTCCAGAAGCTGCGGGTCAGTTGCACGGAGACCGCTTAAGGTCATGAGATAGATGATTGGCAGTACGACAAGGAGACTAATATAAAAGGAGAGCATTCGGTTGCCTGCCCAGATCAGGAGCATAATGACAAAGCTCGCAACCGGTACCGCCTTTAAGGCGGAAATAAAAGGCTTCAGAAACTGCTCCAGGAGCGGCAGACGGTAGGCACCCCATCCGAGCAGCATGCCAATGCAGGAGCCCGCGGCAAATCCGCCGAAGATCCGCAGAGTGGAGAAGGCAATAGATGCGCGGAACAGAGGCATGGGAGCCATGTTCAGAAGCGCTTTTACTGTGTCAATGGGACCTGCCATAAGGATGCTGTTATGGATGAGCAGAGTGAGTATCTGCCAGATCAGTATCCAGAGGAAGATGATAAGGATCTTTTTTTTCATATGATTAATGCTTAAAATACATGCTCCTTTATAAAATCGATTTTCCTGTGACAGATGGTATTTTTGCTTATAACTTTCTTGTAAGTTATATTGATTTATTGCTGTGAAACGGAAATGGCAATGTGAAATGACAATGGACCTTTGTTTCGTAAAACAACCGCAAAACATCCGTAGAACACTTTGGATTCTATGCTATTGTACAAGGTAAACGGCAATAAAAAAAGTCCCTGTTTATTTTGACTGGAGCAGGGACTTCTTAAATGGCTTTTTATGGCAGCCTTTTTACCGATATTTTATCGTTGATATTTTATATAAAGTATCGACAAAAGTGTCATATTTTAATGATGGTTTCTTGTCTTATATTATGATCACTTTACATAGTAGAAGTCATCATCAGGCAGTGTACCGCCGACGGACTTTGGGTTGGCTGCATTGAGGACGGAAAGATAACCGGAGAGGTCAGTCTTCATCTCATCGCCGGTGATGGCAACGATGTTACACTGGGGAAGTGCTTTCTCGGCAATTGGTGCCTTGACGATGATGCCGTACTGTGCAACAAGAGCGGCAGTACCGGAAACATCTGCATTTGCCTTATCGGTGCTTGCCTTATGATCTGCAAGGAACGCATCTACCTGATCCTTATGATCCGCAAGATAATCGTTTCTTACGACAGTCACACCTGTAAGGAGCTTTGAATCAGGAGAAACGGCCTGCCACTCATCGGTAAGTGAAAAGGCAAGCTTGAGAGCATCGTTCTGTGCCATGGCAACAGTTACAAATGGCTGCGGCAGGATGGCAATCTTAGTAGGATCCTCCTTCAGTGTTGCGGCAATTTCCGTTGCCTCGGACTTAAACTGTACGTCACAGTCCTTGACTCCGTTTTTATCAAGGAGATAGTTTAAAACATACTCCGGAGAAGCGCCCTGACCGGTGCTGAGTACGGTTTTACCGGACAGATCCTTTACGGATTTCACGGAATCATCGCCGGTTACACAGTACAGCACGCCGAGTGTGTTGATGTCGATGACCTTGACACCTTTATTTGTTTTATTGTAAGCAACGGCTGCGACATTGGCTGGCAGCAGTGCAACGTCCAGCTTGCCGGAAACGAGCTCGCTCATGATGACATCCGGCTGTGTCTGCATTTCAAAAAGATAGCCGGATTTGCTGCCGGACTCAACATCGTGCATGAGATTTACAAGACCCATGGTGGTCGGTCCCTTGAGAGAGCCGATCTTCATGGCACCCTCTGAAGTATCACCGATTGGTGCGGTTTCAGCTTCGGATGCGGCCTGGGTAGATTCTGATGCAGCTTTGCTCTCCGCGGCAGATGTTTCAGCAGCTGCACTCTCGGAAGCCTTGGTCTCGGAAGCTGCGGACTCGGTGGAAGCTTCACTTCCGACATTGGTAGTCTCCTGTGCAGTAGTTGTTGCGTTAGCAGAACCGGATGCACCGCATCCTGCCAGCAGTGCAGCAGACAGCGCAGTGGCAATCAATGCATTAAGTAAGATGTGTTTTTTCATAATGCTTTATTTCCTCCCTGTAAAATCCAGTAAAATCATATGCTATTATACTGTAACCTGTCGTTTTACAGTGAATTATTTCTTGAACATTAGATGGAAGAAGCATTCGCATCCATTTGTTCCAGGACTTCTATCACCATTTTTACCTGCTCCATGGTGATGCCGGCAGCGATGCTGTTGCTCCAGTCGTTTAGCACGGTACGGATTTCCGGAAGGAGCGCATTGCCTTGATCGGTAAGGTACAGCCGGTATTGCCTGCGGTTTTCGGGGTCCCGCTCCCGGTGGAGATACCCCATGTCCTCAAGCTCCTTGCAGCTCCGCGCCATGCGGGTTTTATCGAGGCTCAGAGCATTCGCAAGATCCTCCTGATTGATGCCGGGATAGTGGCTTAGGTGAATGAGTGCCCAGAACTGGTGGTTTCTGAGTCCTGTGCTTTCCAGCTTACTGTTAATGTATGCCCGGCGCTCCCGCTCGAGAGAGCCGATGAGTCCGGTAAGATGCCGGGATGAAAAAATATTGTCGGGGTTTTTAAAATCCATTAGTCTACTGCCTCCGGTGAATGCATTCGCTGTCTGATTTCACGCATGATCATATACAGCATGGGAAGCGCAAGGATAACGCTTGCAACATCCGATGTGCTCTGTGCAATCTCGAGTCCTGTAAGACCTAAGGCGGCATTGAGAATCACAAGCAGCGGAATCAGGCAGATGCATTGGCGGGAAAGTCCCAGAACTGTTGCTGCAATGGGACGACCGAGCGCCTGGAAAAGTCCGTTGATGATCATGACCCATACATGGGCGGGAAGGACAACGCACTGTAATCTTACCATAAAAACGCCGGTTTTAATAATCTGCTGATCATCTACTGTAAAAGCACCGACAATCTTTGGAGCAAGCGCATAGATCAGAGTTCCCATAAAGATGCAGATCAAAAGACCGTATCCTGAGGTTACCCAAAAAGCCTTACGTGTACGACGGTACTTTTTAGCGCCCCAGCAGTACCCCGCAATTGGCTGGAATCCCTGACCAAAGCCCAGAACCATGGAGCCCATAAACATCATGATGCGGTTGGAGACGGAAACTGCCGCAAGCACAGAGTCGCCATAACTTCCGGCATAGTTGTTGGTGATGACGCTGGAAACACTCATGAGACTGGTGCGCAGGAAGGATGGTATGCCCATTTTGCCGATTTCCTGGTACATGGACCAGCTTGGAGCAAAAAAGCGGGTGGATACCTGGATCATGGATTTGCCGCGGTAATACGGGATCAGGAGGATAATAAAGCTTATGACCTTGGAAAGACCTGTAGCAGCGGCGGCACCTGCAACACCCCAGTGAAATACAAAGATAAAGAGCGGGTCAAGCACAAGGTTTACGATACATCCGGAAACCATGCCTGCCATGGAGTACGTCGTGCTTCCTTCTGCGCGGAGGCATTGGGAGAGAACAGTGTTTCCGATGGTAAAGGGTGCGGAATACAGGATGTAATCTGCATAATCAATGGAATACTGTCTGGAGTTTCCGGTTGCGCCGAGGAGCATTACGAGATCTGACCGCTTAATATAGGCGCCAATAGAGATCAGCGTGATCAGCAGTAAGGATGTGTAGAATGCAGTTGACGCGACTCTGGACGCTTCGTCATATTTTTTGGCTCCAAGCAGTCTTGAGATAATGGAGGATGCGCCCATGCCGAATCCCATGCCAACGGCCCGCAGGAAAAACATAAGGGAGTTGTTGACACCGACAGCTGCGGTAGCATAGGTTCCCAGTGTACTTACAAAGTAGGTATCGGCGAGATTATAAAAGGAGTCGATCAGCATCGTGATGACCATAGGCAGTGCAATGATAGGGATGACCTTGATGATCGGTGCTTCCAGCATCAGATTATAACGCTTTTCTCTGGCTTCCATGACTTCCTTGCTGACGGCAGAATTTTCCATGTCAGAGGTCGCCATGGAAGACTCTTGGGAATCCGAGGATAGTGCAGAGGCTTTAGATAAGTACTCTGTGGATACCCCTGGCGAGCAATCTGCAGATACTCCGGAAGAACTTTGGGATGTGGTCGATTCTGTAGATGAATGAATGAAATGCATATGTTTTACAGCTCCCTTCTATTGTAATAAGCAACTAATGCGCTGAACAACTATTGCTAATAGCAACTATAAAGCTGGAATACAGAATTGTCAATATGTTATTGCCTGAGTGCCTAAGTGCATCGGAGTCATTATGCAGGTGCTATGTAGGTACGAAAGTACCATGCAAAAACAGTATGACTTTTTTGGAATCGTCGTTATAATAGTAAACATGAGATACCTGTAAACAGGGCTTTATCAAAAGCATAAAAATCAAAAGTATCAAAAAGATCTCAGGAAGATTTTTATGGTTTAAGGGGGAAGTCAGTATGACATACGAGGAATTATTACAGCATGCATCTACCTGCATGGGAAAGTACTGTAAGGCTTGCCGGGAGTGTAACGGACGTGCCTGTGGAAATCATATGCCGGGACCTGGAGCCAAGGGCATTGGTGATGTGGCAGTTCGTAACTATGAGGCATGGAAAAAGCTCAGAATTAATCTTAATACCATTGCGGAAAACCGGGATCCGGATACTTCCTTTACATTTTTTGGTTTGAAGATGAAGTATCCGATTTTTGCAGGTCCTGTGGGTGCGGTGAATCTGCATTACGGCGATCAGCTGGATGATATCGGATATAACGATATCCTTGTATCGGCATGTGCGGACGCGGGTATCTGTGCCTTTACGGGTGACGGTACCAATCCGGATGTGATGAAGGCGGCGACGGCTGCCATTAAAAAGCAGGGAGGTGCAGGTGTACCGACCGTAAAGCCATGGGATGTCAATACACTTAAGGAGAAATTCCAGCTTGTGAAAGATAGCGATTCCTTTGCAATTGCTATGGATGTGGATGCTGCCGGACTTCCATTTCTGCAGGGGCTGACACCACCGGCAGGTTCCAAGACGGTTGCAGAGCTTAAGGAGATTATCACAGCGTCCGGCAAGCCGTTTATCGTAAAAGGTATCATGACAGTGAAAGGAGCAGAAGCTGCACGGGAAGCAGGAGCATCTGCCATCGTTGTGTCAAATCACGGCGGTAGAGTCCTGGATCAGACACCGTCTACAGCAGAAGTTCTGGAGGAGATTGTCGATGCTGTAGGCGGTAAGATGATGATCCTTGTGGATGGTGGCATCCGCTCCGGAGTAGATGTCTTTAAAGCGCTGGCACTGGGCGCGGATGCTGTGCTGGTTGCCCGCCCGTATGTTACAGCCGTTTATGGAGGCGGAAGAGAAGGTGTAGAGCTTTATACCGAGAAGCTTGGCAAGGAGCTGATGGATACAATGAGGATGTGCGGCGTAGGCTCACTTAAGGAAATTTCCAAAGACAATTTGTTCCATCCGACGAGCAAATTAGTCCGGTTCTAAGCAAAAGATGCATTCTCATCGTTACTCTGGATATTAAATCAAAAATAAAGCCCCGGTGACTTCCTTAAGAAATCACCGGGGTTAAATTATGTGACTGCGAATATAACTTACGCAACAGCCTCGCCGCTGCCGCTCATCATCATGAAGTTCATGATGTTCTTCATATCTTCCGGATCGGAAACCTTGAGATCCAGCTCCTTGATAAAGGATGTATCCAGAAGCTTTGCTGCCAGCAGGATCTGGCTGAGCTTGGACTTAAGATTGATCATGTCGCCATCCTTGGAAATCAGCTTTACATCACCCTTGCAGCTGTCCAGAACATTGAAAAGTGCGCTTACGTTATTAATGTTATAAAGTTTCATACAATTACCTCCTTTTAAAAGGTCTGTCATCCATCTGTTTTACGAGCCGGGGTTATGAACCAGGCTCCTCCTGAACTAAGCTTATCTATTGCTTAGCTCATCTCAAAAGTCATCTATATTTAAGGAGCGGTGAAACCGGGGAGGATGCTCTTAAGCATTTCCTGTATGCTCCTGTCACATCTTCCTTATACTGCAAGTTATACAAATATGCAAGTATAATTTTGTTGATTATTACCTAGTGAATTGTGTGAAATTTATCACAATCTTACGGCGCTGTAAAAAACACGTACTAAAATGTGCCATAAACCATTTGGACTACCGGGAAGCTTTGTGATAAATGATCATGATTTTAGACCATAGGAGCGAGGAGAGTGTAAGCTATCAGTATTTTAAACAAATTTCAAAATTTTTGATGAGAACTGAATCCACATTCCTTAATTATGTGAACATGTGCATGACTATATCCTCACATTCCTCCGCATCACTTCATAATATAGAAAGATCGGACATGGTAAGTTAGGAAGTTAATACATGTGGAACGAGCTGTTGATTTCGCGCCTGTGAGCTTATAAAATGGTATAACAAAGCGACATTATGCCAAGAGGATAAGAGAGAATATTTAGCGAGATCGATGACTTCCGGGCGCATGTCGGAGAAACACGAGGTAATCCATATGAGTCTACTTACAAAAATTCTATCGGTACTTGTGGCAGCAGAGTTTCTCTATATTTTTTATCTGGAGACGATCGCCACGACATCGGACAAGACATCCAAGGTATTTGGTATGTCCAGAGAGGAGCTCAGCCGGAAAAGTGTTAATGTACTCTTTAAAAATCAGGGAGTTTACAATGGGCTGATTTCTGTACTGATCGGGCTTTCGGTATTTGCATTTCACAGTAAGGCAGCCGTTGTCAGCCTGATGCTGTATATTGTCGGAGTTGCGCTGTATGGCAGTGTGACAAGTAACCCTAAAATCATCCTGATGCAGGGAGGACTTGCGATGCTGACACTGGTATCCTGCGTCTTCTGAACGGACCTTCGCTTTGTTGAGACTCGCAGTGTATGAGGACCGTCCGTCTGCATCAGGTGAAAGGACAAAGGGCAGAAGCATTCCTATTAATAGTAACTGTTAACTGGCAAAGGCAATCCGCCTTAAGCAGGTGAAAGGGGGCATTTCTTGGTGATCTGGAATCCCTGGCATGGATGTCATAAAATCAGTCCGGGCTGTGAACATTGTTATGTATACAGGCGTGATGCGTCGATCGGCAAGGATGCGAGCATCATCCGTAAGACCGGTGATTTTGACCTTCCGCTTAAAAAGAACCGGCAGAAACAATATAAGCTACAGCCGTCGGATGGCACCGTCTTTACCTGTATGACGTCGGACTTCTTTCTGGAGGAAGCGGATGCGTGGCGTCCCGAGTGCTGGCAGATCATGCGGGAGCGAAGGGATCTGCAGTTTGCCATCATAACGAAGCGGATCCACAGATTCTTACAATGCATTCCGGAGGACTGGGGTGAGGGCTATCCTAATGTGTCCATTTACTGCACGGTGGAGAACCAGCAGATGGCAGATTACCGTCTGCCCATTTACCTGACATTACCGATCCGGCATAAGCATATCTGCCATGAACCGATGCTGGGTCCGATTGATATTGTATCATATCTTGCCACGGGACAGATCGATTATGTCCTGTGCGGCGGAGAATCCGGACCGGATGCGCGTCCCTGCCATTATGCATGGATCCTGTCCACCCGGGAGCAGTGCATGAAATATGGCGTGGCTTTTCATTTTAAACAGACCGGCGCGGTTTTTGTAAAGGATGGTAAGGTCTATCATATCGAGCGCAGATTTCAGCAGAGCCAGGCGGCTAAGGCGAATGTTGACTACGCCGGCAGTATCGCTGCTTCGGGGAATGCTGTCCCCAAGATTACTTCCGGTCCGGAGCCGGAGTCTCATGAAGCCTGGCTCAAGCGGGACCTGTTTCAACGGATTTCGGAATCAAATTTCCGCAGTCGATTTAAGCTGAAGCCTGCCGATCAGCAGTATGTCCGGGATAAGGGTATGGATACCATCCGTAGGCATGCGGAAGATATCATTGCAAAGCGGCTTGCGCCGGCAGTCATTCCGAATGACGGCAAGCAGACTCCTATGCGCGGTCATCCGGTTTTTCTCGCCCAGCACGCCTGCGCCTGCTGCTGCAGAGGCTGCCTTGAGAAATGGCACGGCATCCCGGCGGGGAGAGCGCTCAGCAAGGAAGAGCAGAAGTACGTTGTGGATACACTGATGGAGTGGATCGAAAGACAAATGTTCTCTTCATTATAAACGACGAGTATGGTATGATAGCTTAAATATGGCGGTAGATCATGCGCGTATCAAGCTGAATAAGCAAAGGATTAAAACGTGAAAAATATGATGAGAAGCCGGCATTCGCAATTTAACAAAAGTTAATCTCGTAAAAAAAGTGACGGAGTTTTATACATGCACGATACAGAAACTAAAGATACCATATTTCAAGAGGAACAGGCGCACCTTACCGGGCTTTACCAGCAGCTTATAGATATGCAGCAGTCGCTCCGGGATGAGCTTCAGGAGATTTCCAGGAAGGCAGCAGAGGAAAAAAGTCAGCAGAGTGAGGATCTTAACTATAACTTCCATAATGATGAGGAGGGACAGGAAACTCTTATTGAGTTTGAGACGATGAGCCGTGCGGTAGCGCAGCTCAATATTGACAGTCAGTCTGTGAGCACGAGGCTTGCAGATGTACAGCGCTTACTGCCCCGCCCATACTTTGCAAGGATTACAGTGCAGTTTGACGAGGATGAAGCGCCGGAGGACTTTTATATCGGTGCAGCCTCCTGTACGGATGCACAGCATGAGCAGCTGGTTGTGGACTGGCGGAGTCCCATTGCCGAAGTCTATTACAATCATGAAAATGGTGAGACCTCCTATGAGGTTGACGGTCGTAAAATCCCGGTTACGCTTAAGCTTCGGCGGCAATTTGACATTACACGAAATGTCCTGCATGCATATTTCGACACCAAGGTCGCGCTGGAGGATCCGCTGCTGATCCGTTCGCTTACCAGGAAGCGTACAGACAAGCTGCAGTCCATCACGGAAACGATCCAGGAGGAGCAGAACAAGATTATCCGTTATCCGGATGTTCCGGTGCTGCTTGTGGCAGGTATTGCAGGTTCCGGTAAAACCTCGATCCTTCTGCAGAGGATTGCCTATCTTTTTTACCGGCAGCGGAAAACCTTGAGACCGGAGCAGGTTGCCTTAATTACCTTAAATCCGGTTTTTCAGCAGTATATTGATCATGTGCTTCCGGAAATGGGAGAAGCCAATCCAGTAACGATGACATGGTCGGATTTCCTCGGATCACTTAAGGTGGACAGCCGGGGAGAAGCGGATATGACCGAAGCGGAGACATTCCGTATCATCGATGCAGAGCTTCCGAGCTTAAAAATAGAAGACTGGGCACTTAAAAATATCAATCTTCAAAAATCCAGGGTTCTGTCTAAAAAGCAGATTGCCGCGGTGCTAAGAACCCATCGGAATATCCCGACCGGCTCGCGGCTCATGCAGACGACGGTGGATGAGCTTCTGGAGAGGGCTAAGAAAAATGCGCTGAAGCTTGAGCGGAAACAGGAGCAGGATTTTACAAAGGATGCGGATATGGAAGATCCCGAGGATAATCCGGTGGAAAATCAGATGGGTGGCATCGTCGAGAGGATCCGTTCCTTTGACTGGCTGGATATAGATGCAATCGGAAAACGTCTGCTTGGAAAAGAGGAGCTCACGCCGGCGGAGTATATCTATCTTAAGCTGACGCTTACGGGACTCTGCGACCGCAGCACAAAATATGTCATTGTGGATGAGGTGCAGGATTATACAGAGGCACAGCTGCTTGTACTTAAAAAGTACTTCCGCAGAGCGCACTTTATGTTCCTGGGAGACGAATTTCAGTCGATTCACCGGGATACGATTACATTTAAGAGACTGCGGGAGCTGTTTTTAGAGGAGCAGAAGGAAGTGGTTGAGCTTCCGCTTCTTACAAGCTATCGTTCCTCACCGGAAATTACCGGGCTTTTTACCGGACTTCTGCCGGAGGAAACCCGGGTGCATACGTCTTCTGTGCAGCGCCCCGGGATTGAACCGGAGATTAAGGCATTCGCAGAGCATGAGGCATATGTTGAGGCGCTGAGAGAGGCGATCCATGCACATAATACGGAGGACGGGCTTACGGCGGTGATCGTTGAGGACTGGACCGGTATCAATCACATGATGCGGGTGCTGGGAGACGATATGCCGCGTGTGATCCGGCAGTATGAGGCATTGCCGAAGAGTGGTATTGTACTGATGGAGCTTAAGCTTGCCAAGGGTCTTGAATTTGACACGGTGATCCTGCCGGATGTGACAGCAGAGGATTATCCGGACGAGCCGATGTTCCGGCATAGACTTTATACAGCGATCTCACGTGCGACAGAGAGGATTATTATCCTTTCCGATGGTGTGCTGTCTCCGATCATAAGCAGCTTGATATAAATTATCTGACTTACAGGGGAGGAATGATACTACATGCTTGAAAAACGGGTAAAACGGGAGCTTGACCTCCTGATCGAGAGATATCCGGTGCTTGTCACGCAAAGTGAACGGATTTCTGAGGCGTATCAGGTTCTGGAACGCTGCTATACCGGAGGTGGAAAGCTTCTCATCGCAGGAAACGGCGGGTCAGCGGCAGATGCCGAGCATATTGTCGGAGAGCTCATGAAGGGCTTCCGGCTGCCACGGAAGCTGAATGCAGACTTTTGTGATCGCCTGCTTGCGTCAGATGAGGGGCTTGGGCTTGGCAGAGAGCTTGCGGACCACCTCCAGGGGGCACTGCCGGCGATTGCACTGGATGGTCATCCTGCGCTTTCCACAGCCTATAGTAATGACTGTGCGCCGCTGCTTTGCTTTGCACAGCAGGTCAACGGCTACGGTAGAGCCGGAGATGTTTTTCTGGGAATTTCCACCTCCGGAAACAGTAAAAATGTCCTTTATGCTGCAACGGTTGCGAGAGCACGTGGCATGCAGGTGCTTGCGCTCACCGGAGCAAAGGATTCGGCTCTTAAGAAGTTAAGTGATGTTACGATCCAGGCACCGGATACAGAGACCTACCGGATCCAGGAGCTGCACCTTCCGATCTATCACTGCCTCTGTCTTATGCTGGAGCAGCACTTTTTTGGACAGGATTAAAAATTACATAGAGGATACGTTATGATTATTACCAAGACACCGTTCCGCATGTCCTTTTTTGGCGGCGGGACGGATATGGAAGAGTACTTCCGGGAGTACGGCGGTGCTGTGCTCTCTACAACCTTTGATAAATACTGCTATGTCAACGTCCGGCATCTGCCACGCTTTTTTGATTACAGCACGGAGTTGTCCTATGCTAAAACGGAGCGTGTCACCCGAATCGAGGACATTCAGCATCCGGCGATCCGCAATGCCATGCAGATGTTAGACATGCATGAAATCCGCCTGACCTATGAGGCGGATCTGCCGGCGCGCTCGGGGCTTGGAACCAGCAGCAGCTTTGCCGTGGGTATGCTCAATGCATTCTATGCGCTGAAGGGAAAATATGCGGACAAACGGAAGCTTGCGGATGAAGCGATTTACCTCGAGCGGGTGCTGTGTAAGGAAGCCGGTGGTCTGCAGGATCAGATCGCAGCGGCATTTGGGGGATTAAATCTGATTGAATTCAGTGCAGACGGGTATGAGGTCCGTCCTGTGATTATTTCTCCAGAGCGGAAGGAGCAGCTCAACGATAATCTGGTCATGTTTTTTACGGGCTTTACGCGTTTTTCCTCTGATGTACAGAAGGCGAATGAAGCCGGCTCGGAGGATGCCCGGGAGCGTAAAATCGAGAAACTGCATAAGATGTATGATCTTGTGTTTGACGCGGAAAAGGTCCTGATCTCCCCCAAGGCGGATCTCGATGATTTTGGCAGATTGCTGGATTATACCTGGAGGCTGAAACGGGAGACCGGCTCTGCCGTCACGACCGGAAAGATCGATGATCTCTATGCAAGAGGACTGGAAGCCGGTGCGCTGGGCGGAAAGCTGCTTGGTGCCGGTGGAGGAGGATTCCTCCTGTTTTATGTACAGCCGGATAAAAAGGCCGCGCTCATGGAAGCCATGAAAGACCTCATGCATGTACCATTCCGGTTTGAAAACGGCGGAACACGGGTGATTTACTATGCACCGGAAACCTATATACCGGCGTAATAGTATTGCTTTAATCCAGGATGCCGGATGCCTTAATGACCTGGCACATTTCTGAGATTTTATCCGGCGGGAGCACCAGCGCAAAGCGGACATAGCCCTCACCGAGGGGACCGAAGCTGGAACCCGGAGTGACAATCACACCGGCCTTATCCATGAGCTCCATGCAGAATTCCATGCTGGATTTAAATTTCGGAGGGATCGGTACCCAGACAAACATCGAGCCATGCCCGTCCACCGCATCCCAGCCGATGGAGCGGAGACCGCCGCAGAGTGCATCCCTGCGGTCCTGATATTTTTGGCACTGCTCCTTTACAGAATCAAGTGGTCCTGTGAGCGCCGCGATGGCAGCCTTCTGCAGAGGGAGAAACATACCAAAGCTGATCTGCTGATGAAGCTTGCGGAAAGCACTTACTACATCCTCCCGACCCACAAGAAAGCTGATTCTTGCGCCGGTCAGATTAAAACTCTTGGAAAGGGAGAAAAACTCCACACCGACCTCTTCGGCACCGGGATAATTTAAGAAGCTATGCCCTTCGATGCCGTCAAAGATGATATCCGAGTAAGCGTTGTCGTGGATAATGAGGATGTCATATTTTCTGGCAAATGCGATGATTTCCTCATAAACCTCCGGTGTACCGACGGAGCCCATCGGATTGGAGGGGAGAGATACAACCATAAACTTTGCGCGCCTTGCAACATCCTCCGGGATCTCCGATACCTTGGGCAGAAATCCGTTTTCCTTTGTCATAGGATAGTAGTATGGCACCGCACCGGCCATTTTGGCACAGGTAATGAAGACCGGATAGCAGGGCGTCGGGAGCAGAACCGTGTCGCCTTCATTCGCAAGAGCCATGCCGATGAGTCCCATACCCTCCTGGGTGCCGCTGCAGCTTGCAACCTGCTCCGGACGGATGTCTACACCGAAACGCCTTTTATAATACTTTACCACGGCATCAAGCATCTCATCCGTGTCCCGCAGTGCATAATGCCAGTTCTCGGGATCTTTGGCGGCTTCGATCAGTGCCTCACGGATATGCTCCGGTGTTTCAAAGTCCGGTGTGCCGACCGACATGTTGTAAAGCTTCCGGCCCTGCTTCTCAAGCTCGATTTTTTTATCATTAAGAGCGGCAAAGATTTCGTCGCCGAAACGATCCATACGTTTACTGAACTGCATATTGAACCCCCTAAGGCAAAATATTAGATAAAAAAACAATTACACACGGTATAGCATATCTCAGTGCGGGAGACAAGAAAAAATCTAAAAGCTCTGATCTATGTCCGCCGTATATATGTGACTTTTGCTATGAGAAGAGGCTTTTCTTCCAGAGGTATTGCAGTTAAAAGTTAAAGAAATTGATAAAAGTGACTCTTGCCTAAATTTCAGTTATCGTCTAACATGGAACTGTTTCTTTACAGAACTTTTACATATATTTTGCAATGACGTAAACTTTAAAAATTTTGGAGTACAAAAATGCTGACGATTCTGATTACTCTTTTAGGCGGCCTGGGTCTTTTCATTGCCGGGATGTATATGATGAGCCATGGTATTGAAAAGGTTGCTGGTACAAGACTCAGAAACATATTGGAGACTTTCACGAGGACACGTCTTACGGGTCTTCTTGTTGGTCTCTTTTTTACTGCCGTAATTCAGTCCTCGAGTACGGCGACGGTAATGGTTGTGACCTTTGTAAACTCCGGACTGATGGCGCTGAGCAATGCCTGCGGGATTATCCTGGGTGCAAATATCGGTACCACGGTTACCGCGCTGCTGGTTGCATTCAGACTCAGTGCCATCGCGCCGCTGTTTGTCTTTGCGGGCGCGATCATGATGAACTTTATTCCGAGCCAGCGGGTCAAGAAATCCGGTGAAATCGTTATGGGATTTGGACTTCTGTTTGTCGGTATTTCCAGTATGTCCTCGGCGATGGCGGATCTCAGGGATATCCCGGCAGTGATCCATTTCCTTGCGGGCTTTACCAATCCGTTCTTAGGCGTCCTGATGGGTTTTGTGATTACGTCCATTGTGCAGAGCTCCTCCGTTACCGTATCCATCCTGGTTGTCATGGGCTCACAGGGATTGATCGATCTTAGGATCTGTATGTTTATCATCCTGGGCTGCAATATCGGTGCCTGCTCCAGTGCTATGCTGGCGTCGGTTGGCGCCAATGCAGACGGCAAGCGTGCGGCTCTGATCCATCTTTTGTTTAATATTTTCGGTACGATCCTGATGTTTGTTTTGCTGCTGCTGTTTGCGCCGCAGATCGAGCTGCTGATTATGACAGTTTCCGGCGCGAGACATGCGGAAAATGCGGGATCACTAGGCAGAAACATTGCATTTGCGCATTTCTTATTTAAGGTATTTCAGGTTATTGTGCTGTATCCGTTTATGGATCTTATTATCAAGCTTACCTATGTGCTTGTGAAGGATGAGCCGGAAAGCAGCACCCAGGAGGGCTTCAGTCTTAAGTACATCGGGGCTCCCAAGCTTCCGACGCCGCCGGTTGCCATGTATCTTGCCAAGCAGGAAATTGAGCGGATGGCTCATATGGCCATTGACAATCTGAATCTTGCAGTTTACTGTCTTACGGAAAATGATGGTGAGAGGCTTAAGGTGGTCTATGAAACAGAGAAATATATTGATTATCTCTGCACCGCGATTGGAGCGTACCTTACTAAAATCAACCAGAACGCGATTCCGCTTCGCGATGCGGATCTGATTTCCGGATATTTCCATGTAGTCTCTGATGTAGAGCGAATCGGTGATCATGCCGAGGATATTGCGGATATGGCGGCATATTTCCAGAGCCATAAGATTACGCTTTCCGATGAAGCATATCAGGATCTAAGCAAGATGATGGAAACCGTGCACCGGCTTCTGGAAAGGTCTTTAAATATGTTCCTGACCGGTGATATGAGCGATAAGGGTCTTGTGGAGGAGCTTGAAAACAAGACGGATGCACTTGTGCTGGAAATTACGGACCGGCATCTCCAGCGTATGGCGGATGGTAAGTGCGATGTGCAAGCCGGCGTCTTTTTCTCGGATATGATCAATGGTCTGGAACGGGTGGGAGACCACGCGACCAATATTGCATTTGCATTGTATAAGGCAAAGATGTTGACCCAGAAGCGGAGCAGCAATGTGGAGCCGGCAATGGCATAATAGATGTAATGAGATGAGATGGAACAGAGACAGAATCAGGTGATTTTGAATGCTGTATGACAAAGACATTCGCGAGCCGCTGTTTGAATATCTGGAAACCCGCTATGGCAGAGTGCGGATCCTTGAGGAAAAAATTATGGGGATCAGCCGGGCGGATGTGGTGATGATTACCGAAAACGCCTTTGTCGGGATTGAGATCAAGAGCGATGCCGATACGTATACGCGCCTTCCGCGACAGATCCGCGACTATGACTATTTTTTTGATGCGAATATCATCGCTGTCGGCTCTACGCATGCTGCGCATATTGCAGAGCATGTGCCGGAGTGGTGGGGCATCATTACCGTCGATGAGGTAGAGGGGATGCCGGATTTTTATATGCTGCGGGAGCCGGGCGTAAATCCCCTGATGGATGTAAGACTTAAGCTGAGTCTTCTTTGGCGACCGGAGCTCGCCAGGATCCAGGCAAAGCATGAGATGGCTGCATACAAGCGGATGTCCAAGAAGTTTGTGATTGGAAAGATTTCAGATCAGGTCCCGTACGAGCTATTACGATACGATATGAGTGCGGAGCTCATGGAGCGGGATTATACAACAATTTCCGAGGAGATAAACCGCTTCCGTGTGGAGGAGGAGCATAAACCCCGGAGGAGAAGCGCCGACGCAGGGACACGCAAAATACGAGGTTTAGGAAATGCGCGGAAACGGAGCGGGAGATCCCGGAAGGATAGACCGGATCTTCTTGTCCGGAAGGTGGTCCGGCATAGTCGTCGGAAATCTGAAAGAAGCAGCAAAAAAACTTAACAAAATCGTAAGAAATAGGATGACAGTCCTTACATTATCTGTTATGATACAGAATTTGTAAGGAGGAATTTCTTATGATATATACGGTGACGCTCAACCCTTCCATTGATTATTTTGTTAAAATCAGGAACTTTGAGTTTGGCAGAACCAACCGGACGACATCGGAGCTGATGATTCCGGGCGGCAAGGGCATCAATGTTTCGCTCATGCTGCACAGCCTTGGCATGGCCTCGATTCCGGTCGGATTTACGGCAGGCTTTGTCGGACAGGAGATTGAGCGGCTGCTCCAGAGCGAGGACATCAATCCGAGCTTTATTCACTGCAGCGGTTGCTCCAGGATCAATGTAAAGCTGCAGAACTTTGAGGGCACGGAAATCAATGGCATGGGACCGGAAATCAACGAGGATCACATTCAAAGTCTCATGGAGAAGCTGAAGGATCTCTCCGAGGGGGACTATCTTGTACTGGCAGGCTCCATCTCACGTAATCTGCCGGATACGATTTACTCGGATCTGTGTGCTAAGCTGGAGAGTCAAGGCATTCGCATCGTGATTGACGCGACGGGGCAGCCGCTCCTGGATACGCTGCCGTACCATCCGTTTCTTATCAAGCCCAACATTGATGAGCTGAGCGAGGTCTGCGGTAGAGAATTGTTTATGACAGATGATATCATCGATGCGGCGATGGAGCTGCAGGATAAGGGCGCGGAAAATGTACTGGTATCCATGGGCTCCAAGGGTGCGGTGCTGGTAGACCATAAGGGAATCCTTCATAAGGGGCGTGCTCCGGAGGGACATGTGGTGAATGCAGTCGGCGCAGGTGATTCCATGCTGGCGGGATTTCTCTATGGCTATGAACAAAGTCAGGGTGACTACGAGGAGGCGTTCCGTTACGGGATTGCTTCGGGCTCGGCGAGTGCTTTTACACAGCGGTTCGGAAGCCTTGATGAAGTGAAGAAACTGATGGCAGAGCTTAAGACCATGCAGCACAAGCTGTAAGGAAGTGAGTATGCCGGTGCGGTAATGCTGCCGCAGTCGGGCATACTTTAATAAGGGGAGGAGAATGGAAGCTTTATTCATTGCTATAAATGCGGTCGTACCTTTTTTATGCTATATGATGTATGGATATGGATTCCGGAGACTCGGATTTGCAGACATTCCCTTCTTTAACCGTCTGAACCAGCTTGTTTTCAAGGCGTTTTTTACAATCCTGATGTTTAAGAACTTTTACAGTATGGATCTTGATTTCGGCGCCCAGGCGAGATTTGTAGGCTTTATTGTGGCAGCGCTTCTGCTATTGATTTTCCTTCTGTTTCTGCTGGTTCCGCTCCTGGTATCCGATAACAGAAAAAAAGGTGTAATCATCCAGGGCGTATACCGGAGCAATACCTTGATTTTTGCGATTCCGCTGGCAGAGGCGATTTTTGGAGAGGAAGGCGCCAACCTTGCCACGGTGGCGGTTGCGTTTTGTATCCCGATTTATAATCTGTCTGCAATCATTATCCTCGAGTATTTTAACGGAGGCAAATCCTCTGCATGGGACCTCATAAAGAGAGTCGTGACCAATCCTCTGATTCTCGGTTCAATCCTGGGCGCGGTGTGCCTCGGACTTAAGATCGAGATTCCGGAGTGCTTTATGACACCCATCCGGAACTTCGCCAATATGTCTACTCCGCTTGCAATCTTTATCCTGGGCGGCACCATCCAGTTCCTTGCGATCGGTAAAAATCTAAAGTATATTGTGCCGACACTGCTCGCTAAGCTCTTTGTGGTGCCGGCAGTGCTGATGCTGATTGCGGGCGCATTTGGCTTTGGCCCTATGGAGCGATTTGTTGTGCTTTGTGTATTTGGTACACCGGATGCCGCGGCGATGTTTCCGATGTCGCAGAACCTGGGCGGTGATGGGGAGCTTGCCGGACAGCTTCTTGCCACAAGTACCATTTTTTCTGTTGTTTCCCTCTTTCTCTGGATTTATGCTTTAAAGGCAACGGGTCTGATCTGAGGCGCTGTATTTTATAAGATTTAAAAAGAGCTATATATCTAAAGAGCCATAAATCTAAGACTGAGAGTTTCATATAATTTCACAGAATTCCATAGAATTTCCAAGAAATACCGAGGTTTTTTGCATTGACTGCACAAAACCTCTTTTTTATAATGAAACAGATGTCTGATAAAAGGAGGAAGCAATCAGCATGGATCTTTCCTATAAAGAGGAGGCTCTCAGTGCCTTTCTGGAAAAATTTGGGGATACAGAGGGAGTCAGATGTTATTTTGCTCCGGGACGTGTCAATCTGATCGGAGAACATACGGATTATAATGGAGGACATGTATTTCCGTGCGCACTTACCATCGGTACCTATGCGGCAGTGCGGAAGCGGGCAGACCGGAACGTGCGTTTTTATTCTGTGAATCTTTCCAAGTCCGGTGTCATCGAGAGAAGTCTGGATGCCTTTCAGCCACTGAAGGAGGACAGCTGGACGGCTTATCCGATGGGCGTGATGTGGGCATTTGAAAAGCGAGGCTTTCAGATACCGGTGGGACTTGATATCGTTGTGAACGGAAACATTCCCAATGGATCCGGGCTGTCCTCCAGTGCCTCGCTCGAGGTACTGACCGGCTATGTCCTTAAGGAGGAGTTTGGTTTTCCGGTGAGCCTTGTGGAGCTTGCCAAGATCGGGCAGGATGCGGAAAATAATTACTGCGGGATGAACTGCGGCATCATGGACCAGTTTGCAAGTGCCATGGGTAAAAAGGACAATGCGATCTTCCTGGACTGCGCGACGCTCGATTATGAATATGCGCCGGTGGTACTGGATGGTATGAAACTGGTGGTTACCAATACCAACAAGAAGCATAAGCTTGTGGGCTCTGCTTATAATGATCGCCGGAGAGAGTGTGAGGAAGCAAGAGAAATCCTTGCGGATGCCTGCGGAATCAAGACGCTCGGGGATCTCAGTAATGAGGAGTTTGAGAAATATAAGGATGCCATCAAGGATCCGGTGGTGAGGAAGCGTGCAAAGCATGCGGTCTATGAAAACAACCGCGCGATCCGGGCAGTGGCAGAGCTCAAGGCGGGACATATCGAGGAGTTCGGCAGGCTCATGAATGCGTCGCATGTTTCTCTCAGGGATGATTTTGAGGTATCCTGTGAGGAACTGGATATCCTGGCAGAGGAAGCCTGGAAGGTACCGGGCGTACTCGGATCTCGTATGACCGGCGGCGGATTTGGAGGCTGTACGGTTTCCATTGTAAAGGATGAAGCGATCCCGGACTTTAAACAGAAGGTCGGAGATGCCTATAAAAAGAGGGTCGGATACGACTGTACATTTTATGTAGTAAGCATTGGCGACGGACCAGAGGAGGTTTGATTTTATGCAGATTCTTGTTACCGGCGGCGCCGGATATATCGGCAGCCATACATGTGTGGAGCTTCTGAATGCAGGCTATGATGTGGTTATCTTTGATAATCTTTATAATTCCAACCAGAAGGCAGTGGACAGGATCGAGCAGATCACAGGAAGAAAGGTTAAATTCTATAAGCTGGATATGCTGGATAAGGAAGCCATCCATCGGGTTTTTGAGGAAAACAAGATTGATGCGGTGATTCACTTTGCAGGACTCAAGGCAGTTGGAGAGTCGGTGCATAAGCCCATTGAGTATTATCAGACCAATATTAATGGCACGCTAAATCTTGTCAGCGTCATGCAGGCGCATGGTGTCAAAAACATCATTTTCAGCTCCTCCGCAACGGTTTACGGTGATCCTGCGGAAATTCCGATTACAGAGAACTGTCCTAAGGGCACCTGCACCAATCCGTACGGCTGGACCAAATGGATGCAGGAGCAGATTCTGACGGATATCCATACGGCGGATCCAGCGTGGAATGTAATCCTTTTGAGATATTTCAATCCGATCGGCGCGCATAAGTCTGGCCTCATTGGAGAGGATCCTAAGGGCATTCCTAACAACCTCCTGCCGTATGTGGCACAGGTGGCAATCGGCAAGCTCCCGGTCATCAATGTATTTGGTGATGATTATCCGACACCGGATGGTACAGGCGTCCGCGATTATATCCATGTGGTGGATCTTGCAAGAGGTCATGTCAAGGCGATTGAACGCTTTGCTAAAAACGATGGTGTATATATCTGTAACCTTGGCACCGGTCATGGCTACTCTGTACTGGATGTCATCCATGCGTTTGAGAGAGCCTGCGGGAAGAAGCTTCCGTATGTCATCAAGCCTCGCCGTGCCGGTGATGTTGCTACCTGCTATTCCAGCTCTGAGAAGGCAGAGAAGGAGCTTGGCTGGAAGGCAGAGTATGATCTGGATGACATGTGCCGGGACAGCTGGAACTGGCAGTGTAAAAATCCTAATGGCTATAACGGCTAAGATGCTTTATGCCTGCCTTCATTCATGAGATGGCAGGCATTTTTTCGAGTTGAATTGAAGCAGAAATTGAAACAGGCTTTAGGACTCAAAAGTGAAATTGCCGGCTTAGCTGTGTCCGAGTAGCTGGCTGGAAGATGATAAAGGGTAATGGCTAAGGATTAAGGGAGGACATGACAATGGATCTGCAGGAAGCGGTAAAAGATCTTGCTGCCTATGGAGTTAAGACCGGACTGATCGAGGAGAGCGATATCGTCTGGGCACTTAATACACTGATCGCACAGCTTGGAGTGAGTGAGCTCAGCTTTACACGGGAGGATGTGCTTACGGAGGCATCTCAGATCGCCTTTGATGATACAGAAGCTGCAGAGGATGGTATCGGAAGTCCTCTTGGCACCATTGAAAGCGGAAATTATCTTGCCCATGTGCTTAAAACGCTTGACGATTATGCGGCAGAGCATGGACTGCTTCCGGATAACACGACGGTTTACCGGGATCTTTTTGATACAAGGCTTATGGGTGCATTGACACCGAGACCGTCGGAGGTTCAGGCAAGATTTGACGCGCTCTATGACGAGAGTCCCAGGGAGGCAACAGACTGGTACTATACTTTCAGCCAGGATACGGATTATATCCGCCGGTACCGGGTAAAGAAGGATCTGAAATGGAAGACGGAGACTCCTTATGGTGCACTTGACATTACCATCAATCTGAGTAAGCCGGAGAAGGATCCCAAGGCGATCGCGGCTGCCGGCAAGGCAAAGCAGACAGGCTACCCCAAGTGCCAGCTTTGCCGTGAATGTGAGGGCTACGCCGGACGTGTGGATTATCCTGCAAGAGAGAACCACCGCATTATCCCGCTTTTGATCCAGGGAGCAGAGTGGTGCCTGCAGTATTCGCCGTATGTATACTATAATGAGCATTGCATTGTGCTCAATGCCAGGCACACGCCGATGAAAATTGACGCGGATGCGTTCCGGAAACTGTTTGATTTTGTAGCGCAGTTCCCGCATTATTTTGTAGGATCCAATGCGGATCTGCCGATTGTCGGAGGCTCAATCCTTGCGCACGAGCATTTCCAGGGCGGGCACTATGAGTTTGCCATGGCAAAGGCACCGGTCGAGAGAAGCTTTACTGTGCCGGGCTTTGAGGATGTGAATGCAGGCATCGTGAAGTGGCCGATGTCCGTGATCCGTCTTTCCGGCAGGGATACGGAACGAATTAGTATGCTTGCGGACCGGATCCTTACCCACTGGAGAGCATATACCGATGCCGACGCGTTTATTTATGCCGAGACGGATGGCGTAAGACATAATACCATTACGCCGATTGCCCGTAAGAGGGGAGAGCTTTTTGAGCTGGACCTTGTACTTCGCAATAATATCACGACGGAGGAGCACCCTTTGGGAGTCTTCCATCCGCATGCAAAGCTGCATCACATCAAAAAAGAAAATATCGGGCTGATTGAGGTCATGGGACTTGCTGTGCTGCCAAGCCGCTTAAAGGATGAGATGGCGGAGCTTAAAAAGCTGATTTTATCCGGCGGAGATCTCCGGGAACATCCGGAAACAGCAAAGCATGCCGACTGGGTTTCGGAATTTACCAAGGAGTATCAGCGTAACGGTGTGAGCTTTACTGAGGATAACATCGACGGCATCCTTCGTGAGGAAATCGGTAAGGTCTTCTGCCAGGTGCTGGAGGATGCAGGCGTTTATAAGCGGACAAAGGAAGGGCAGGAAGCATTCGACCGCTTTACCGCATCGATTTGAAATGCATACAGGAGCCTTGGAATCGGCGGATCTCCATGTGCTTTGTAGGCTGCATATTTTCTGTCGTATATTTATTTTGGCTCTTGAAACCTTAAACTGAGATTCTGTACCGGGATTTCTGACAATGTATCAGGATCCCGGATATTTTGGTGTCGCGGCATAAATTGCCCAGGGGATGGAATCCACGATTTCGATGCATCGGATGTCTGCCTGAGGGAAATCAGAACGATGCAGATCCACATCGATTCCGATTCCGCTTTGTTCACGTACAAATGTATAGATTAAGGAATTTTCCATGATCCGGATGGGAATCTGCGGCACAAAGCCGAGTTCCTGACATTTTGTGACCACCGAGTGAAAAATGCTGAATTTTTCATTGAGTGTGATCAGCTTTTCCTCTCGCAGGTCATCAAAGGACAGGACATCCCTTTGATACAAGGGATGTCCTTTATAAACTACGGCACATAGCTTTCTTTCAAAAATTTTTTCTTCATGGACCATCGGAGAGCGGAAATGATCTACCACATAGGCGGTGTCAATCTTTCCGCCCAGCAAAAGATCCCGGATGTTCTGATTAAAGTCTTCCGTCCATTCCACGGCTTCAGAGCCGATCAGCTCCTGGCTAAGCGACCTTAGGGCAGGGACTGCCTGCAGAGCTCTTATGACGCCGCAGGCAAACCCTACCCGTCGGGAGTGGCGGGAAAAATCCATGCGTTTCATTTCCATCTCCAGATCCTGCAGTCGGTAAAGCATTTCCTTACTGTGTTTATATAGATAGTCTCCGCTTCTCGTAGGTTCAAGTCCTGCCTGAGACCGTTGAAATAGCGTGACGCCAAGCTCGTTTTCCAGTTTGTTCAGGTTTTTCCCCATGCCCTGCGGGGTGATATAAAAACGTTCGGATGCCTTGTTTAAGCTTTTTGTTTCATAGCAGGCGCAGAAATAGCGCAGCGTCTTGGTGTCCATAATCCGAAAATTCCTCCTGTAAAGTTCTATCCTTCGACAGCTTTTATTTTGTCTTATTCGTTTTATTTGATTTCAGCGTATCCATGAATTGCATTGTTGAAGCTTGTAGCTTATATTATACCTTTTTACCCACGGATTTTCTGTAAATCTCTGTAAAAATAACGTCGAGGTGCAAAAAAATAGTTTCTACGCACTTTCGGCTTGTTGATAGCGCGGATCGGGAAAGCCGTGTAAGATATACATGGTTAATTTGTTAACAAATATATTGATGATATGCAGAAATTTACAGGAGTGTGTCATGAGAAGTCGTAAATATCCTAACCTTTGCAAGCCGATTACCATCGGTAAAACAATATTCAGAAACCGTATGTTTTCTGCTCCTATGGGTGGAACAGATATCACAAATGACGGCTGCATCAGACCGAAGTCCACAGCTTTTTACGAGCTTCGTTCCAAGGGTGGAGCGGCAGCCGTTACCGTCAGCGAATGCATGGTACATCCTGCAACAGACGGATCTCATGCGTATCATCTGGATGAGTCGATTCTCAATTCTCTTGCCTGTGCTACCTATACAGCAGACGCGATCCGCAGACACGGCGGTATTCCGAGTCTTGAGCTCTCCCACTCCGGTATGTTTGCAGGGACCTATATGACGGATAAGAAAAGACAGCATGAGCTTCATCAGTGGGGACCCTCGGAAACGGTGCGTGCAGACGGTGTGCCGGTAAAGGCGCTTACAAAGGAGATGATCGAGGAAATCGTGGCAGCCTACGGACATGTAGCCGGACTTGCAAAACGAGCAGGCTTTGAGATGCTTATGATCCATGGCGGTCATGGCTGGCTTATAAATCAGTTTCTGTCTCCGCTTTTTAACCATAGAACCGATGAATATGGCGGACCACTTGAGAATCGTACCCGCTTTGCAATCGAGGTACTCCAAGCTGTAAGGGATGCGGTTGGTCCGTTTTTTCCGATTGAGTTTCGTATGAGTGGAGCGGAGTTTACGGAAGGAGGATATGACCTTGAGGAAGGCGTCCGCATTGCACAGGCGATCGAGCCTTACGTAGACATCATTCACGTGTCCGCAGGTACGTATCAGAAAACCTTTGGCATTACGCATCCTTCTATGTTTGAGGACCATGGCAGAAATGTATTTCTTGCGGCAGAGATCCGAAAGCATGTGCATAAGCCGGTAGCAACCATCGGCGGACTCAATGACCCGGCGCAGATGGAGGAGATCATTGCTTCCGGAAAAGCGGATATTGTGTATATGGGCCGTGCTTTGCTCGCGGATCCGTTCCTTCCGAGAAAGATCAATGAGGGGAGAGACGATGAGATTGTGCGGTGTCTCCGCTGCTTTACCTGTATGGCAGAGCGGGCAGCGACATCGACAAGACGATGTACGGTCAATCCACTGATCGGAAGAGAAATGGAGGGAGATGAAGTCCGGCCGGCACCGGTTAAGAAAAAGGTTCTGGTGGTTGGCGGTGGCCCCGGCGGACTGTACGCAGCCTATACTGCAGCCAGACGTGGTCATCAGGTTATCCTTTGTGAGAAGGAAAAAGAAGTCGGTGGAATCCTCAAGTCGGAGCAGGCGCTTCCGTTTAAATACGAGATGTATCAGCTCTCCGGTACATATCGTCTGCTTTGCGAGAGAGCCGGCGTTGAGATCCGTCTGGGAGTTGAGGTGACGCCGGATTATGTGGAGCAGGAAGCTCCGGATGCTCTGATCATCGCAGCGGGATCCACACCGCTGGTGCCTCCGATTCCGGGACTGCATGGTGAGGATGGAAGCAATGTGATTATAGTGAATAACTATTATAAGGACAAGGATCGCTGCACGGATCATGTCGTTGTTTTCGGCGGTGGTCTTGCGGGTTGTGAGTGTGCGGTACATCTCGGTCAGGAGGGAAAGCATGTTGAAATTGTAGAGATGCGTGACATGCTTGCTCCGGATGCCAATGTCCGTCATCGTCCACTGCTTATGGCAGAGATCCATAAATACTGCACGGTCCACACTGGTTATAAGGGACTGAAAGTCACAAAGGAGGGTATCCTTTGTGAGACCAGGGAAGGAAAGCAGGTGCTGGTTCCTGGAGATACGGTGATCTGTGCGCTTGGACAGAGGTCCAGAACCGATGTTGTGGAAGCGCTGATGGATACCGCTCCTTTTGTACGCGTGATCGGAGACGCAGCGAGAGTATCCACCATTACCAATGCGGTTTACTGGGGCTACCATGCCGCATTGGACATCTGATTCCAGATACATACTTTGCTTCATATCTGGAAAGTTGATTTCATTCATAGGCATTCAGCTGATATTGACATCAGTAGATAAATAAAAGAAGAGGGCGTGCGAAAATGATTTTCCATTTTCGCACGCCCTCTTCTGAAAGAGATTCTGCGGAGCAAGTAGTTAACAGAAGGAGGCCATGCTTCGCAGAGAGTGAAGAATACACTTAAATTTAAATGGCAGATATGCCAAAGGCATTTACTAGTGCATCCAGCTTGATGCCTTTTTTACACAACGGGCAGTCATGATAATCCGCATAGCTGTAATCCGGCAGATCCTTCCTGCCAAATACGGCAAGCACCGGGATACCGTTGATGTGATCAATCGCAGAGAACAATGCCGATATGCCGGATATTGTACCTCCATAGTAATTTACAGCCTCCATGATCTTGTTTACGGATTTACCGGTGGAAATCGAGCCCTCCAGGATCAGTACATTTTTGCCCTGAATCATAGGTTTCAGATTGTCCCGGAAGATAATCTGCGAGTTGGAGTTATACTCGGGCTGAATGACATAAAGGGTCTTATGTGCATTGGTATTAAGGAAGCCGGCCTTGCTGAGCTCCTCCGCAAGATAAGCTCCAATCACTTCGGTTCCTTCCGCACAGAGAATCGTATCTATGATTGTGCCATACAGATACATGGTGCTGAGTGTCTGCGCAATTTCATGTGCTTCGCTGACTCTTGATTTAAGAGTGGTGAGATCCAAATAATAATTGGTGTGGCAATGGTTTGTCGCAAAATGACCTTTCCGCACCTTGAGCGGAGCTCTTACGCCAGCGGTTTGAATTTTGGTATAAGCAATCGCATCCATACATCTGTCCTCCTCAGTTACTTTGCAAGATTTTTATTAACTTCAGTATAGCACGTTTTTAAAAAAGTGAATATAATTTTCTATAATTTAAAAAAATAAAAAGAATTTTACATACCACAAGAACTTGTATAACAGAACAAATGTATGCTAATATATTTTTGCCGGGACTTGATTCAGGCTTAACTTTCGTGCTATAGTTTATGAGCTTTGTGACGGGATCAATAAAATTCTTTTACAGATTTTAGCAGAATTTCAGTAAAAAGATCCTGCTTCTTTACGGAACGGAAGCGTAAAAGTAATGATTGCGAATGTTTAACATTTGACTTTATACATGAAACTGGAGGATAGAATGGCAGAGCCAAAATATAATGCAGACAGTATTACCGTACTGGAGGGACTGGAAGCCGTACGCAGACGTCCGGGTATGTATATAGGTTCCATCAGTACCAAGGGACTCAACCATTTGATTTACGAGATCGTGGATAATTCCGTGGATGAACATCTTGCCGGATACTGCTCGGAAATCTGGGTGACGCTTGGTCCGGATGGCTCCTGCACGGTTCGGGATAATGGACGCGGGATCCCGGTAGGGATGCATAAAAAAGGCGTCTCTGCAGAGCGGGTTGTTATGACAACACTGCATGCGGGTGGAAAATTTGATAATAAATCTTATAAAACCTCCGGCGGACTGCATGGAGTCGGTTCCTCCGTCGTCAATGCGCTCTCGTCATATATGAGAGTCCGGGTATATCAGGATGGCAAAATCTATGAGGATGAGTATGCACGCGGCATCCCGACAAAAGAGCTAGTCAAGGGTCTGCTCCCGGTCATCGGCAAAACCAAAGAAACCGGTACGGAGACTACGTTTATCCCGGATGGTGAGATTTTTGAAAAAACGCGCTTCAAGGAGGACTGGCTTAAGTCAAGGCTTCATGAAACTGCATATCTTAATCCGGATCTGATCATCCACTATGAGGATCGGCGGGGGGAAACACCTGAGATCATTCAGTATCATGAGCCGGATGGTATTTCTGCTTTTGTACGTGAATTAAATAAGGATTCCGAGACGGTAACTCCGGAAATTTATTTTAAAGGGACTTCCGGTAATACCGAAGTGGAGTGTTGTATTCAGTTTACGGATTCCTTTGAGGAAAACATCCTGGGCTTCTGTAATGATATTTTTACGCAGGAGGGTGGCACCCATATTGTCGGATTTAAGGGTAAGTTTACTCAGCTGGTTAACAGTTATGCAAGACAGCTTGGGATCCTTAAGGATAAGGATGCTAATTTTACCGGTGCGGATACAAGGAATGGTATGACGGCAGTTGTTGCCGTAAAATATCCGGAGCCTATTTTTGAAGGTCAGACCAAGACCAAGCTTGCATCTCAGGATGCATCAAAGTATGTTGCCAATGTAGTAGGAGACGAGCTTGAGCATTATTTTGACCGTAATGTCGAGGTAATCCGGACGATCATCGGCTGTGCGGAGAAGTCAGCCAAAATCCGGAAGCAGGAGGAAAAGGCCAAGACCAATATGCTTTCCAAGTCAAAGTACTCCTTTGACTCCAACGGAAAGCTTGCCAACTGTATCTCCAAAAATCCGGATGAGTGCGAAATATTTATTGTTGAGGGAGATTCTGCAGGCGGCTCTGCCAAGACCTGCCGGGACCGGCATACGCAGGCGATACTTCCATTAAGAGGTAAAATCCTTAATGTCGAGAAGGCTACGATTGATAAGGTGCTTGCCAATGCAGAGATCAAAACCATGATCAATACCTTCGGCTGTGGCTTTTCCGAGGGCTATGGCAATGATTTTGACATCAGTAAGCTCAGGTACAATAAAATCATCCTCATGACGGATGCTGATGTGGATGGCTCACATATTGATACGCTGCTGCTTACCTTCCTCTACCGTTTTATGCCGGATCTTATCCGGGAAGGACATGTCTATGTTTCCATGCCGCCGCTGTATCTTGCGGTACCAAACAGCAAAAAGGAAGAACCGGAATATCTTTATGATGATAAGGCACTGGAGAAATACCGGAAAAAACATAAAGAGGGCACCTTTACCTTGAAGCGGTTTAAGGGTCTTGGAGAGATGGATCCGGAGGAACTCTGGGAAACAACCCTTAACCCGGAAAATCGCGTATTAAAACGGGTGGAGATCGAGGACGCAAGGCTTGCCTCCGAGGTTACAGGGATGCTCATGGGATCAGATGTCGGTCCGAGACGTACCTTTATTTATGATCATGCCAATGAGGCTGAAATCGATGCGTGATACATGCGGATCGGAAATATGGAACCTGTCCGGATGCAGAATTAGGAGAAAATTGCATGGCTGAAAAAATACTTACAACAGAATTTTCTGAGGAGATGCAGAAAAGCTATCTGGATTACTCCATGAGTGTCATTACCGCCCGTGCCGTACCGGATATCAGAGATGGACTGAAGCCGGTTCAAAGGCGAGTGCTGTATGACATGAATGAGCTTCATGCCAACTCAGATCGTCCGACATATAAATCCGCAAGAATCTGCGGTGATACCATGGGTAAATATCATCCGCATGGAGATTCCTCTATTTATGATACTCTGGTTGTAATGGCGCAGGGCTTTAAACGGATGCAGCCGCTGGTTCATGGACAGGGAAATTTCGGATCGATCGAGGGTGATTCTGCAGCTGCACCCAGATATACGGAAGCCAAGCTGGAAAAGTTTACCGAGGACTGTATGCTGCAGGACCTTAACAGTACAGTGCCATTTCAGCCAAACTATGATGAGAAGCTGAAGGAGCCTGTGGTGCTTCCGGCGAGAGTTCCCAATTTTCTACTCAATGGCTCTGAGGGTATTGCTGTTGGCATGGCAACCTCTACACCGCCTCATAATCTGGGCGAAATTATCGATCTGATCCTGGCATATCTGCGTAATCCGGCGATGGAGACGGCAGAGATGATGCAGTATCTCAAGGGACCGGATTTCCCGACGGGAGGAATCATTGCCAACAAGTCAGAGCTTGTGGATATCTACCGGACCGGCACAGGCAAGTTAAAGCTCCGGGGGAAGCTTCGCTTTGAGCCTAAAAAAGGACGGTCCGACCGTGATAAGCTTGTCGTGACGGAGATCCCGTATACGATGATCGGGCAGGGCATCATGAAGTTTATGCAGGATGTCGCGCAGCTGGTAGAGGACAAGAAGCTGCCGGAGATCGTGGATATTTCCAACCAGTCCGGTAAAGACGGCATCCGGATCGTGCTGGAGCTCAAGACCGGTGCGGATATTGAGCGCATCGAGAACGTGCTTTATAAAAAGACAAAGCTTGAGGACACCTTTGGCGTTAATATGCTTGCAATCAATGAGGGTCGTCCGGAAACCATGACGCTTAGGGGGATCCTTAAGGCGTATCTCAAGTTCCAGTATGAAATTATTGACCATAAGTATAATAATCTTTTGGAACAGGAGCTTTCCAAAAAAGAGGTGCAGGAAGGTCTCATCGAGGCGGTGGATCTGATTGATGCCATCATTGCGCTCTTACGCAGCAGTAAATCTCAGGCAGAAGCCAAAGCTGCACTTATGAGCGGAAATATGAAGGGCATCACGCTCCGGGCAAGAGATCAGGAGTACAGAGAAACCATTGAGGGCTTCCACTTTACGGAGCGTCAGGCACAGGCAATCCTGGATATGCGTCTCAGCAAGCTGATCGGTCTCGAACTCATTGAACTACAGAAGCAGCACAGAGAAACTTTAAAACGGATCAAGGAGTACAAGTCGATCCTTGCGTCCCGATCCAAGGCTAATGAAGTGCTGTCCGAGGATCTTATGATGATCCGTACAAAATATGCGGTACCAAGACGTACGTTGATTGAGGACGGCAAAGAGGCGGTCTATGACGAGACGCAGGTGCAGGAGATGAAGGTTTATTATATCCAGGACAAATTCGGATATTGTAAGCTGATGGATGAAGCTACGTATCTTAGAAACCAGGAAGCAGTGGATACGGAGAACCGCTTTATTTTCCCGGCTATGAATACGGACCGGGTGCTGTTCTTTACGGATAAGGGTAACATGCATCAGATCAAGCTTCAGGATGTGCCGCTTGGCAAGCTCCGGGATAAAGGCGTGCCGGTAGACAATATCAGTAAATATAGTGCGAGCGAGGAGGAAATCATATTCGCATCCGTGAAATCAGAGCTCGTTGATAAGACGCTGATTTTTGCGACCCGCTCCGGCATGGTTAAGAAGGTTGAGACCTCAGAATTTGACACGGCAAACCGGCTGGTTTCCGCAACAAAGCTCGGAGAGGGAGACCGGGTTTGTCAGATTGCGGTTCTTAATGATGAAACGGATATTGTTTTCCGAAGCAGGGATGGATATTTCCTGAAATGCTCTCTGGAGGAGATCCCTCTCCAGAAAAAGAATGCACGAGGTGTTGCAGGCATCCGTCTCGGTAAGGAGGATGAGCTGGAGCAGTTCTATCTTCTCGGTGCTGAACCTGTGGAAGTGAAGGTAAGTGATAAGACGCTGCAGCTGAACCGTCTTCGGATGGCGGGAAGAGCCACCAGGGGTACGAAGCATTGATGTATGCAGTTTATGGCTTATATGAAAAATCGCTTGTTGCTATTTGCCATATTTAGTACTATAAATAGTGATTAAATATGCTTATACAGTATTTATAAAACAGGCGATAAAAAAGGAGATACAAATATGGAGAAGTTGAAGGTTGCTGTGCTTGGTGCAACAGGTATGGTTGGACAAAGATTCATTACTCTGCTTGAAAATCATCCATGGTTTGAACTGACTACACTTGCAGCATCCCCTCGTTCTGCAGGACTTACATATGAGGAAGCGGTGAACGGACGATGGAAGCTGGATATCCCAATGCCGGAAGTCGTAAAAAAGATGGTAGTAAAGGATGTCAGCAAGGTAGAGGAAGTTGCCAAAGATGTAGACTTTGTATTCTCTGCAGTTGACATGAAAAAGGATGAGATCCGCGCCATCGAGGAAGCCTACGCAAAGACGGAAACTCCGGTCGTATCCAACAATTCAGCACACCGCTGGACACCGGATGTACCGATGGTAATTCCGGAAATTAATCCGGAACACTATAAGATCATCGAGGCACAGAGACAGCGTCTTGGCACCACCCGTGGCTTTATTGCTGTAAAACCGAACTGTTCTATACAGTCCTATACACCGGCACTTTCGGCGTGGATGGAATTTGAACCATATGAAGTTATCGTATCTACCTATCAGGCAATTTCCGGTGCCGGAAAGAATTTTGAGTCCTGGCCGGAGATGGTCGGAAATATTATTCCATATATCGGCGGTGAGGAGGAGAAATCTGAAAAAGAGCCGCTGCGTATCTGGGGACATATTGAGGGATCTGAGATTGTACCGGCAGAAGTTCCTGTGATTTCCAGCCAGTGTATCCGTGTTCCGATCCTGAATGGCCATACGGCAACGGTATTTGTCAAGTTCCGTAAAAATCCATCCAAGGAGGAACTGATTGACAGACTTGTAAATTATAAGGGACTTCCGCAGCAGTACGAATTGCCATCTGCGCCAAAGCAGTTCATCCAGTATCTGGAGGATGACAACCGACCGCAGGTAAAGCTTGATGTAAACTTTGAAAGAGGAATGGGCATCTCAATCGGACGTTTACGTGAAGATACAATTTATGACTGGAAATTTGTAGGTCTCAGCCACAACACCCTGCGTGGGGCAGCAGGCGGCGGCGTAGAATCTGCAGAAATGCTGGTTAAGCTTGGATATATCACAAAAAAGTAATATAATACTATAAAAAAGATCGGGAATGCGTTTATAAAGACGAATTCCCGTATTTTTTTCTGCGAAACCAGATAAGCTCAGGAAATTTTTCCGGACTGGATGGATCTTGCAGACAGGATGAATGATCAATTAACGATGATGAATTGATGATGAAGAAGGCTAAAACGAAAAAGATATAAAAAAAATATAAAAAACAGGAGGAAATTTTCCATGGCAGTTACAAAAACCAAAATCGGCAGGCTTCCGGATGGACGGGATGTGAACAGGTACAGCTTAAGCAATTCATCGCATGCAGAGGCATCCTTTACAGACCTCGGTGGCATTTGGCTCACGATGCTTGTACCGGATAGAAGTGGAGCGATGAGAGATGTTCTGTGCGGTGCTGATACGGTTGAAACCTTACTGGTAAACCCGGGTCATATGGGAGAACCGGTCGGACGCAATGCCAATCGGATCGGTGGAGCGGTGTTCCAGATCAACGGCAGGAAGTATGAGCTCGGCAAAAACAGCGATGGAATCAATAATCTGCATTCCGGACCGGATTTTTACAGAAACCGTTTATGGGAGGCAGAAACCGGTACAGACGCGGAGGGAAGCTATGTTTGTTTCCGCCTGCATTCGCCGGATGGTGATCAGGGTTTTCCGGGAAATGCCGAGATCAGCGTCACGTATACGCTTACGGAGGATACTGCACTTCGGATCCATTATGAGGCTAAGGCAGACCAGGACACCGTCTTTAATCTCACCAATCATGCATATTTTAATTTAAACGGGCATGACAGCGGAGACGCAACAGATCAGATTGTATGGATCAATGCAGATCAGTTTACAGTGACGGATGCGCATTCCATCCCGACAGGAGAGCTCCGTACGGTTGAAGGAACACCGCTTGATTTCCGGAAGCCAAAGAGAATTTCTCAGGATATTAATGCGGATTTTGACGAGCTGAATCATGCAGGTGGTTTTGATCAGAACTTCTGTATCAATGCTTTTGACGGACAGTTGCGTCTTGCTGCATCTGCATATGCAGAGCAGTCCGGTATCAAAATGCAGGTTATGACAGACCGGGAGGGGCTGCAGTTTTATACTGCCAATGGTATGCACAATGACCGTCCGGGAGAGCCGGCATGTAAAAATGGCGTGCATTATGGACCGAGAACGTCCTACTGCTTTGAAACACAGCATTATCCGGATGCGATCAATCACCCGGAGTTTCCGACATCTCTTATAAAATCCGGAGATGTTTATGATACTGTAACCGTTTATCAGTTTTCTGTGGAGTAAGTTTCTGTTTTGAGTAAAGATTTATTTATTTCCGAGAAGCCCTCTGTGGCGCAGCAGTTTGCCCAGGCACTGGATATTGATCCGTCTCGCAGTCGTCGGGATGGTTATATCGAGACGGATCGCTACATTGTCACCTGGTGTGTGGGACACCTCGTTACGATGTCCTATCCTGATAAGTATGATGAGAGCCTCCGGAGGTGGAGATTTGATTCTCTGCCGTTTATCCCAGAGGTGTTCCGCTATGAGATCATTGACTCGGTCAAGAAGCAGTTTGACATCGTATCCGGACTTCTGCATCGTGAGGACGTTTCTACGATTTATATCTGCACAGACTCGGGACGGGAGGGGGAATACATTTACCGCCTTGTAGACATGATGGCAAAGGTGAGTGGTAAGGAGAAAAAGCGGGTATGGATTGACTCTCAGACCCGGGAGGAGATCCTCCGGGGGATACGGGAGGCAAAGCCGGATACAGAGTATGATAATCTGTCCGCGGCAGCGTTTTCCAGAGCCAAGGAGGATTACCTTATGGGCATCAATTTCTCAAGGGCTCTCACATTAAAGTATGGTAAAACGCTTTCAAGACACCTGGGCAGAGACAAAAACACCGTGATTTCTGTCGGCAGAGTCATGACCTGTGTGCTTGGGATGATTGTCCGCAGGGAAGAGGAAATCCGTTCCTTCCAGAAAACAAATTTTTACAAGATCAATGGTATGTTTGCTCCCGGAGAGGCGGATACCGATATAAAGCACGGAAGCTTCCGCGCGGAGTTCAGAAGCTCGGATTCTTCAACGAAATATGCGCCCACGGATCTATACAAAAATAATGGATTTTTAAAGCAGGAAAAGGCTGTGGAATTTATGAAGTCCTTTCAGCCGTTTCCGAGGGAAGCTGTAGTGGAAAGCATAGAGCGGAAAAAGGAAAGTAAAAACCCGCCGCTGCTCTATAATCTTGCCGAGCTTCAGAATGACTGCTCCCGTATGTTTAAAATAAATCCGGATGAGACGCTCGCCATTGCGCAGGAATTATATGAAAAAAAGCTGACGACGTATCCAAGAACCGATGCGCGTGTACTATCCTCTGCAGTCGCCAAGGAGATTCAGAAAAATATCAGTGGACTTAGAAATTTTGCACCGCTTGCAAACTATGCGGGGGAAGTACTTACATTTGCTTCGGTAAAGAGCATAGGTTCATCAAGATATACCGATGATAAAAAGATCACAGACCACTATGCCATTATCCCGACCGGACAGGGCATGAGGGAGTATCAGAATCTGAAACCGCTTACGCAGAAGGTATATCAACTGATCGTCCGTAGATTTCTATCCATTTTTTATCCGCCGGCGGTTTATCAGAAAATGAATGTTAGTATTGTCTCGGATGGAGAAAGCTTTGTGACAAACTCCAAAGTCCTGAAGGAGCCGGGGTATCTTACGGTTGCAGAGGTGCGGAGACAGGCGGAAAACGCAGGAACTCCGGATAAAGCTTCCGATGGAGATGCAGGTGAGGGGCAGGATGGCAATTCGGATGAAAAACCGGAGGCGGATTTTTCCGAGACCTTGCTCCGGCTTAAGAAGGGACAGAAGCTTAAGCTCGTGACCATGGAGATGAAGGAAGGTGAAACCGCACCGCCAAAACGGTATACCTCCGGTACGATGATCCTTGCGATGGAAAATGCCGGTAATCTGATTGAGGATGATGATCTGAGAGCGCAGATCAAAGGCGCGGGGATCGGAACTTCAGCGACCCGGGCAGGCATTCTGACGAAGCTTGAAAAAATCGGTTATATAGCGCTAAATAAAAAGACACAGGTCCTGACACCAACAAAACTCGGAGAGCTGGTAACACAGGTGGTGAAGGCTTCTGTCAGGCAGTTGCTAAATCCCGAGCTCACGGCATCGTGGGAAAAGGGATTAAGCTATGTAGCTGATGGAACAATCACGGAGCAGGAATATATGGATAAGCTTGAGCATTTTGTCCGGACCAAAACCAATGCAATAAAAAACACCAGATTATGAGATATTATGAGGCATAATTATGTGACAGGTCCGGATTTGTAAAATATGTATACGGCTGTAAAATATACAAATATCTTTAAATAAAAGAGGAAAACTATGACTAAAGAAGAACTTACGATCCAAAAGATGTATGATCTGAACTTCACGGAAGCGAGAGCGGTATTTGAGGGAATTACGTATCCATGGGAGGCGCTTCCCAAGATCCATGACTTTATTGCATCTTATGGACCTACGCTGGATCCGGAGGAATATCGGGAGGTAAAGCCTCATGTATGGGTTCATAAAACAGCTAAAATTTTTGACTCGGCATTTCTTTCCGAGTGGATTATCATCGGTGCGGAGACGGAGGTAAGACACTGTGCGTTTCTCAGAGGAAACATTATCGTAGGAAAAAACTGCGTTGTGGGCAATTCCTGTGAGCTTAAAAATGTCATACTTTTTGATTCCGTGCAGACACCGCACTATAACTATGTCGGAGATTCCATCCTCGGCTATAAGTCTCATATGGGTGCGGCATCTCTTACCTCCAATGTGCGCTCGGACAAAAAGCTTGTTGTCATCCATGCGTCAGATGGCGATATCGAAACCGGACTTAAAAAAGTGGGCGCAATGCTTTCAGACCATGTGGAAGTAGGCTGCGGCTCCGTCTTAAACCCGGGTGTCTGCATTGGCAGAGACACAAATATTTATCCGCTGAGTTCTGTAAGAGGGTGTGTATCAGCGCATATGATTTACAAAGCCAAGGCTGATATTGTGCCAAAGGCAGATTGAGGAAAATTCAGTAATCGACTCGTAAAAGGTTTAAAGTTCCGGGAGTTTGTAATAAAATAGATCCAGCCAAAGAAAAAAGGAGGACGGTTATGGACAACACTTATGGGGAGAATGTTCACATTCTCAATCATCCGCTGATTACGCACAAAATTTCCATTCTCAGAGATAAAAATACGGGTACCAATGAGTTCCGCCAGCTGGTAGAAGAGATTGCCATGCTGATGGGCTTTGTGGCACTGGCAGATCTTCCGATGAAGGATGTGGAGGTGGATACGCCGATTGAGCACACAACAGTCAAGATGCTTGCCGGTAGAAAGCTCGCCATTGTTCCGATCCTGAGAGCTGGTCTCGGGATGGTTTCCGGGCTTACCGCACTGGTTCCGTCGGCTAAGATCGGACACATCGGTATGTACCGGGATGAGAGTACACATGAGCCTGTAGAGTATTTTTGTAAGCTTCCGAGTCCGATTGAGGAGAGAACCATTGTTGTTTGTGATCCGATGCTGGCAACGGGCGGGTCTGCCGTGGATGCCATCAGCCAGATCAAGAGACATGGGGGCAAAAAGATCAAGTTTATCTGCATTATTGCTGCACCGGAGGGTATTAAAAAGCTTTCTGCAATGCATCCGGATATCCAGATCTATATCGGCAATGTGGATCGCTGCCTTAATGAAAATGCTTATATCTGCCCCGGACTGGGAGATGCGGGAGACCGGATTTTTGGTACGAAATAAACCATAGCGCAAGGCAATTTAAAAAGGTGCCAGGTACAAGTAAGTACAACAAAAGAAAAGGGAACAGCAAAAGCTGTTCCCTTTGTTTAAAAATGCGTGCCGCCAGCCGGACTTGAACCGGCACGAGGTTGCCCCCACCTGATTTTGAGTCAGGCGCGTCTGCCATTCCGCCATGGCGGCATCGAACTTATATAAATTACCATATCGGAGAAGGATTTTCAAGCAGAAATATGACATGTCTGGAAGCACGGAAGTGCATTTTTAATTATCTGAATCATAACCTGGACGATGAAACCTTAAAAAAATTCATGGAACATCTGGAGGAATGTCCGGATTGTATGGAAGAGCTCAGGATCACGCACATGGTATACTCCGGTGTTGCCAGACTGGACAGTGAAAATGATGAGGACAGCATGGACCTGGACAGTGAATTTCGTCATACACTGGAACAGTCGCGGTTTCATCTTATGAAGGTGGCGGCAGTCCGTATATGCCGATATGCTGTAGATACCATGGTATTTTGGGAAACGATGATCATCCTTTTTATGCAGCTCAGAGTCTGGCTGCTGGGATACTAACGGAAAGACAGGGACAAAAGTAGTATGGACAAGCTTTTACTAATCGACGGACACAGCATACTTTCGCGGGCGTTTTACGGGATCCCGGAGCTCAGCAATTCACAGGGACTACATACAAATGCGGTTTATGGGTTTCTCAATATCATGTTTAAGGTGATGGATGAGGAAAACGCGAATCATCTGGCAGTTGCATTTGACATGCATGCACCCACGTTCCGGCACAAGCTTTATGCTGCCTATAAGGGTACCCGCAAGCCTATGCCTGAGGAGCTTAAGGAGCAGGTTCCTTTGATCCAGGAGGTTCTTAAGACCATGCATATTCCGATCCTTACCATGGAGGGATATGAAGCAGATGATATCCTGGGTACGATAGCCAAAAGAGAGCAGTCCGGGCAGTGTGAGGTCACCATTGTTTCCGGAGACAGAGACCTCCTGCAGCTTGCAGACAAGCATATCAAGATTGCGCTGCCTAAAACCTCCAAAGGAGTGACGACAGTTTATAATTATTACCCTGAGGATGTACAAAAGGAGTGGGCCGTTACTCCAACGGAATTTATTGATTTAAAGGCGCTGATGGGCGATTCTTCCGACAATATCCCCGGAGTTGAAGGCCTGGGACCAAAGTCCGCGGAGTGGATCATACAGAAGTATCATACGATTGAGGCAGCTCATGAAGCAGCGCTCCGGGAGGATCCTGAATTTAAGGTTCCCAGAAAACCCAAAGCCGCTAAAATGCTTGTGGAGCAGTGGGACAGTGCGGAGATGTCCAAAACGCTTGCAACCATTCATACAGAGGTACCGATTGCATTCACATATGAGGATGCAAGGGTTTCGGATATGTATAATCCGGAGTCACTGGCTTTCATAAAAAGACTCGAGTTTAAATCTCTGATCAAACGCTTTGATGAGGTAGAACTCCCGGAGGATCATACGATGGATCCGGGGCTTGTAAAAGAGGTGACCGATCCCTATATTGCGAGAATTGCCTTTAAGGATGCGGAGCGAGAGGGACGGGCTTCTTTTGTTGTGAATGGAACCGGCGGGGATGCGTCCTTGTATTTTGCGTTATCTCATGACCGCTATTATCATTTTTACGGCTTTGATTTCCGCGAGGAACTTAAAAAACTTTCGGATCATGTGGATCTTTATACACTCAATTTAAAAGAGCAGCTGTATGAAGTGGAGTTTGCTCCGTCCTCCAAGGTATGGGACCTTGCTCTGGCAGCGTATCTTGTAAATCCATTGAAGGACACCTACAGCTATGAGGATCTGGCAAGAGACTTCCTGAATCTGACACTCCCATCAGAAAAAGAGCTTTCTGATTCTGCCAAGGCAGCGGCATATACCGTGGTCGTCGCGCTGGAGGCGGCGGAGCCGGTACGGAAGAAGCTGGATGAATTACAGGAGCTTTCACTGTATCAGACGATCGAGATGCCGCTTGTATATACCTTGTATCATATGCAGAGAGCCGGGGTGCTGGTAGACCGCCAGAAGCTTCTCGATTACGGTGTGGAGCTTAAGGAGGGAATCCGGGAGCTGGAAGCCAGGATTTATGACGAGTGCGGGGAAAACTTTAATATTAACTCTCCAAAGCAGCTTGGGGAAATCCTTTTTGAAAAGATGCAGCTTCCGGGAGGCAAGAAAACCAAAACAGGGTACTCAACGGCTGCAGATGTGCTGGAAAAGCTTGCCGAGGAGCATCAGGTAGTTAGAGACATTTTAAACTACCGGACACTTTCCAAGCTTAATTCCACATATGCAGAAGGTCTCCTCAATTTCATTTCCGAGGACGGACGGATCCATGGAGAGTTTAATCAGATGGTTACGGCAACCGGCCGGATTTCCTCTACCAATCCGAACCTTCAGAACATCCCGATCCGTACGGAGCTTGGCAGGAGATTCCGCAAGGTATTTGTGCCGAAGCCCGGATGCATCTTTATCGACGCGGATTATTCTCAGGTTGAGCTCAGGATCCTTGCGTCTCTCTCGGGAGATGAAAATCTGATTGCAGCGTACCAGCATGCCTCGGACATACATGCGGTTACGGCATCCCAGGTATTTCATGTGCCGCTCAGTGAGGTTACACCGCAGCTGAGACGTAATGCCAAGGCTGTGAACTTTGGAATTGTCTATGGTATTTCGGCATTTGGACTTTCGGAGGGTCTGAGCATTTCCCGCAAGGAGGCAAAGGAATATATTGAAAGATATTTTGAAACCTACCCGGGTGTAAAGCAGTATCTGGATCATGAGGTGGCGTCTGCGCGGGAGCATGGATTTGTGCGTACCATGTTTGGCAGGATCCGTCCGGTACCGGATATCAACAGCTCCAATTTCATGCGCCGGCAGTTTGGAGAGCGTGTAGCGATGAACTCTCCGATCCAGGGGACTGCAGCGGATATCATGAAAAAGGCAATGAATGAGGTAGACCGAGCGCTTACCGAGGGAGGATATAAAGCAAGAATCGTCATTCAGGTACATGATGAGCTGTTGCTGGAGGTTCCGGAAAAGGAAGCAGACGCAGTGGAGAAGCTGCTGGTAGATACCATGCAGAATGCGGTAGAGCTTAAGGTGTGGCTGCTTGCGGATGCCAAGAGAGGAAATGACTGGGATGAAGCGCATTGATACCAAAGACATCATGCATCTTAATTTTTTAAAGATGTCAAACTATACTGGCTCCTCGGAGGGGATGCGCTACCGGATGGAGAAGCATACCTATCGTGTGCCGGACACGGAGGCGGCAATCCCGGAGCCGACAGCGGAAAACCCGGAACCGGAGCCGCCTGCAAAGGAAAGCACGGATCTCCTGGTTACTGTCTGGCCGGAGCCCTTTGCTTATGACCATACGCCGGAAGATCGTAAGATATCCCGGTCATTTACATTTGATGAGGATGGCATTTCCAAGAGCCTCAAGTGGCTGAATGAAATGAAGCAGCAGGACTGGAATGCCAAACGGCTGAGACTGGAGGAAGGAATCTAGTATGGTGATTGGTGTGATTGGTGGTGTCGGTGCCGGGAAATCCACTGTGCTGGAGGTGCTTAAAAACGATTTTCAGTATGAGGTTTACCGGATGGATGATCTTGCCAAAGCTCTTTATCAGCCGGGAACCAGAGTCTATGATGCAATCCTTGCACTGCTTGGACCAGATGTGGCGCGAGAGGACGGAAGTCTTGATTTTACGAAATTTGCAGAGCGCTTATACCGGGACAGGGTATTGCGGAAAAAGGTGGATCATATTGTGCATCCGGAGGTGTTTCGTGAGGTAGACCGCCTTATCGCTAAAGCACGTAAAAAAGAACATAATATTACGGTGGAGACGGCGCTTCCCAATCAGCATTTTATTGACGAATGCGATGAAGTGTGGTTCATTTATACAGAAGCAGAGGTCCGGATTCAAAGACTCATGGAGTCCAGAGGCTATACAAGAGGGAAAGCTGAGGATATGATACATTCGCAGATGGATGATGCAGAGTATTTTGAGCTGTCGACGTTTGTGATTGATAACTCGGGGACCAGAGAGGAAACGGTACATGAGATTTACGAGCATTGCAAGCGGTTCCAGCGGTAATTCCACATATATCGGGACAGAAGATACGCATGTGCTCATTGATGTCGGGGTGACAATGAAGGCAATCAATGAGGGACTTCATCACCTGGAGCTTGGCTTACAGGATGTGAATGCAATCTTCCTCACGCATGAGCATATTGACCACATTAAGGCGATTGGAACGATAAGCAGAAAATATGGGATTCCTGTATATGGAACGCTGGAAACGTTGCAGGAGGTTCTCATGAACCGGAGTCTTGGCGTAGTCCCAAAGGATCTCCTGCATCCAATTCTACCGGATCATCCGATGAAGGTCGGAGATCTCAAAATCCGGGCGTTTTCCATAGACCATGATGCAGCCAATCCGGTCGGATATCGTATAGAAACAGACGATGAAAGCAAAAAAGCGGCAGTGGCAACCGACATGGGACATTACACACCTTATGTGCAGGAGCATCTTATGGATCTTGATGTTATGCTGGTGGAAGCCAATCATGATCTTGGAATGCTGGCGTCCGGACCTTATCCGGTGTCGCTTAAGCGCAGGATCCTCTCGGATCATGGGCATCTCTCCAATGATAATGCCGGGAGCCTGATCGATGAAACCTTAAACCAGCGGATCCGGCATGTTTTTCTCGGGCATCTCAGTAAGGAAAACAATCTGCCGATGCTGGCGCTTCAGACAGTAAAACATCAGATTGATGCTTCAGAATCGGAGTTTCATGCGGATGATTTTGACATTACTGTCGCAAAACGGGACGGAATATCTGAAATTGTGGAATTTTAATGTGGAGGATGATGTATGAAAAAGGCCATTATTACTGTTGTCGGCAAAGACTCTGTGGGTATTATCGCTAAGGTCTGTACATATCTGTCCGGTAAAAATATTAATATCCTGGACATTTCCCAGACGATTACCGGAGGCTATTTTAACATGATGATGATTGTGGATATCCAGAAATCCAATGCTTCCGTTGATCAGATCAACACAGAGCTTGAGGAGCTTGGCAGCTCCATGGGGCTTGTGATTAAGCTGCAGCTCGAAGAAATTTTCACTTCCATGCACCGGATCTGATCTATGCCGGAGGAGGATGCTATGCCTAATAATAATGACCTTGTAAATATTCAGGAAGTTTCGGAAACCAATAATATGATCGAGCACAATAATCTGGATGTGCGTACGATCACCATGGGGATCAGTCTTTTGGACTGTGCCGCCGGGGATGCAGATACCTTTTGTGATAACATTTACCGGAAGATCACGACCCTTGCCAGAGATCTTGTAAAAACCGGAGAACAAATCTCCAGGGAATACGGGGTGCCGATTGTCAACAAACGGATCTCGGTAACACCCATCGCCATCGCAGGGGCAAGCGCATGCCATACAACAGCGGACTTTGTTAAGGTGGCGCATACTCTGGACAAGGCAGCAAAAGAGGTAGGAGTAAATTTTCTCGGAGGATTTTCCGCACTCTGCCAGAAGGGAATGACGACAGCAGATCAGAATCTGATGCGTTCGCTGCCGCAGGCTCTGTCCGAAACGGATATTGTCTGTGCATCTGTAAATCTGGGTTCCACCAAAACAGGCATTAACATGGACGCAGTGAAGCTGATGGGTGAAGTTATTAAGGAAGCGGCGTATCTTTCACGGGACACCGATTCCTCCGCCTGCTCCAAGCTGGTGGTATTTTGTAATGCTCCGGATGATAATCCATTTATGGCGGGGGCATTTCACGGCGTATCTGAGGCGGATGTAATTCTTAACGTCGGCGTGTCGGGTCCCGGAGTGATGCGGGATGCTCTTAAAAATGCAGGTGATATGAATTTTGAGGAGCTCTCTGAAACGATCAAAAAGACGGCATTTAAGATTACAAGAGTCGGACAGCTGGTTGCCAAGGAGGCGTCCCGTATGCTTAAGATCCCGTTTGGCATTATTGATCTTTCCCTTGCGCCGACACCGGCAATCGGAGATTCCGTTGCCGATATCCTGGAGGCGATGGGGCTGGAAAAGGCAGGCGCACCGGGAACGACAGCGGCTCTTGCCATGTTAAATGATCAGGTTAAAAAGGGCGGCATCATGGCATGCAGCTCTGTAGGTGGACTGTCCGGTGCGTTTATTCCGGTTTCCGAGGATCAGGGCATGATTCATGCTGTTGAAGCCGGGGCATTGACGATCGAGAAGCTCGAAGCGATGACCTGTGTCTGCTCCGTAGGTCTGGATATGATTGCAATCCCCGGAGATACACCGGCAACTACAATTTCCGGCATTATAGCCGATGAAGCGGCGCTTGGTATGGTGAACCAGAAGACGACAGCGGTCCGTGTGATACCAGCTTACGGTAAAAAAGTCGGAGACAGTGTAGATTTTGGCGGTCTGTTAGGGCATGCGCCGATTATGAAGGTAAATACATTTGGATGCGCCCGATTTGTAAACCGCAGCGGCAGGATCCCGGCTCCGATTCACAGCTTTAAGAACTAAAGGAGCATGGATACAGCTTTGCCAGGACCGGACGTATACATCTCAGGCTTACTTTACAGCTTACTTTATATAGGAGCAGAGGATTATGTATCAGGGGAAAAAGGTCATTGGCATTGTAGCTGAGTTTAATCCGTTTCATGAGGGACACCGGTATCTGATCCAGAAGATCCGTGAGAGATATGGGGACTGTATCGTTCTCGCTGTGATGTCCGGGGATTTTGTAGAGCGGGGTGAGCCTGCGATTTTTTCCAAATATGAACGTACGGAACAGGCACTCCGGGGCGGTGTGGACATGGTGTTGGAAATTCCGGTGATGTTTGCGACAGCGTCTGCGGAAAATTTTGCTTCCGCAGGCATTTCCCTGCTGCGTAGAACCGGTCTTGTGGACCAGCTTGTTTTTGGCTCGGAGAGTGGTAATCTCTTAAGACTGGATCAAATTGCCGAGATTCTTGTGCATGAGTCGGAGTACCCGGAGTTTCGTAAAACGCTTTCCGAGGAGCTCCATAAAGGACGAAGCTATCCGGCGGCAAGAGAGCAGGCAGTCCGGGCAACGCTTCGGAACCGTCTTACACCGGAGGTGGAGAAAACCGGGCATATCCTGGAGCCGAATGATGTACTGGGCATAGAGTACCTTAAGGCATTGAAGCGGCAGGGAAATCCGTTTCCTGCAGATGTTATTGTCCGAAATACAGGCTTTGCCTCCGCTCATGCCATCCGGAAAAGAATCCATGAGGGGCAGGGAGAGCATCACGAGAGGCATGCATCGCTTAATCAGCTCTCGGACATGCTGTCGTTTATGCTGCTGAAGCTATATCATGATGGATATGACCTTGCGGATTATCTAGATGTAAGCGAAAACCTTGCCAATGCAGTCTTACGGCATGTGGGAGAGAATCTTACCTTTACAGAGAGGATCCAGGCAGCTAAAACAAGAAACTACACCTACTCGAGAGTGAGCAGGGCGCTCCTGCATATCCTGCTGGACATTCGCAAAACGGAAGCTGTGAGGGCTGCCGGGTATTTTGGCAAGGAGCCGGTACCGGTTCGTGTACTTGGAGTACGGGCAGACTACAGGGAGCTGCTGGGACAGCTTGCAGCCAAGCCGATTACATCCATGGCAAAATATCAAAGTGAGGACTACGAGCAGGCATCTTCTGTAAGCAGGCTGCTATTTGAGCATGATTTGTTTGCTGCTGATTTATATCGCCTGATTTATCCGATGGATGAGAATGAATACACGCGGAGGTTTCTCGTGCTCGCATGATGTGTGTATTGAAAAAAATGCGGAATATAGCCAATTTTTGGCTGTTTCCAATGGCATTTTTTGTTGCGGTGGATTTTTAAAAGTGTATAATCAGAATAGGTATGTGAACTGTATACACGTAGTACAGAGTAATGTGCTGCTTGTCGGGGATTTTATCCCCGGCTGATTTAATATGAAATGATTTGAGAGGAGAATCACCAATGGCATTTATTGACAAGATCAAGGAAAGAGCTAAGGCAGACAAGAAGACCATCGTGCTTCCAGAGTCTATGGACAAGAGAACCTATGAGGCTGCCGAGACGATTTTAAAAGAGGGTATTGCTAATCTGGTTATTATCGGTACACCTGAGGAAATCGCTAAAAACGGAGCTGGATTTGATCTTACCGGCTGCAAGTTTGTTGATCCGTTTACCGATCCTAACAGACAGAAGTACATCGATAAGTTCGTAGAGCTCAGAGCTAAGAAGGGTCTTACCCCGGAGCAGGCCGAGGAGCAGATGACAAAGGATTATATGTACTATGCATGCCTTATGTGCAAGTGCGGTGATGCAGATGGTGCTGTTTCCGGCGCATGTCACTCTACCGGTAATACCATCCGTCCGGCTCTGCAGCTGCTCAAGACCAAGCCGGGCATCCACTCAGTTTCCGGATTCTTCCTTATGGAGGTACCAAACTGTGAGTTTGGTGAGCAGATTGATGGCAATGGACTGTTTGTCTTTGCTGACTGCGCGGTAAATACAGACTTCGATTCCGAGAAGCTGGCTGAGATTGCATATCTTTCCGCTAACTCTTTCCGTCAGTTCGTTGGCGCAGAGCCTAAGGTTGCTATGCTTTCCTACTCCTCCAAGGGATCCGCAAAGCATGATGATGTAACTAAGGTTGCAGAGGCTGTAAAGATCGCACATGAGCAGCATCCTGAAATTCAGCTGGATGGTGAGCTGCAGCTTGATGCAGCAATCGTTCCGTCTGTCGGCGCTTCCAAGGCTCCGGGATCTTCTGTTGCAGGACAGGCAAACGTCCTTGTATTCCCGTCTCTTGAGGCTGGAAACATCGGCTATAAGCTGGTACAGAGACTTGCCAAGGCAGGCGCTTACGGTCCTGTACTTCAGGGTCTTTCCATGCCGGTAAACGATCTGTCCAGAGGCTGTTTTGCCGATGATATCGTTGGCGTAGTAGCTATGACAGCAGTACAGGCACAGAACGCGTAAGGAAGCTTACAGAAGAAGCTTACTGAAAAAAGAGGGACAGGCCGTCAGGACTGTCCCCCTTACAACATCTGAAAGGAAAATATAAACCAATGAAAATTCTTGTTATTAACTGTGGATCTTCCTCCCTCAAGTACCAGCTGATCGACATGGATACTGAGGCTGTCCTTGCCAAGGGTCTCTGCGAGCGAATCGGTATTGCTGGTTCCAAGCTTACACATAAGGTTCCCGGCAAAGAGGATTTTGAGCTTGAGACACCGATGGAGAATCATGATGTTGCTGTAAAGCTTGTATTTGATGCTCTTACAGATAAGGATCATGGCGTTGTTTCTTCTGTAGATGAGATCAATGCGATCGGCCACAGAGTTCTCCATGGAGGTAAGGAAATTACCCAGTCCACTGTTGTAGATCAGCATGTTAAGGATGTTATCCGCAGCTGCTTTGATCTGGGACCTCTGCATAACCCTGCAAACCTTACCGGTATCGAGGCATGTGAGAAGATTGTACCGGGCAAGCCAAACGTTGCTGTATTTGATACTACCTTTGGTATGTCCCTGCCGGAGAAGGCGTTCTATTATGCGATTCCGACAGAATACTATGAGAAGTACGGTATCAGAAGATACGGCTTCCACGGCACATCTCATACCTTTGTTTCCGGTGAGACGATTAAATTCGGTCATCTTGATCCGGAAAAGGCTAAGGTTATTGTATGCCACCTTGGAAACGGTGCTTCCATCTCTGCATCCATTGGCGGCAAGGGCGTAGATACTTCCATGGGTCTTACTCCGCTTGAGGGTCTGATCATGGGTACACGTTCCGGAGATATTGATCCGGCTGTAGTACAGTTCCTCTGCAATCATGAGCATATTACTGTGGATGAGGCACTGAATGTACTGAATAAGAAGTCCGGCGTGCTTGGCATGTCCGGTGTTTCCTCTGATTTCCGTGATGTTGAGAAGGCTGCTAAAGAGGGCAATCACATGGCAGCAGTAGCTCTGGATGCATTCCGGTACAGAGTTGCCAAGTACATTGGCGCCTATGTTGCCGCAATGAATGGTGTTGACGCCATTACCTTTACCGCCGGTGTAGGCGAGAATGACGCTTATACTCGTGCATTTATCGTAGAGAATTACCTCGGATATCTTGGTGCAAAGATTGACCCGGAGAGAAATAAGGTTCGCGGCAAGGCTGCACTGATTTCAACAGATGATTCCAAGGTTAAGATCTTTATGATTCCGACCAACGAGGAGCTTGCGATCGCAAGAGATACACTGCGTCTTGTACAGGGCTGATTAACTCTGTAAGCAAGGTCATAATAAGCATATTTTCCGGTGGCAGAATTTTGTGTCACCGGTATTTTTTCTAAAATAATAAAATAATACTTGCGTTTTATAAGACGATGTAGTATTGTAGTACGAGTGTGAAAAAGGCGGGTTTTTTATCGAAATCTGCTTGACATAGAAAAACCGTTTGGCTATAATAGCCGGGTATGACGAAGGAGGTGTAGAGAAATGTCAATCTGTCCTAAGAATAAATCATCCAAGGCTCACAGAGATTCTAGAAGAGCTAACTGGAAGATGGGTGCTGTTAATCTTGTAAAGTGCTCAAAGTGTGGTGCTCTTGTTATGCCTCACAGAGTCTGCAAGGTTTGCGGATCTTACAATAAGCGTGAGATTATCAAGGTTGAGGCTTAATCCTCATAAATGAGATGATCAAAGACTTCAGAGAGTTTTCTCTGGAGTCTTTTTTTACATAAATAAAGCCTCTTTGACTTTAAAATTTACTTTTGTCCGGTTTTCTTTTGTCATTGTCAGACTTTCACGGAATCTATATACCGCAAAGCAAGGATGGCATGGATTAAAATTGTATCCAAAATAAAACGATAATGTTTATCAGCTTGTCATAAGAGCCTATAGACTGATACTTTAAATAATGTTAAACTGAAGCAGAATGATAAAAATATGTCAGTGATCTGACAAAAGGAGTTAGCAATGTATGCAGTGAGAAATCTGAAGGACGATATTACCTACCTTGGAGTGGAGGACCGTCGTCTTCATCTTTTTGAAAACATCTTTCCGTTGGACCGTGGAGTAACCTATAATTCCTATCTTATCCAGGATGAAAAAACAGCTCTTCTGGATACGGTGGATCATACAGCAGGGAAACAGTTTCTGGAAAACCTGGAGCATGTTTTGTGCGGGCGCAAGCTAGATTATCTGATTGTCAACCATATGGAGCCGGATCATTGCGCACTGATCGATGAAATCGTACTGCGTTATCCGGAAATCCAGGTGGTTTCCACTGCTAAAACCTTCCAGATGATAAGCCAGTTCTTTACGCTGGCACTGACAGAGGAGCAGAAGCTGGTAGTTAAGGAGGGAGATGAATTAAGCCTTGGAAAACATGTGCTGTCGTTTGTGATGGCTCCGATGGTGCATTGGCCGGAGGTTATGTTCACATATGACAAAACGGACGGAATTCTGTTCTCCGCAGATGCATTTGGCGTATTTGGCACAAATAATGGAAATCTGTTTGCGGATGAGATGAATTATAAGGCAAAGGATTTTACGGATGACGCCAGAAGATATTACTCCAATATTGTCGGTAAATATGGGATGCAGGTGCAGAATGTACTGAAAAAAGCCTGCAAGCTTGAGATCCGGATGATCTGCCCGCTGCACGGACCGGTCTGGAGAGAGGACCTCGACTTCATTGTCGGCTTATATGACAAGTGGTCAAAGTATGAAGCGGAAGACAAGGCTGTGGCAGTATTTTACAACTCAGTGTACGGCAATACAGAGTCTGTCATCAATGCACTTACGCTTCGTCTTGCTGAAAAAGGCGTTAAAAATATTGCAGTATATGATGTTTCCAAAACGGATGTATCGGTACTGATTTCCGAGAGCTTCCGTGTATCGCATATCGTCTTTGGCGCTACTACATATAATAACGGACTTTTCCCAAAGATGGAAAATCTGATTCAGGATATGAAGGCGCTTACTGTACAGAATAAAAAATATGCCATCATTGAAAATGGTACCTGGGCGCCTGCTGCAGGTAAGCTTTTGAAAGCGGAGCTGGACTCGATGAAAAATATGGAGCAGGTGGGAGAAACACTCACTGTCAAGTCGGCAACCTTTAACCTTGAGGCCCTTGATGCACTGGCATGTGCCATCGCAGAGTCATTAAAATAGGGGAAAATGGCTATAAATGGTGACTCTGTCCCATAAAAAGTTGAAGAATAAGAGAAAAGTGGTATAATGAACCCGTATTATGGCTGATATATACGAGGTCAAACATGAAGAAGATTTTTACGCTTGTAACGATCCTCTGCCTCGCGCTGATTGGCTGCCAGAAAAGGGAACCACTTGTCTATAAAATCAACAAGTCGGACGAACTAAAGCAATATGAGTCCGAGCTGGCGGCGGAGTCACAGTTTGCAGCTTCCAGAGAGAAGCAGTCCATAGAAGCTTCCATTGCGGAAGCCTCGGAGGCGGCTGCGATGGAAGCCAAGACCTGGAAAAAGAAGGAAATCAGCAGAGAAAGGGTTAAGGTAAAGGGTATTTATCTAACCGACGCCACGGCGGGGTCCTCCCGCATGGAAGATATTATTTCTCATATTGACGAGACAGAGTTAAATGCAGTAGTAATTGACATCAAAAATGACCGGGGGCAGATTGCCTTTCCGGCAGAGTCGCCCGAGGTTCAAGAGCTGGCTTCTCAGACAGATACAATTCCTGACCTGCCCGGGCTTATTTCCAAGCTGCATGAGCATGGCATTTATGCCATCGCCAGACTCGTTACATTCCGTGACCCTTATCTTGCCACAGTTCGTCCTGAATGGATGAACACAAAATCGGACGGCAGTCTTTTTTATGATAATTCGGGCATGGCGTGGGTCAATCCCTACAAAAAAGAATACTGGGAGTATCTTGCGGAGGTTGCGGACGATTGCGCGGATGCAGGCTTTGATGAAGTCCAGTTCGATTATGTGCGCTTCTGCACCGAGCAGGGCATGAAGGATGTAGTTTACACAGAGGACGATACACAGGGACGGTCTAAAACTGACATCATTACCGAGTTTATGCAGTATATCTCTGACCGCGCAGCAGAAAAAAATATCTTTGTCTCTGCAGATGTTTTTGGTACGATTATCGGATCCTATGTTGATGCCGCAGCGGTAGGACAGGATTATCCTGTTATGGCATCCTGCGTGGATTATATGTGTCCGATGATTTATCCATCTCATTATGGCGACGGTAATTTTGGCATTGAGCATCCTGATACGGATCCATATGGCAGTATCAGCGGCGCGCTTAATGCATCCCGGAAGTCGCTTACTCTCAATCAAAGTGAAGGCATACATCAGGCAATTGTGAGGCCGTGGCTGCAGGCATTTACGGCTTCCTGGCTGCCATACCATATAAACTATGGTGCAAAGGAAATCCGGCAGGAAATCAAGGCGGTTTATGATCAGGGGTATGAGGAGTGGATCCTCTGGAATGCCGCCAATGACTATAACTGGGACGCTTTTCTTGCGTCATCAGAGCATTGATCATATATATGTTGCATCAGGAACAGCCCCGGGAGGGATATCATCAGGATGACAGATCATACCAGATTTAATATACAGGAAGAGCTTACGAAACTCCCGGCCATGCCGGGAGTTTATTTGATGCACGGACCTAAGGACGAGGTAATTTATGTCGGTAAGGCAAAGGTCCTCAAAAACCGGGTTAAGCAGTATTTTCAGAAATCTTATAAAAAATCTGCTAAAATCCAGCAGATGGTGAGCCTGATTGAACGTTTTGAGTATATCGTGGTGGATTCCGAGCTTGAGGCGCTGATTCTGGAATCCAATCTGATTAAGGAATATAAGCCGAGATACAATACACTCCTAAAGGATGATAAAAATTATCCCTATATTAAGGTGACGATGGATGAACCGTTTCCCAGGGTTATAGCGGTACGAAAGCGTGGACGGGACCGTGCAAGGTACTACGGACCATATGCATCCATGGATCAGGTGAGAGAGGTTATAGAGCTGATTCGTAAAACCTTTCATATCAGGAACTGCAGCAAGGTGTTTTCGGAGGATCATCCGCTCAACAACAAGTGCATTTATTATGACATTCATCAATGTGATGCTCCATGCATTGGCAGGCAGTCGCGCGCGGATTATCTGATACAGGTTGGCAAGGTACTCGACTTTCTTAACGGAAAATATGACGACATCATAAAGGAGCTTGCGCGCAAGATGACAAGAGCCTCGGATAACCTGGATTTTGAAACAGCGATCCAGTTAAGAGACGAGATCCAGGCAATTGAGGCAATACAGAACCGTCAGAAAATCACGGCTTATGACACCGAGGACCGTGATATCATCGGCATGCGGCGGGAATGGAGCGACTGTGTCATTCAGATTTTCTTTGTACGGGATGGCAAAATTATCGGCAGAGATCATCAGTTTATTGACATAGACCGGGAAGCGGAGGATGCGGAGATTCTGACTGATTTTATCAAGCAGTATTACAATGGCACGCCGTTTATCCCCAAGGAGCTTTGGGTCCAGACAGAGCTTCCGGAGGCACCGGTACTGAGCGCGTGGCTGAGTCAGCTGAAGGGAAAAAAGGTCAGCATCCGGACACCGCAGATCGGTCAGAAGGAAAAGCTGGTTGAGCTTGCAGTAACCAATGCCGGGATCCTGATGAACCGCTATCGTCAGCAGTACAGGGAGGAAGAAAAGAAGACCAGCCGGGCTCTTGTGGAGCTCCAGAAGATTCTTCATATGCCGGAGCCTCCACGGCGGATTGAATCCTATGATATTTCCAATACCATGGGCGCTTTAAATGTAGGATCCATGGTGGTTTATGTCAACGGACAGCCTAAAAACAATGACTATCGGAAATTCCGGATCCGCTCGGTGCAGGGACAGGATGACTATGCCTCCATGCAGGAAATGCTGACCCGCCGATTCCAGCATGGTCTTAATGAGATGGAGGCGAATGCAAAATCCGGTAAAGAAAACGAGATGGGGTCCTTTTCTGTCTTTCCGGATCTGATTCTGATGGATGGAGGCAAGGGACAGGTGCATGTCTGTGAGGAGGTTCTGGCAGGCCTGGGGATTGATTCCGTTGTCGTTGCGGGTATGGTTAAGGACGATCATCATCGCACCAGAGCTCTGCTATATCACGATGAAGAACTGCCGGTTGATACAAACAGTGATGCCTTTAAGCTCATGACCCGGATCCAGGATGAGGTACACCGCTTTGCCATTGAGTACCACAGGTCTCTCCGTAGTAAAAATCAGATCAAATCCATATTGGATGATATCCCCGGAATCGGAAGTGTTAGAAAACGCGCTCTGATGAGCCGGTTTCGTGATGTGGATCATATCAAAAAAGCGAGCCTTGAGGAGCTTACCGCATGCCCGCACATGGATGTATACGCTGCGAGAGCAGTCTATGATTTTTTTCGGAAGGATCCGTAATGTATCTGAGAAAATACCTGACAGATTCCGTGCAATTCATCTGAGAATCATTATCAATTATCCTTGTACGGCTTTGAAATACGATAGTTTTGTGTAAGCTTTCTTTAAGATTTTATATGAAATTGGCAATATACAATTTTTGAAATTATGCTAGAATAGTAGGCACTGTAAATAAGAGCTTTTTATTTTTATATAGAGGATATGAGATGAACAGAAATGATCAGAATGTAAGAGGAGTATCCCGGGAGCGTGGTATGTCCCGGAGCAGAACCGCATCCCGGCTCAGAAGTGGATATACCGGACCAAGAAATGCAGAGGGAAGCAGCAGGAGAACCACTTCTGCTAAAAGAGCAGGCAGCGGATATTCCTATAATTCCGGCTCATCCGGTAATAACTATGACAAGAGGCATGATGATGAACATTCCGGCAGAGGTTTTTTGATCGGAGGAATCGCGATCGCTGCGGTTCTTGTGGTAGGACTGGGTTTCCTCGCTAAAAATACAATTTTTTCTGCTAAGGCTGATGCGACGGAAACCACAAGTATGGGAGCCGGGGCGGAGGAGACAAGCGCCCAGTTTGATCCGAATGTAATACGTACAGATCTGTATCTTGATTACAGCCAGATTTCACCGGATGCAAAGCTGCTCAATATGAACGGCATGGACCGGGAGCAGGTGGAAAATGCATTAAAGGCGGCGTATACCTGGAATCTTGTTATTGTCAATGCCAATCCGTCGATTGACAGCTTTAAGATGCCGGAGCTTCCTAAAGAGTCGGAAGCAGCTTCCGCCAAGGGAAGCTCTGATGATGAAGGCACGGAGGAAGTAACGCAGGTTGACAATCCACTTGCAAAGGTAACGATCCGTCCGGAGAAGACACAGTATTCTGTGCCGGATCTTATTGGTGAGGATATTGACAGTTACGTAGATCAGATTTTTAAGGATTATGAATCCAAGGGTGCGGATCAGCTGACAAAAAAGGCAGAGGAGACGACAAATGCTGCGGAAACCGGCACACAGGGCTCGTCAGAGTCGGCTGCGGAGTCTTCGGAAACCACTAAAGCAGCGTCGGCAGATTATGTGCTGGAGCTTCCGGATATGTCGGAGCAGATTACGGATTATGTTACACAGCTCGCAGCGGTCTGGAAGATGGATCCGGAAAACGGAGATATCACAAAATACGATTCCTCCAGTGGAGAGTTTGTTTTTGGAGGTTCCGTCAACGGATATGCAGTAAATGTCAAGGATACCGCTTCCAAGGTTATGGATGCCATCAAATCCGGTTCTTATGACCAGCAGATCAAGACAGAAGGCGAGGTGGTTTCCGCATCCTCCACATCGATCAAGGATCAGTATGATACGATCGGATCCTATCAGACAGAAACCACAAGCAACTCTGTGCGTAACGGGAATATCAAGCTTGCGGCAGCAGCCATCAATGGTACGATTCTGCGTCCGGGCGAGGAGTTCTCTTTTAACAATACTGTCGGACAGAGAACAGAAGCCAAGGGCTACGGCGCAGCGGCAGCCTATAATAACGGAGAGGTTGTACAGGAGGTAGGAGGCGGTGTCTGCCAGGTTTCCACAACCCTGTATAATGCGGTATTCCGTTCCGGACTTACCACAACTTATCGCCGGTCTCATACCTTTGCGCCGAATTATGTAACTCCGGGTATGGACGCTACCGTATCCTGGCCGGGACCGGATTACCGTTTCGTCAACAACTCGAGTCATAACATTGGTATCCGTGCATGGTATTCTGATCAGACAGTTACGGTACAGATCTATGGCGTCAGGGTATTGCCAAAGGGCGTAAAGTGGTCGCTTACTTCGGAGAAGGTAAAGGATCTGCCGATGCCAAATCCGGTTGTAATCACTTCAGGAGATACCTCCAAGGGATCCCAGGGCAGTGAATGGCAGGCATATAAAATCATCACCAATGCAGATGGATCAACCGAAAAGGTAAAGGATCACTATACCACATATAAGGGACATACACCTAAGGTTTATGCTTCTGCCCAGGCGACGACAGCAGCATCCGGCAGCGCGGCAGAAACCACGAAAGCAGCGGCTGCTCAGGAAACGCACGCAGGCGGAGAGAGCGCTGCAGGTGGTCCTTCCTCTGAAACAAGCGCAGCAAAGGCAACGGAAAAGGCAGCTACGGAGCCTAAAAAGACGGAAACCACGGCGCAGGAGACCACGGAGAAGGCTGAAATTGTAGAGGCACCGACCGTCAGCAGCAATACAGGAGATTCGGATGAGATTGATGCACCTGTGAATGAAGGCGGCGCGATCATTTCCGATGGTCCCGGCGGTGTCTGAGTTAGAGCTGCTTGCTTAAAACAGCGTTGCATATAATGAAATAAATTCTTAAAAGAAAAGCATATGTCAGAAAAAGAGAAGTCTGGTTCGTCCTGGGCTTCTCTTTTTTGTATGAATGCAAATACAAAGCCTGATTTTTACCGGTATTTACTTGTATTTATTTCCGTACGGGCTGGTTTTCCTTTGATTTTTTAGGTAAAAATGCTATACTTTAGTCGTGTATGATACCCCATGCTGATGGGTTTTCATATATGTAACGCATCCTATATGGATTATTCATTTTTTTAGGAGGAATTCTTATGGCAAGAAAAATGAAAACCATGGATGGAAATCAGGCTGCTGCACATGCATCATATGCATTTACTGAAGTAGCCGCTATCTATCCTATCACTCCTTCATCTGTCATGCCTGAGCATGTTGATGAGTGGGCAACTGAAGGTAGAAAGAACATTCTCGGCGAGACCGTTCAGGTTACCGAGATGCAGTCAGAGGCTGGTGCTGCAGGTGCAGTTCACGGTTCTCTTGCTGCCGGTGCTCTTACAACTACCTTCACCGCATCACAGGGTCTGCTTCTGATGATCCCTGATCTTTACAAGGTAGCTGGTGAGCAGCTTCCTGGTGTATTTGATGTATCAGCTCGTTGCGTTGCCACACACGCACTGAACATCTTCGGCGATCACTCTGATGTTATGGCTTGCCGTCAGACCGGTGCTGCAATGCTCTGTGAGTCTTCTGTACAGGAGGTTATGGATCTTACTCCGGTAGCTCACCTTGCTGCACTTAAGGGAAAGATTCCATTCATCAACTTCTTTGATGGTTTCAGAACTTCTCATGAGATTCAGAAGATTGAGGAGTGGGACTACGAGGATCTTAAGGACCTTGTAGACTGGCAGTATATTGATGAGTTCAGAGCACATGCACTTAACCCGAATCATCCGGTTGAGAGAGGCTCTGCACAGAACCCGGATGTATTTTTCCAGGCTCGTGAGGCATGCAACCCATACTATGATGCACTTCCTGCTATTGTTCAGGAGTACATGGATAAGGTTAATGCCAAGATCGGTACAGACTATAAGCTCTTCAATTACTATGGCGCAGAGGATGCGGAGCATGTAATCGTTGCTATGGGTTCTGTCAATGATACCATTGAGGAGACCATCGACTACATGGTAAAGAATTCCGGCGCTAAGGTCGGCGTTGTAAAGGTAAGACTTTACAGACCGTTCTCCAAGGACGCTTTTGTAGCTGCTCTGCCAAAGACAACCAAGGTGATTTCTGTTCTTGACAGAACCAAGGAGCCTGGTTCCATCGGTGAGCCGCTGTATCTCGATGTAGTCGCTGCTCTGCAGGGCACAGAGTTCCAGAATGCAACCGTTCTTTCCGGACGTTATGGTCTTGGTTCCAAGGATACAACTCCGGCACAGATCGTTGCTGTTTATGACAACGTAGATAAGAAGAGATTCACCATCGGTATTGATGATGATGTAACACATCTTTCTCTTACAACCGGTCCGGCTCTTGTTACTACTCCGGAAGGCACTGTTAACTGCAAGTTCTGGGGTCTTGGTGCAGATGGTACCGTAGGTGCTAACAAGAACTCCATCAAGATCATCGGCGATAATACCGATATGTACGCTCAGGCTTATTTTGACTATGACTCCAAGAAGTCCGGTGGTGTAACCATGTCTCACCTGAGATTTGGTAAGAAGCCGATCAAGTCAACTTACCTGATCCACAGAGCAAACTTCGTTGCCTGCCATAATCCTGCTTACATGACCAAGTTCAACATGGTTCAGGAGCTTGTAGATGGCGGTACGTTCCTTCTGAACTGCGTATGGACCAAGGATGAAATCGGTGAGCATATCCCTGGACAGGTTAAGAAGTACATGTATGATCACAAGATCAATTTCTACATCATCAACGGTGTAAAGATTGGTATTGAGACAGGCATGGGCCCGACACGTATCAACACCATTCTTCAGTCCGCATTCTTTACTCTGACAGGTATCATTCCTAAGGAAGAGGCTAACCGTCTCATGAAGGAAGCTGCACAGAAGACATACGGCCGTAAGGGACAGGATGTCGTTGAAAAGAACTGGGCAGCAATTGATGCCGGCGCTAACGCATTTGAGAAGGTTGAGATCCCGGCTGACTGGGCTAATGCACAGGATGAGGGTCTTGAGTTCAAGGATAAGACCGAGGGCGCTAAGGATGTACTTGACTTCGTCAACAACATTCAGAACGCTGTATCTGCTCAGGAGGGTAATGGCCTTCCAGTATCTGCTTTCAAGGACTATGTAGATGGTTCTACACCTTCCGGAACTGCAGCATATGAGAAAAGAGGCATTGCGGTTAATGTTCCTCAGTGGAATCCGGATAACTGTATCGAGTGTAACTTCTGCTCCTATGTATGTCCGCACGCTGCAATTCGTCCGTTTGCTTATACAGATGCTGAAGCAGCTCAGGCTCCTGAGGGAGATCAGTTTAAGCCACTCAATGGTATGGCTGGATATAAGTTCGGCATTAAGGTTTCTGTTCTGGATTGTACCGGATGCGGATCCTGCGCTAACACATGTCCTGGTATGAAGGGTGAGAAGGCTCTTACAATGAAGCCGATCGCCGATGAGCTCGACAGACAGAAGTACTTTGACTATGCAGTTAAGCTTCCTGTTAAGGATGACGTTGTTGCTAAGTTCAAGGAAGTATCTGTTAAGGGTTCACAGTTCAAGCAGCCGCTGCTTGAGTTCTCCGGCGCTTGTCCTGGATGTGGTGAGACTCCGTATGCTAAGCTGATCACACAGCTGTTCGGTAACAGAATGTACATCGCTAACGCAACTGGATGCTCCTCTATCTGGGGTAACTCTTCACCTTCTACACCGTACACAGTCAATGCCAAGGGACAGGGCCCGGCTTGGGACAACTCACTGTTTGAGGATAACGCTGAGTTCGGATATGGTATGCTGCTTGCTCAGAACGCAATCCGCGGCAGACTGAAGAAGGAAGTTGAGAAGCTTGCTGAGACCGATGCTTCCGTTAAGGAAGTTGCTCAGGAGTGGCTTGATACATTTGCAGTTGGCGCTGCTAACGGTGCAGCTACAGATAAGCTTCTTGCAGCTCTTGCTGATAAGACAGATGATCTGTCCAAGGATCTTGTAAAGAATAAAGACTTCCTTGCTAAGAAGAGCCAGTGGATCTTCGGTGGTGATGGATGGGCTTATGATATCGGATTTGGCGGACTTGACCATGTACTTGCTTCCGGCAAGGATATCAACGTAATGGTATTTGATACTGAGGTTTACTCCAACACAGGTGGACAGTCCTCCAAGGCTACTCCGTCAGGTGCGGTTGCTCAGTTCGCTGCTGCTGGTAAGGAAACCAAGAAGAAGGATCTTGCAGGTATTGCAATGTCCTATGGTTATGTATATGTAGCTCATGTTAATATGGGCGGCGATATGCAGCAGACAGTTAAGGCCATCGCTGAGGCTGAGGCTTATCCGGGACCATCTCTGATCATTGCGTATGCTCCATGTATCAACCATGGTATCAAGAAGGGCATGGCTAAGGCTATGACCGAGGAGAAGCTTGCACTTCAGTCCGGATACTGGAACAACTTCCGGTTCAACCCGAACGGCGGTGACAAGAAGTTTACTCTGGATTCCAAGGAGCCGGATTACACTGGCTACCAGGAGTTCCTTAAGGGTGAGGTTCGTTACCTTTCACTTGGACTCAAGAACCCGGAGAGAGCTAAGGCTCTGGACGAGAAGAACCAGATGGAAGCTCAGGAGCGTTATGAGCATCTCAAGAAGCTCAATGACCTCTACAACAATTGATTCTTGCTTTAAGATTTTCCTTAGGGGAGACGGTCTTTTGACCGCCTCCCTGTTTTGTTATCTGTAGAGGAGGTCCCCCTTGCTGCAGCAGGACTGTAACAGGCAGGAACAGCCCGAAGTACAACGGATTGCCTTATCCATCGTATCATGCTAAAATAAATTGGCTGATTTTAAAAATGCGGGCTGTATGCCCTTGAGGAGAGAACGCTTTAGTATATGAGAAAAGTGATTGTTGCGGTGGTTGGCCGCCCTAATGTAGGAAAATCAACACTGTTTAATGCTATCGCCGGTAAGCAGATTTCTATCGTGAAGGACACTCCCGGTGTTACAAGAGACCGTATTTATGCGGACGCAGAGTGGCTGCACAATGAATTTACTCTGGTGGATACCGGTGGTATCGAGCCGGACTCCAATGATGTGATTTTGAAGCAGATGCGTACGCAGGCACAGCTTGCCATTGATACGGCAGATGTGATCATTTTTGTTACGGATGTGAAGTCCGGCGTTGTAGACGCAGATTATGAGGTTGCCGATATGCTACGGAAATCTCATAAGCCAGTTGTACTTTGCGTCAATAAAGTGGACAGCTTCCAGAAATTCGGCAATGATATCTATGAATTTTACAATCTGGGACTGGGAGATCCGTTTGGTGTATCTTCTGTCAATCAGCTTGGAATCGGTGACATGCTGGATGAGGTTGTCAAGCATTTCCCGTTGGAGGCAGAGGAAGAGGAGGAAGATGATGCCGTCAAGGTAGCGCTGATTGGAAAGCCCAATGTCGGTAAGAGTTCTCTCATTAATAAGCTGCTCGGACAGAATCGAGTGATTGTGTCGGATATTGCCGGTACAACCCGGGATGCCATTGATACGGAGATTGTACATGATGGACAGCATTATGTATTTATTGACACTGCAGGACTGCGCCGTAAGGGTAAGATTGAGGATGACATTGAGAGATATTCGGTCATTCGTACCGTTGCTGCGGTAGATCGTGCGGATATCTGTATCGTTTTGATTGATGCTACGCAGGGAATTACGGAAGGAGACGCAAGAATCGCGGGGATTGCGCATGAGTCCGGTAAGGGAGTCATTATTGCTGTCAATAAGTGGGATGCCATTGAAAAAAATGACAAAACCATGAAGGAGTTTACCGAGAAGCTGATGGAGAAATTTTCTTACATGCCGTATGCGGAGTATCTTTTTATCTCTGCAGTGACAGGACAGCGTCTCAACAATATTTTTGGTATGATTGAGCAGATCCGTCAGAGTCAGACGCTCCGGATCAAAACCGGCGTGCTGAATGAGATTATGACCAAAGCCGTAGCCATGAAGCAGCCGCCTTCCGACAAGGGCAAGCGCCTCAAGCTCTTTTACATTACCCAGACCGGTGTCGAACCACCAACCTTTGTGATTTTTGTAAACGATCGGGAGCTGATGCATTTTTCTTATACCCGTTATATCGAAAACCAGATCCGTGAAGCATTTGGCTTCCATGGTACGCCGATCAAGTTTATTATCCGTGAAAGAGGAGAAGGAGAGGAAATCTGATGGAGCTTAGCCATATCGTCCTTGCACTTCTGATAGGATATGCGTTTGGAAACATCCCTAATGGCTATTTGTATGCAAAATCCCAGGGTGTGGACATCTTTAAAGAGGGATCCGGCAATCCCGGCAGCACCAACATTCTCCGTACACTGGGGAAGAGAGCCGGTTGTACTGTGCTGCTGATGGACATCGCTAAAACGATTTTGCCGATCCTGATTTTGCACATGCTTTGGAAGCCGCTTTCGGAGGATGAAAGTACATTAATTACTCTGTACACCGGTCTTGGAGCAATCCTCGGACATGATTTTACCTGCATCCCAAAGCTGCATGGCGGAAAGGGGGTTGCATGTACAGGAGCGCTGATCATTGCCTTTGACTGGCGGCTCGCAATCATTTTGCTTACAATGTTTGTCCTGATTGTTGCCGTGACAAGATATGTAAGTCTTGGATCCATAATTGGTATGTCAGCGTTTTTTCTGTCTACACTTATACTTGGAAGGACAGGATGGCTTCCTTTTTCCATGCAGATTTATCCTGAGGTGTGCATGATTGTCTTTGTCGTAGCAGCGCTTGGGATCTTTCAGCACCGTTCCAATCTGGTTCGTCTGATGCAGGGCAGGGAAAACAAACTCAGCAGTGGCGGTAAAAAGTAAGCTGCGGCTAATGGGCTAATTATTAAAGGAAAATGAGGTGCTTGTATGAAGATCGGAGTCATTGGAGCCGGAACCTGGGGGACGGCGCTTGCCATGGTACTTGCCCATAACGGGCATCAGGTGATGCTTCGCACCCGGGGACAGGAGGACGCCGACTGGCTCAGGACAAAACGGTCCCATAAAAATTTGCCAGGTGCGGTGATCCCTGCGAATGTAACCATCACCATGGATCTCGTGAATACTGTTGTGGAAAGTGACCTCCTGGTGCTGGCGGTTGCATCTCCTTACATTCGTTCAACCGCCAGAGAGATCGCTTCCTATGTGAAGCCCGGACAGATTGTTGTAGACGTTGCCAAGGGAATTGAATCCGGGAGTCTTATGACCATGACAGAGATCATTGAGTCGGAAATTCCCGGGGTAGATGCGGCGGTTCTTTCCGGACCCTCTCATGCAGAGGAGGTGGCGCGTGCCTTACCGACCACCATTGTAGCCGGTGCACATCGGGAGCACATAGCTAAAACGATTCAGGATGTGTTTATGAGTCCATACTTTCGTGTCTACATCAGCCCGGATCTAAAGGGAATCGAGATCGGAGGTGCGCTCAAAAATGTAATCGCACTTGCAGCAGGCATCGCGGATGGGATTGGATATGGAGACAACTCCAAGGCAGCATTAATTACAAGAGGAATTGCGGAAATTACCCGGCTTGGAATCAAAATGGGCGGGAAAGCGGAAACCTTTGCCGGACTCAGCGGCATCGGAGATCTTGTGGTTACTTGTGCTTCGATGCATTCCCGGAACAGGAGAGCGGGCATTTTGATCGGGCAGGGTAAAACAGCGCAGGAAGCCATGCAGGAGGTCGGTCAGGTTGTAGAAGGCGTATATGCGGCGAAGTCCGGTAAGGAGCTTGCAGAGAAGTATCAGGTCCAGATGCCGATTGTGGAGGAGGTCAACCGGATTTTGTTTGAAGGAAAGCCGGTAAAGGATGCCGTTCAGGATCTGATGATGCGTGATCGCAGGACAGAGCATTCCGCTCTTAAATTTGAAATGCCTTAAATGCATGAAGGAAAACGGGAGAGTAAAACAACATACAATCACTACTGATTATAACTACTATAATTTGTAGATATATTAATACTCAAAATACATATTTTATGTTATATAAGAATTGACTTTCATTCCTGTGTCTCATATAATCTACTCAAAGTTTTATCCGTTAACATTCATTTCGGAATATTTCAGGATAAAACGAGGAGGATATAAATTATGAAGAAAGTATTAAGTGCTGTTATGGCTGGCGCCATGGTTATGTCACTCGCTGCTTGTGGATCTTCTTCCACACCTAATGCTACAACCGCTGCTGCAGGTGTAGAAACAACTGCTGCTTCAGAAGCTGCTTCTTCCGCTGCTGCGGGTGCAGAAACAACTGCTGCTGCAGGTGATGCTGCATCTTCTGATAAAGAGTGGATCATCGGCGGACAGGGTCCTCTGACCGGTGCTGCAGCTGTTTATGGTAATGCCGTTGTTAATGGTGCCAAGGTTGCTCTTGATGAAATCAATGAAAAGGGCGGTATCAACGGATACAAGGTAAAGTATATCACCGCTGATGATGAGCATGATCAGGAGAAGGCAATCAATGCATACAACTCTCTGAAGGATCAGGGTATGCAGATGCTGATCGGACCTACAACCTCTGCTCCGACCATTGCCGTTGGTACAGAATCCGAGAATGATAACATGTTCCTGATTTCTCCGTCAGGTTCTGCAGTTGATTGTACCGCACCTAAGAATGTATACCGTGTATGCTTCTCCGATCCGGCACAGGGCACAAAGTCCGCAGAGTATATCGGTAAACATCAGCTGGCTACCAAGATCGGTATCATCTATGATTCATCCGATGTTTACTCTTCCGGTATTCATGATGCCTTTGTTGAGGAAGCTCCAAATCAGGGACTTGAGATTGTTGCAGATGAGCAGTTCACTGCTGATTCCAATAAGGACTTCTCCACACAGCTCCAGAAGATGAAGGATGCCGGTGCAGAGCTTGTATTCCTTCCGTTCTATTATACAGAGGCTGCTCTGGTACTTACACAGGCCAACACCATGGGATTTGCTCCTAAGTTCTTTGGCTGTGATGGTATGGATGGAATCCTTAATGTTGACAACTTTGATACCAAGCTTGCCGAAGGTCTGATGCTTCTGACACCGTTTGCTGCAGATGCCAAGGATGATGCAACCGTAAACTTTGTTACAAAGTACAAGGCTGCATATAATGAGACCCCGATCCAGTTTGCTGCAGATGCTTATGATGCTGCATATATCGTAAAGGCTGCTGCAGAGGCTGCCAACATCACTCCGGATATGTCCGTAGATGAGATCGGTACAGCAATGGAAGAGCAGATGAAGACCCTTAAGTTTGATGGTATCACAGGTTCCGGCATGACTTGGGATGAGAAAGGCGATGTTGATAAGGAGCCGAAGGCTGTTGTTATCAAGGACGGCGCTTACGTTTCTGCTGAATAATATATTTTTATTTGTATTATTTCCGGAAAAACGCTATTATTAATGAGAGCATAAAGGGTTGCTTGTATAAGCAGCCCTTTATTGTTTAAAGATTCACCCGGATTAGATATGAGTCCGGCTTTGTAAGTTTTAAGAAGCACGAGAGGTAAGGTAAAAGAGATGATGAGCTTCATTTCCTATTTGCTGAGTGGTGTAAGCCTTGGATCTGTCTATGCAATCATAGCTCTGGGCTACACGATGGTGTATGGCATTGCCAAAATGCTCAATTTTGCACATGGCGATATCCTGATGGTCGGCGGGTATGCTGCATTTATTGCATTTAACTCCCTTGGTCTTCCGATTCCGGTAGCTACACTGATTTCCATCGTGGTATGTACGGTACTCGGCATTGTTATTGAGCGAGTTGCCTATAAACCGCTGCGGCAGGCAAATTCCCTTTCCGTACTGATTACCGCTATTGGTGTTTCCTATCTGTTACAAAACCTGGCGCTGCTGATTTTCGGAGCCAACCCCAAAAGCTTTACATCCTTTGTCCCGATCCAGCCGCTCCATTTTGCCAATGGTGCATTGACAATTTCCGGTGAAACAATTGTGACGATTGTGGTCTGCATCGTGATTGTAGCAGGACTTGTTACATTCATTAATAAAACCAAAGCCGGTCAGGCGATGCTGGCAGTGTCCGAGGATAAAGGAGCAGCTACGCTTATGGGCGTGAATGTTAATGCTACTATTTCACTCACATTTGCCATTGGTTCTGCACTTGCTGCGATCGCCGGAGTGCTTCTCTGCTCGGCTTATCCGACGCTTACACCGACCACCGGAGCAATGCCCGGTATCAAGGCATTTGTTGCAGCCGTACTTGGAGGCATCGGATCGATCCCGGGAGCCTTTGTTGGAGGCATTATCCTTGGCGTGCTGGAGAACCTTTCCAAAGCATACATTTCCTCCAAGCTTTCTGATGCAATTGTATTTTCAGTATTGATCATTGTTTTGCTGGTTAAACCGACAGGTATCCTTGGCAAAAAGATCATGGAGAAAGTGTGACACAGGTATGAAAACAAAATCCGCAAAATCCTCGATGTTTAAAAGCAATTTTGTCACCTATGGCATGATTATACTTGTCTACGTGATCATTGAAATTCTGCTTAAGACCGGAAATGTAAGCTCTCTGTTTAAAGGACTTCTGGTACCGCTCTGTATTTACAGTATTATGGCAGTCAGCCTGAATCTGGTAGTTGGTATCTCTGGAGAGCTGTCTCTCGGACATGCAGGATTTATGTGCCTCGGTGCGTTTTCATCTGCAACCTGGTCCATGCTGATGAAGGATTCTGCAATGCCGGAGATGCTTCGCTTCATCATTGCAATTCTGATCGGCGCGGCTGTCGCTGCTTTGTTTGGATTTCTGATCAGTATCCCCGTCCTTCGTTTAAAAGGAGACTACCTTGCCATTGTAACGCTTGCTTTTGGTGAGATCATAAAGAACCTTATCAATGCCCTGTATTTTGGCGTTGACAGCCATGGGCCGCATTTCTCCCTTAAGGATAATATGGCACTCGGTCTGGAAAAGGGTGGTACCGTGATCATCAAGGGAGCACAGGGAATTACCGGTAACCCCAAGATGTCAAACTTTACCATCGGGGTGATCCTGCTTTTGATTTCTCTTTTTATCGTTCTTCATCTTGTAAACTCGAGAACAGGAAGAGCAATCATGGCGATTCGTGATAACCGGATCGCGGCTGAGTCCATCGGTCTTAATGTTACAGAGTATAAGACACTGGCATTTACCATTTCCGCTGCAATCGCAGGTGTCGGAGGTGTACTCTATGCGCACAACCTGAGCTCACTGCAGGCGCTGCCCAAGAACTTCGGCTATAACCAGTCGATTATGATCCTTGTCTTTGTTGTAATGGGAGGCATCGGAAACATCAGAGGCTCTGTCATTGCGGCTGTGATTCTGACACTGCTTCCGGAGGTACTGAGAGGCCTTAACGACTACCGTATGCTGATTTATGCAGTTGTACTGATCCTTATGATGCTGTTTACCTCTGCACCGGCTTTGATCCAGCTGCGTGAGAGAGTATTCTACCGTTTTACAAAGCATCCGGCAGAGGACGGAAAGGAGACCAGATAATATGTCACTACTCGATGTTCAGAGCCTGGGCATTTCCTTCGGAGGTCTCAAGGCTGTAGATAATTTCAGTGTTCAGATTGAAAAAAACGAGCTTTATGGTCTGATTGGTCCTAACGGAGCAGGCAAGACCACGGTATTTAACCTGCTTACAGGTGTGTATAAGCCGACGACAGGACAGGTCATCCTGGATGGCAACAATATCACAGGCCTCAATCCGGTGGATATCAATAAAAAGGGAATTGCCAGAACCTTCCAGAATATTCGTCTGTTTTCACAGCTTTCCGTGCTTGATAATGTAAAAGCCGGCTTGCACAACCATTATGTTTATTCTACGCTGGATGGAATTTTACGTACGCCGAAGTATTACAAAACAGAAAAGGCGATGAATGAGGAAGCCATGAAGCTTCTGAGTGTATTTGAACTGGAAGATTTCAAGGATTATAAGGCATCCAATCTGCCGTATGGTCAGCAGCGTAAGCTGGAAATCGCCAGAGCTCTGGCAACAGAGCCAAAGCTGCTTCTTCTGGATGAGCCTGCTGCAGGTATGAATCCTAATGAGACCGAGGAACTCATGCGGACGATTCGTCTTGTCAGAGATCAGTTTGATATGACGATCCTGCTCATAGAGCACGACATGAAGCTTGTTTCGGGTATCTGCGACCGGCTTACGGTTCTGAATTTCGGACAGGTTCTGAAGCAGGGAGAAACCTCTCAGGTACTGCACGATCCGGCTGTCATCAAGGCTTATCTCGGCGATTAAGGAGGAAACAGAATGAGCACATTACTGGATGTCCAGGACTTAAATGTATATTATGGTGTAATTCATGCTCTTAAGGGGATTTCCTTTCATGTAGATCAGGGTGAAATTGTTACACTGATTGGTGCCAACGGCGCCGGCAAGACTACTACGTTGCAGACGATCACCGGACTGATCCCGTCAAGATCCGGTAAGATCACGTATAATGGCAAGGACATTACACATATTCCGGGACATGAGCTTGTAGGTATGGGTCTTGCGCATGTACCGGAGGGCAGACGTGTTTTTGCAACGCTTACGGTACTTCAGAACCTGATGCTGGGAGCATATACCAGAAAAGACAAGGCGGAAATAGAGGAAACACTCAACACGGTATATCACCACTTCCCGAGACTTGAGGAGAGAAAGAACCAGGTTGCCGGTACGTTGTCAGGTGGTGAACAGCAGATGCTTGCCATGGGGCGGGCACTTATGAGCCATCCGCAGATGATCGTTATGGATGAGCCATCCATGGGTCTCTCTCCGATTTATGTAAATGAGATTTTCAATATCATTGAAAAGATACACGAGTCCGGTGTTACGGTACTTCTGGTTGAGCAGAATGCCAACAAGGCACTAGCCATCGCTGACCGTGCGTATGTACTTGAGACTGGTAAAATCACCATTGAAGGTACGGCACATGATCTTGCCAATGATCCTAAGGTTAAGGCAGCATATCTGTCCGAGTAATCAAAGACGCTTTAGTATGTATGCTTTTAAAGAATTTACAGTTTAAATACAGAAGCTTGTATTCAGAATGCTTTGGTTCAGAAACTTTCAGACGCTAGAAGCTTTTAAATGCAAGACTTATAAACAATGTATGGATAAAGAGGAACCTCGCTGATATAATAGAATCAGCAAGGTTCTTTTTGCATCCATAATTTTTTGTTATGGATTTTGATTTGGAATTGGTGTAAACAGAAACATTTTGCAGAGAGGATCCGTTAGGGTTTTCCTGTAGTGAAATAAATTAAAAAATCAACGGGAAAAGGAGGAAGTATGAAGCTCACGTTTATCGGTGCGGATCATGAGGTAACCGGATCATTGCATCTTTTGGAGGCCTGCGGATTGAATATTGCAATCGACTGTGGTATGGAGCAGGGCGCAAACCATTATGAAAATGCGGAGCTCCCGATAAAGTTCTCACAGCTTGACTACATTTTATTGACGCATGCACATATCGATCACTCCGGGATGCTGCCGTATGCCTATAAAAACGGCTTTACCGGAACCATCGTCACAACGCGTGCAACAAAGGCGCTGGCAGATATCATGCTGCGTGACAGTGCGCATATCCAGATGCAGGAGGCAGAGTACCGGAACCGGAAGGGAAGACGCGCCGGCAAGGAGGATGTGGCTCCAATCTATGATCTTAATGATGCGTCCAATGTCCTGGATCAGTTCCGTGGAGTGAATTACAATGAAATGATCGAGCTCGCAGATGGCATCAAGGTAAGATTTATTGATGCAGGACATCTCCTGGGCTCTGCTTCCATTGAAGTATTTATCCATGAGGATGGCGTTGATAAAAAACTGGTATTTTCCGGAGATATCGGAAACTTCAATAAGCCGTTGATCCGTGACCCGCAGTATATAAAGGATGCGGATTATGTCATTATGGAGTCCACCTACGGAGATCGTCTGCATGATAACAGTACGGATCATCTCAAGGATCTCGTGTCCATTACGCAGAGGACGCTGGACAGAGGCGGAAATGTGGTTATTCCATCTTTTGCAGTGGGCAGAACACAGGAGCTTCTGTATCTTTACCGGATTATCAAGCAGGAGCATTTGATCCACGGACATGATGGATTCCCTGTATATGTAGATAGTCCGCTTGCTGTGGATGCTACACATGTGTTCTCACAAAATCTTAAGGACTGCTATGATGAAGAAACCCGGAAATGCGTGGAAAAGGGTATCAACCCGATTTTCTTCCCGGGGCTGAACCTGTCGATTACACTGGATGAATCCAAGGCAATCAACTATGATGAAACACCCAAGGTCATTATATCGGCATCCGGTATGTGCGACGCCGGCAGAATCCGTCACCATATCAAGTACAATGTATGGAGACCGGAGAGTACTATTGTCTTTGCCGGGTATCAGGCAGAAGGTACACTCGGCAGAGTGCTTCTGGACGGTGCCGAGTACATCAAGCTGTTTGGAGAGGAAATTGCGGTAAAGGCAGAGATTGCAACGATGCCGGACATGTCCTCACATGCCGATCAAAAGGGGCTTCTGGACTGGATCTCTGCGTATGAAAAGAAACCGGAACGGGTTTTCCTTGTGCATGGAGATGATGACTCGATGAAGACGCTTGCGCAGCTGATCACAGACAAGACGGGAGATACGGTGGATTGTCCGTACTCTGGTTCGATCTTTGATCTTGCAGCCGACCGCTGGATTTATGTGGCAGCTCCGGTGCCGTTTGTGAAGGAACTGCCGGAGGGCATCGCAGAAGCCTCCACCGGACTTGCCAAGCGGCGTAAGAAGTCAAGCGATACAGCATTCGAGAGACTGCTGTCTGCGTACCGTAAGCTGGAAGCTGCGGTTAAGGCAAACTACGGAGGCGCCAACAAGGATCTTAATAAGTTTACGGATCAGATTCTGAATCTCTATAACAAGTGGATGCGCTAAGCAGGAGTTACAGATTGAAATTTATATCAAAACGGATGTGTCTTCTGATTCTGGGGCTATTGACATTTACCGTCGTTTTTACCCTGAGCTTCCGGATTTATCTTGACCGGAAGCTTAAGGCTTATGAAATTGCATCGGAAGCAGATGCTGCTCCGGAGGAAACTCTGGAGCAATTGATTATTCCGGAGGATCCTGCATCATCCGAGGATACCAGGGATGCAGCGACGCTTCAGGATCTCACAACGGAGCTTCAGGAGCTTGACGGACAAATCACTGCCTATCTTAATGGAAACCGGGGGATTTCCACACGGGATAAGTATGAGAGGATCGCAGAGCTTTGGAATCAGGAGCTGAATCGGATTTCCAATGTCATTACAAGCCATCTTGAGGAGTCGGAGAAAGATGCATTTCATGAGTCGGAAAAAGAATTTCTGCAATCCAGAAATCTTGAGGCAATGAAGGAAATCAGCAATACAAAAAGCGGCATGACAGAAAACCTGGATTACCTCCGTAAATATGCCGAGCTTACCCGTTTAAGATGCTATGACCTCCTCAAAGATTACAAAGCTTTCTTGTAAATCATGGGGACTTGTGTTATAGTCATCAAGTTAATGTCAATATTAAAAGGCATATTGTATATATTGTATACTAAGGAGATTTATTACAATGCAGTACAGAGGTGTAAACGAATTGCGTGAGCTGTTTCTCTCTTATTTTGAGGAGAAGGGATGCTTACGCCTTAACAGCTTTTCGCTGGTTCCTCACAATGATAATTCACTGCTGATTATCAATTCCGGTATGGCGCCGATGAAGCCATGGTTTACCGGACAGGAAATCCCACCGAGAAGGAGGGTTACTACATGTCAGAAGTGTATCCGTACGGGTGATCTGGAGAATGTAGGTAAAACGGCACGGCACGGAACCTTCTTTGAAATGCTTGGCAACTTCTCCTTTGGCGATTATTTCAAAAAAGAGGCGATTCCGTGGGCATGGGAGTTTCTGACAGAGCGTGTTGGTCTGGATCCGGATCGGTTGTATCCGTCTGTCTATGTGGATGATGACGAGGCTTACAATATCTGGCTCAATGACATGCATATCCCTGCGGATCATATCTACAAGTTCGGTAAGGAGGACAACTTCTGGGAGCATGGCTCCGGTCCCTGTGGTCCCTGTACAGAGATCTATTATGACCGTGGAGAGAAATACGGCAATGGCCCGGAGGATGTCATGGGCGGCGAGGGCGACCGCTTTATGGAAGTCTGGAATGTTGTTTTTTCCCAGTTTAACAATGATGGAGAGGGGCATTATACCGACCTTGCGCAGAAAAACATTGATACTGGTATGGGCCTTGAGAGACTTGCGGTTGCGGTACAGGATGTAGGATCCATCTTTGATGTGGATACCTTAAAAAGCCTCCGCGATCTTATCTGTCAGATGGCAGGCGGCATCGGCTATGAAAAGCCGGGTACGGAAGAGTCCGATGTATCGGTACGTATCATGACAGATCATGCGAGAGCCATGACCTTTATGATTTCTGATGGAATCATGCCATCCAACAACGGCAGAGGCTATGTACTCCGCCGTATCATCCGCCGCGCCGTACGTCATGGCAGAAAGCTTGGAATTAAAGGCTCTTTCCTGACAACACTTGCTAAAAATGTAATTGACGGTTCCAAGGACGGTTATCCGGAGCTTGAGGAAAAACGTGATTTTATCCTGAGCGTCATCCTTGCCGAGGAAGAAAAATTTGAAAAAACCTATGAGCAGGGTATGGATATCCTTGAGCAGATGGAAAAGAGCTTAAGCACAGAAGGCCGTAAGGAGCTCTCAGGCGAGGATGCCTTTAAGCTGTATGACACCTACGGCTTCCCTCTGGACAACACCAAGGAGATCCTGGAGGAGAGAGGCTTCTCTGTAGATGAAGCAGGCTTCCGTGCCGCTATGGAAAATCAGAAAAAGGCAGCCCGGAAGGATCGTCTTGCGTCCGGTAAGATGGCAGATTACAGCGGACATGCCGCTACGGTTTATGATGCGCTGGATCCGGCTTTAAGCAGCACATTTATCGGATATGATAAGACAACTGCAGAATCTGAGATCGTGGCGATGGTTTCCCTTGCATCCGGAGATTCCGGGGATGAGGATGCAGTGGTAGAAGCATTGAGTGATGGCGAGAACGGAGCAATCATTACTTCGGAAACACCGTTTTACGGCACCATGGGCGGACAGGTCGGCGACAAGGGTCTGATCCTTATGGGATCGGACGATGCCGATGAGGGCGCCGCGCTTGGTAAAGGCGCTGCTGTGTTTGAAGTAACATCAACAGAGCATGTCGCAGGAAACAAGATTGCGCATATCGGTGTAATGCGGAAGGGCATGCTCAAGCTCCACGACCATGTAACGCTTAAGGTGGACACGCAGAACCGTATGGCGATCTGCCGCAACCACTCGGCAACGCATCTCCTGCAGAAGGCACTGCGCGAGGTTCTTGGCTCTCATGTAGAGCAGGCAGGCTCATATCAGGATGCCGGCAGAACCAGATTTGACTTCTCTCATTTCCAGGCAATGACCAGTGAGGAGCTTAAAAAGGTTGAAAACCTTGTGAATGAAAAAATCCAGGAGGCACTCCCTGTAACGACAGAAGTGATGAGCCTCGAGGATGCCAAGAAGACCGGAGCCATGGCACTGTTTGGAGAGAAGTACGGCTCCAAGGTACGGGTAGTCCGGATGGGAGATTTCTCCACAGAGCTCTGCGGCGGTACGCATGTTAAGAACACACTCCAGATCGGACAGTTTAAGATTCTGTCCGAGAGCGGTGTTGCTGCCGGTGTCAGACGTATCGAGGCATTGACCGGAGATAATGTGCGTGCATATTATGACAAGCTGGAAAAGCAGATCATGGAAGCTTCCGACCTTGTCAAGGCAACACCTGCAACTCTTGCTGATCATATCCGTACGCTCCAGAAGGAAGTGAAGGAGCTTAAAAATGAAAATGACGCGCTTAAGAGCAAGGAGGCAAAATCCGCACTTGGTAATGTCATGGACCAGACGGTTGAAATCAACGGAGTCAAGTTCCTTGCTGCACATGTATCCGGTGTGGATATGAATGAGCTTCGTAATCTTGGAGACGATCTTAAGACAAAGCTCGGTGATGGCGTTGTCCTCTTGATTTCGGACCAGGATGGTAAGGTATCCATGGTTGCAATGGCTACGGATGCCGCGCTTAAAAAGGGTGCGCATGCCGGAAACCTGATCAAGCAGGTTGCTCCGCTTGTCGGCGGTGGCGGCGGTGGACGTCCTAACATGGCACAGGCGGGAGGTAAAAACGCAGCCGGTATCAAGGATGCCCTCGTAAAGGCAAGAGAGGTGGCGGAAGCACAGCTTCAGGGCTGAGCCTGTCTGTCGTAAATCTAAAGCTCCTGTTGGGACTTTACAGTAATATTACTGTAAAAGAGCTGCCGCAGGAGCGGAGAAGCCTTAGTAAAAGACAACAGCAAAAATCCACTTCGGCGATGAAAAAATAAAATCCGCTCTTGACGTAACGCTGTTGTATGCTATAATAAAATTCAGTTTGCACCCGAAGGGAGGTTTGGGGTCTAAGCATGTCTAATGTTATCGTAAAGGAAAACGAATCTCTGGACAGCGCTTTACGCAGATTCAAGAGAAACTGCGCTAAGGCAGGTATCCAGCAGGAAATCCGCAAGAGAGAACATTACGAGAAGCCGTCTGTAAGACGTAAGAAAAAGTCTGAAGCAGCCAGAAAGCGTAAGTTCAACTAATATCAATTCAACATGATTGAAATAGCCCTGATTCAGCAATGAATTGGGGCTTTCGTTGTTTTCGGAGGTAAAATGGCAGCAACGGAAATTATGATCGATATACCGATCGAGCATGAGAGAAATGTACTGGGACAGCTGGACTCCTGGTTAAAGAAAATCGAGCGCTCGTTCCATGTTACAGTGATCGACCGGGATGGTATCATTAAAATCATCGGAGAGGAAAAGGATACACAGCAGGCAAGAGAGGTATTTGAAAATCTGCTGGAGCTGTCCCGTAGAGGAAATAATATTACGGAGCAGAATGTGGATTATGCGATTTCATTGAGCTTCAGTGATAAGTCCACGGCAGATATTGTGGAGATTGATAAGGATGTCCTTGCGCGCACGGCGCTTGGCAAGCCGGTGAAGCCCAAGACTCTTGGACAGAAGCAGTATGTGGATGCCATCAGAAATAACATGATTACCTTTGGTGTCGGACCTGCCGGTACCGGTAAAACATATCTTGCGATGGCAATGGCGATCACTGCATTCCGCGAGCAGGAGGTGCAGAGGATTATCCTGACACGACCGGCGATTGAAGCAGGCGAGAAGCTTGGCTTCCTGCCGGGAGATCTGCAGTCCAAGGTGGATCCGTATATGCGCCCGGTATATGATGCCTTGTATTCCATTATGGGTGCGGAGCAGTATCAGACCAATGCAGACAAGGGCCTCATCGAAGTTGCACCGCTTGCCTATATGCGAGGACGCACACTGGATAACGCTTATATCATCCTGGATGAGGCGCAGAACACAACACCGGCACAGATGAAGATGTTTCTCACCCGTATTGGCTTTGGATCCAAGGTCATTGTTACGGGAGATCTTACGCAGAAGGACCTTGAGGGAGACCGTGCCTCCGGACTTGAGGATGCCATGCGGGTGCTTAAAAATGTCGAGGGCATTGCCTTTTCTGTGCTGACCAGTGCTGATGTGGTGCGGCATCCCCTGGTGCAGCGAATTGTCAATGCCTATGAGAAGGATGAAAAAAAGCGCGCAGAGCGGAGAGAAAATCACACGCCGCGGGACTTTGGAGAGAAGCGGAACGAACGCAGAAAGCGTCAGTAAATATGACAGTCAACATAGATTTTGAAACCGAAAAACGGCTGGATCTTGATTTTGATAAAATCATCCGGGAAATCATTGAAGCAGCAATAGATTATGAGAAGTGTCCCTATGAATGTGAGGTAAGCGTCCTTATTACAGACAATGCCGGCATTCAGGAAATCAACAAGGAGCAGCGGGAGATTGATGCGCCGACGGATGTCCTTTCCTTTCCGATGCTTACCTACCGGCATCCGGCGGATTTTGAGGATATTGATGAGGAGGATCTGAGTCTTTTTAATCCGGACACAGGTGAGCTTCTGCTGGGAGACATCGTGCTGAATCAGGACAGGATTGAGAGTCAGGCGAGAGAATACGGGCATGCCGAGAGACGTGAGCTTGCCTTTCTTGTGGCGCATTCCATGCTGCATCTTTTTGGCTACGACCATATGGTTGATACAGAACGTCTTGAGATGGAGCGGCGGCAGAGAGAAATACTGGAAGGAAAGGGTTACACAAGATGAGCATCAGCAAGAGTACCGGTCGGGCATCCAGCAGAGCACCGCATGAAAGACAGCAAGCCGCGCCTCGCAGAAGACAAGGGAGTTCGGATTACGGAAGACAAGAGCATATACCCATGCGTTCCCCGCAGCAGAAGCCATCCCGATCTACGAGACCATCGTCGCAGCAGAGCCGCCGCAGCACAAACTTTGTAGTGCAGGGGTCCTTGCTTGCGGGCGCCAGCATTCTCGTAAGAATCATCGGCATGATTTACCGTGTCCCGCTCACCGCAATCATCGGCGCGGAGGGAAACGGATATTATACCAGCGCATTTAGTATTTATACGCTGCTTCTGATCCTGTCGTCCTTTTCCATGCCGACCGCAATTTCCAGGATTGTATCAGGCTATATGGCGGAGGACAGCTATCGGAACACGGAGCGCGTGCTCAAGGCGGCGTTTGTCTATGCGACCATTATGGGATTTCTGATGTTTTCTGCGCTCTGGTTTGGCGCGGATGCCATTGCAGGACTCCTCAAAAAGCCCTATTGCGAATATGCCCTGCGTGCTTTGGCCCCTACGGTCTGGATTATGGCATACCTCGGCATCCTGCGCGGCTATTTCCAGGGCTCCGGCAATATGGTGCCGACTGCAATCTCCCAGATCCTGGAGCAGATCCTCAATGCAGTGATTTCCGTGCTCGCGGCCTCTATCCTGTTTCATAGAGGCGAGACCGCCAATCTGCTTTACAATGATACGGAGTATACCTATGCATTTGGTGCGGCAGGCGGAGCGATCGGCACCGGTGCAGGCGCGCTGACGGCACTCTTGTTTTTCATAATCCTGTATCTTGCCCAGAGACCCGCGATGAAGCGGGCGGTACGACGTGATGAGAGCAGGGTGGCAGGCTACGGCAGGATCTCTCTGGTGCTTGCCGCAACGATGCTTCCGATCCTCATCTCCAGCACGGTGTATAATATCTCCTCGGTCATTGACGACTATCTTTTTGGTAATGTCATGACAGCGCTGGGACAGGCGCAGAATATTGTCACACAATGGGGAATCTTCGGCGAGTACCATATCCTGTTTAATATTCCGGTGGCGCTTGCCAATGCCTTGTCAAGCTCCCTGATCCCGAGCCTCACACGCGCGGTGGCATCCGGAAATCACCGGGATACGGTTTCCCGCGTGCGCTATGCCATTCGCTTTACCATGCTGATTGCCATACCGGCAACGATCGGGATGGCGGTACTGGCGTCGCCGATCTGCCGGATGCTGTTCCCCGGCAAAAATGTAGGGCTTCTTATCAACCTTACCCGGATCGGATCGCTTGCAGTTGTATTTTTCTCCCTGTCGACCATTTCCAATGCGATCCTGCAGGGACTTGGGCATCTCAATGTGCCGCTTCGCAATGCACTTATTTCACTTGCTGCGCATATTGCGATCCTGATCGGACTTATGTATGCAGGATTTGGCATTTACGCTGTGGTTCTGTCCAACATTCTGTTTGCGCTCCTGATGTGCATCCTGAACCAGCTTGCCATCCAGAAGCATGTGCATTTCCGGCAGGGTATTGTGAAGGTTTATATACTGCCGACAATCGCCTCCCTGATCATGGGTGCAGCAGCGTATGCGGTTTATTTTGGCATCCGTATCCTGCTGCCGGAGGGGATCCGGAATGGACGAATCGGTTCTGCAATTTCTGTCGGACCGGCGGTGCTGATTGCAGTGGTGATATATATTGCAGCACTTCTTGTGATGCATGCCTTTACACGTGAGGATCTTGATAATATGCCGATGGGAGGCAGACTCAAGCGCTTTGTAAAAGCCTGAGGATTTTACAGCTTGTCGTTGCTTTATTATCTTAGACAAAGGAAGCTGAAAGAGGAAGCGATATGAAGGTAATCGTGATCGGCGGGGGCGCTGCGGGCATGATGGCGGCGATTTCCGCCAGCCGGCACGGCGCGGATGTCACGCTGCTGGAAGCAAACCCCAGACTTGGAAAAAAGCTCTCGGCAACCGGAAACGGCAGATGCAATTATACCAATCTGGACATGACCCTGGAGAAATACCGGGGGAAGGATCCGGAATTTATAAGTGAAGTTTTGTCCGGCTTTACCGTACCGGAGACGCTCGGTTTTTTCCAAAGCCTTGGAATCGAGCCACGTTACAGAGAGAGCTATGTATATCCCTATTCGGATCAGGCGTCCTCCATGGTATATGCGCTTATGGATGAGCTTACGCATCAATCTGTCCGGGTTGAGACCGGACAGAAGGTGCGTTCCGTAAAAACGAGTGGGCATGGCTTTACGATTCTGGCAGGAGAAAAAACGTTTATCTGTGACCGTCTGATCCTTGCGGCAGGCTCCTGTGCCGTACCATCATCCGGCTCGGATGGAAGCGGATATACGCTCTCGGAGCAGCTTGGACATACGCTTATACCAGCGGTTCCGGCGCTTGTCGCACTGAAATGTAAGGAGTCGTTTTATCCAAAGCTAGCCGGCGTGAGAGTCCGGGGAGAGGTCATTCTCCGGATCAATGGGGAAGCTGTGGCGAGAGACACGGGGGAGCTGCAGCTTGTGAAATACGGTATTTCCGGGATCCCGGTCTTTCAGGTCAGCCGTTATGCTTCTTATGGTCTGCGGGACAGAAAAAAGGTAACGGCAGAGCTTTCTTTTTTCCCTGACAAAACGCTGGAGGAAGTGCTGTCTCTTTTTTTAAGCAGGAGAGAGAGCCTGTCGTATAAGGAGACGGGACAATTTTTTCTCGGTCTTTTAAATCAGAAGCTTGCGGAGGTACTGTTAAAGCAGTCGGGGCTCGCGCTTCATAAAAGGATCGGAGAGCTTCGGGAGGGAGAGCTTCGGAAGCTTGCCGGTCTTTGCACGGGATTTCCGACCGTGGTGACGGGCACCAATGGCTTTGACAACGCGCAATGTGCCGCCGGAGGAGTATCCACAAGAGAGGTGAATCCGCGTACTCTGGAGAGCCGGAAGGTGCCGGGACTGTATTTTGCAGGAGAGCTTCTGGATGTGGACGGAATCTGCGGAGGTTATAATCTGCAGTGGGCGTGGAGCAGCGGATATCTCGCAGGTAAGGCTGCGGCCGGAAACAGAGCAGGGAAGGACAGGGTAAGAAAAGATCAGTATGATACGCATAAATCAGCTAAAGCTTCACGTCGTTGAACCCACAGAGAAGCTTAGAAACAAAAGTGCTGCGATTCTTAAAATAAATGCAAGCCATATCCGGAAGCTGGAAATTCTGCGCCGCTCTATCGATGCGCGGAAAAAGCCGGAAATTTACTTTAGCTATACGGTGCTTCTGGAGACGGATGTAAAGGACGAGGCAGGTCTTGTCCGGAGACTCCGGAACCGGGATGTAAGCATCGCAGAGCGGATGGTGTATCAGATGCCGGAGCTTCACAGCTCTATTTCCGGTGTTCCGGCATCCGAATATTTTAAACAGGATGAGAACCGCCCGATCGTCGTAGGATTTGGACCTGCCGGTATGTTTGCGGCACTGATCCTAGCCCATGCCGGAGCCCGGCCTATCATCTACGAGCGGGGCGCTACAGTGGAGGAGCGGATTCATGATGTAGAGGATCTCTGGCAGCGTGGAACACTCCATCCGGAATCCAATCCCCAGTTCGGCGAGGGTGGAGCCGGAACCTTTTCCGATGGCAAGCTGAATACGCTGACCAAGGATAAATCCGGACGCAATCGTTATGTACTGGAAAAATTTATTGCGCATGGTGCGGATTCGGAGATTCTGATCGATGCCAAGCCGCATGTCGGTACAGACCAGCTGGTCGGCATTGTGAGAGGCATCCGTAAGGAGATCCAGTCCCTTGGCGGCGAATTTCACTTCCATACAAAATTCACGTATCATGGAGAGCAGAATGTCATCCTTGCAATCGGACACAGCTCCCGGGATACCTATGAGGAGCTGCTTCAGGCAGGGCTTCATATGGAGGGAAAGGATTTTGCCATGGGCTTCCGGGTGCAGCATCCGCAGGAGATGATCAATGACGCGCTGTATGGCAAGGTGGATGAGGCAATGCTTAAGGCACTGGGACCTGGAGCTTATAAGCTTACACATACCGCAGAGAGTGGCAGAGCCGTATACTCCTTCTGCATGTGTCCGGGCGGCTATGTTGTAAATTCCTCCTCCGAGCCCGGGCGGCTTTGTATCAATGGTATGAGCTACCATGCAAGAGATGGCAGAAATGCCAACGCAGCCATTATTGTTTCCATCCGTAAGGAGGACTATCATGGCGATGCCGATCCCCTGGGCGGGCTTAAGCTGCAGAGAGAACTGGAAGCAAGAGCGTATCGACTTGCAGACGGTAAAATCCCGATGGAACGCTACGGCAGCTTCAAAACCGGAGAGGAGGTTCCACCGGAGGAAATCGGCATTTCACCGGCATTCCGCGGCTTGTATCAAGAAGCAGATCTTAAACGTATATTTCAATTTACGGAGGACAGTCCGTTTGCTAGTCTCAATGATGTGAATGCAAGCTTCATCGAGGGAATGGAGAGCTTTGCCCATCAGATCCCCGGTTTCAACCGACCGGATACGATCCTTGCCGGTATTGAGGCGAGAACCTCTTCACCGGTGAGGATCCCGAGAGACGAAAACCTTGAGGCAAACCTGCAGGGAATCTACCCCTGTGGGGAGGGCGCCGGTTATGCAGGAGGCATTACCAGTGCTGCCATGGACGGGATGAAGGCAGCAGAGGCACTTGTCAAGCATTACAATTTGCTGTAAAATAGTAGATTACGGACGCATTACCGAGGAAGCATAGGTGGGCTATGGAAAGTGAAGAAAAGCGTAAGGCATTAAAATATAAAAAAAGAATTGTCATAAAGGTAGGCTCTGCCAGCATTACCCACCCGGAGACCGGGGACCTGTATCTTTCCAAGATCGAGAAGCTTGTAAGAGTACTTGCGGATCTTAAGGGGGAGGGTCGGGATGTCATCCTGGTTTCGTCCGGCGCCATTGCGACAGGACGGCAGACCCTCGGCATCCGAAGACGTCCGGATACCATGGCGGAGAAGCAGGCATTTGCAGCAGTCGGACAGGCAAGACTCATGATGACCTATCAGAAAATGTTTTCAGAGTACAGTCAGAACACCGCGCAGCTACTGCTTACCAAAAATGTCATTATAGATCCGGTTTCCCGGAAAAATACTGTCAATACCTTTAATGAGCTTTTGAAGCTTGGAGTAATCCCGGTTGTCAATGAAAATGACACGATTTCCACCGCAGAGATCCCGGAGGTGGAAACATTCGGCGATAACGACCAACTGGCTGCGATTGTATCCAGTGTGGTGCAGGCAGATCTCCTGATTCTGCTCTCGGACATAGACGGCATGTATACAGATGATCCGCATAAAAACCCGGAGGCAAGCTTTATCAGCTATGTACCGGTGATTACGGAGGAGATTCTCGGTATGGGCAAGGGCACAAGCTCCCGCGTGGGAACCGGCGGCATGTCCGCAAAGCTCTCTGCTGCAAGGATCGCGACAGATTCCGGAGCAGATATGGTGATTGCCCGCTTTACCTCTGCGGATGTTATTACGGATATTGTGGAGGGAGCGAATGTCGGCACGCTTTTTGCCGCACACAGGAACCAGAATTTTAACCTTATCCAATATATTGAGGATATTTGAACCCACTCGCCGCAAATCCAGGTTAAGGATATTCGATTTTATAGAGTCAATCGTTTCAAACCTTTAAGACTTGCATAAATTCGCTTTCATGAGGTTCAAAAGTAAATATTATTAAAATAAATTTCTAGAAAAAAATTAAAGGAAATACAATGGTAACAACAGAGGACATTTCAAGAATCAATGAGCTTTATCATAAATCCAAGACCTCCAAGGGTCTGACAGAGGAGGAACGGGAGGAGCAGCAGCGCCTCCGCAAGGCGTATATTGCGTCAGTAAGGGAGAATCTTAATAGTTATCTTAGTCAGATTGAGATTAAGGATTAAATTGACCGGGCTTAGAACAGGCAGTCATTAAGATCAGCATCTGGAATCGGTAAGGACAGACTGGACCGCAGCCAGGCTGGCAAGGACCGGAAATACGATATACGATGTTTGAGATTTTGGCAGGAGGGGAAAACCATGACAGATCTTGAAACGCTTGGAAAGAATGCAAGAGAGGCGGCGTATTCACTTGTAAAATATTCGGAGTCGGATAAAAACCGTGCTCTTGCCAATGCGGCGGAGGCACTCCGGGAGCACTGCGATGAGATCCTTCAAGCTAACCGGCGGGACCTTGACAATGGCAGAAGCAGCGGCATGTCTCAGGGCATCCTGGACCGCCTTATGCTTAATAAAGAAAGAATTGATGGCATGGCGGATGCGATCCTGGATGTCACACGACTTCCGGATCCGATCGGTGAGGTGCTCTCAGAGGATATCCGACCCAATGGTCTTAAAATCATAAAAAAGCGGGTTCCGATCGGTGTCATCGGAATCATCTATGAAGCCCGGCCAAATGTTACGAGCGATGCCTTTGCGCTTACGTTTAAGTCCTCCAATGCGGTGATCCTGAAGGGAGGGTCTGACGCGATCCACTCCAATATGGCAATCGCAGGGGTTCTCCGTAAGGCGCTGAAGGACAGCGGCTTTAACGAAAACGCCATCCAACTGATCGAGGCTACGGATCATGAGACGACCCAGGCCTTTATGAAGATGCATGACTGTGTGGATGTGCTGATCCCGAGGGGCTCCCGACGCCTGATTGAAGCGGTGGTAAAAAACGCCAGTGTGCCGGTCATCGAAACCGGTGCCGGAAACTGCCATATTTTTCTGGATGAGACGGCGGATGTCAACAAGGCGGTTCCTATCGTCTTTAATGCCAAAACCCAGAGAATCGGTGTCTGCAATGCCTGTGAATCTCTCGTCGCGGACCGGACGGTGCTTCCTGCGGTTCTGGTTCCTGTCATTCGGAAGCTTCAGGAGCGGAATGTGACTTGCTATGCGGATCCGGAGAGTCTTGCAGTGCTGCGTGCAGCAACAGATTTACATCAGGAGCTGATTCAGCCGGCAACGGAAGAGGATTTTGGAACAGAGTATCTGGACTATAAAATCTCCGTCAAGACGGTAGGCTCGGTGGAAGAAGCCATACAGCATATCAATCATTACTCGACAAAGCATTCCGAAAGCATCATTACAGAAAACCCGGATCATGCTGCAAGGTTTTTAAACGAGGTGGATTCGGCCTGCGTTTACTGGAACGCCTCGACTAGATTTACCGATGGAGGACAGTTCGGCTTTGGAGCGGAGATCGGGATTTCCACAGCAAAGCTGCATGCAAGAGGCCCGATGGGACTTAAGGAGCTGACCACCAGCAAGTACGAAATTACAGGAAACGGACAGATCAGGAAATAAAGGATGAACGAAACAATTTTTGATTTTAAGGATATTTGTGAAGTGGCACCGATGGAGGAGCCGGAGCGCCAGTACTATTTTATGGACCGGGTGCGGGAGCTTGTGGAAGTAAAAAAGCAGGAGGGCTACCGCGCACTCTGCAAGGTGAATGTCATTGGCTGCCAGATGTCCGCTAAGGATGGAGAGAAGCTTCTCGGCATTTTGGAGAAATGCGGGTATACTGCTACAGAGGATGAGGACAGCTGCGATGTGATTTTATTCACCACCTGTACTGTCCGTGAAAATGCCAATGAAAAGCTCTATGGCAGGATCGGCAGGCTGAAGCATCAGTATGAGCGGCATCCGGAGCTTGTGCTTGGTATTACCGGCTGTATGATGCAGGAGGAAGATGAGGTTGCCACCATTCAGAAAAAATACCCCTATGTAAAACTGATTTTCGGCACCCATAATATCTATAAGCTTGCGGAGCTTCTGTATCAGGTATTGATCCGTAAGCACCGGCAGGTGGAGGTCATGAAGGACAGCTCTATGATCGTGGAGAATCTGCCCTCTGACCGGAAATATAAATTTAAGGCTTCCGTCAACATAAGCTTTGGCTGCAATAATTTCTGCACCTACTGTATTGTGCCTTATGTACGAGGCAGGGAAAAAAGCCGTAATGCAACAGATATTCTGAGAGAGTGCGAGATGCTTGTGAAGGACGGAGTCAGGGAAATCACGCTCCTGGGGCAGAATGTAGACTCTTACGGAAATGATCTCTCCGGGGAGATTACATTCCCGGAACTTTTGGATGCGGTGGCTAGCATCCCGGGGATCGAGAGAGTCCGCTTTATGACACCCAATCCCAAGGATCTCTCGGACGAGCTGATTGAGGTGATCCGGAGAAATCCGCACGTGGCAAGGCACATTCACCTGCCGATGCAGTCGGGCTCCTCGGCACTGCTGTTTAAGATGAACCGGCATTATACCAAGGAGAGCTATCTGGAGCTTGTGCATAAGATTCATGACAGGCTCCCGGATGTAAGCCTTACGACGGATATTATTGTCGGATTTCCGGGGGAGACCGAGGAGGATTTCCAGGATACCATGGATGTGGTACGAGAGGCGAGGTTTGATTCGGCGTTTACCTTTATCTACTCCCGGCGGCATGGTACACCTGCGGCAAAATGGGATATGGTGCCGGAGGAAATCGTAAAGGACCGCTTTGAGCGGCTTTTGAAGCTTGTGAAGGAGTGCTCACAGGAAAACGAAGGCCGGGATCTCGGCAAGGTGATGGAGGCTCTGGTGGAGGAAACGGACAAGGAGAAGCCGGGCTATCTTACCGGACGTCTCTCCAACAATATCCTCGTGCATTTTGAGGGACCGGAGAGTCTCATTGGAGAAATGGTTAGGGTAAGGCTGGATGAGAGCCGCGGGTTCTATTATTTCGGTTCATTACAGAATTGATCAGGAAGTGTCTGACGGGAGTTCACTCACGGGCAGGCACTTCTTATGTTTATTTCCAGGGCTTTTATGCTCAGGGTTTTTGCAGCAGGGGAGACAGTGACCATGGCAGAAAATAAAATGTCACCGATGATGACACAGTATCTGGAAACCAAAAAGGAATATCCGGATTGTATCCTTTTTTACCGCATCGGCGATTTCTATGAGATGTTTTTTGAGGATGCTAAGATCGCCTCGGAGGCGCTGGATCTTGTTCTGACAGGAAAGGACTGTGGGCTTGAGGAGAGGGCGCCGATGTGCGGGATTCCCTTCCATGCCGCAGATTCCTATGTTGCAAGGCTCGTATCCCAGGGCTATAAGGTAGCCATTGGGGAGCAGGTGGAGGATCCGAAGCTTGCCAAGGGACTTGTAAAAAGAGAGGTTATCAGAGTTATCACCCCCGGCACGGTTACGGCGGAAACCGCACTGGATGAGAGCAAAAATAATTTCCTCATGAGCATCTATTATAATGACTCAGGCTTTGGCGTTTCCAGCGTAGATGTTTCCACAGGTGAGTTTCTGACCACGACCTGTAATACGGCAAAGGATGTCATGGATGAGCTCAGCCGCTTTTCTCCGGCGGAGATTGTCTGTAACCATAGCTTTATGATTTCCGGAATGGATACGGATCAGCTTAAGAACCGTTTTAATTTGATTATTACGGAGCTGGATGATGCGGTTTACCAGGATGATACCGCGACAAGGCTGCTGGAAAAGCATTTCCATGCAAGCATTGAGGGGATTGGGCTTAAGGATCGGGAGCTTGCGCGGCTCTCTGCTGCCGGTGCGCTGTCCTACATCTATGATACGCAGAAGGGCTCGGTAGATTACATTTCCAATATCCGCTATTACTCCAGTCAGCAGTTTATGATCATTGATAATTCGACGCAGCGGAATCTGGAGCTTACAGAGACAATGCGGGAGAAGAAAAAGCGCGGGACACTGCTCTGGGTGCTGGACAAGACCAAAACCGCGATGGGCGCACGGCTTATGCGCCGCTTCCTGGAGCAGCCGCTCATTTCCATAGAGGAGATCACTCGCCGGCAGGATCTGGTGGATGAGCTCTGCGACCGTTATATTGACCGCGAGGAACTGTCCGAGTATCTTGGCTCGATCTATGATCTTGAGCGGATTCTCGGTAAAATCAGCTATACCTCCGCAACTCCAAGGGATCTCATTGCCTTTAAGGAGTCGCTTCATATGCTTCCGGATATCCGGCAGCAGCTTAGGTCCTTTACATCCGCACTTGCCAGGGAGATCCGGGATGGCATCGATGAGATGCAGGATCTGTACGAATTGATTGACAAAGCCATCATAGAGGATCCTCCGGTTTCCTCCCGGGATGGCGGGCTCATCAAAAAAGGATACCATCCGGAAGCTGACAAGTATATGGATGCCAAAACGGATGGCAAGCGATGGCTTGCAGAGCTGGAAGCAGAGGAACGTCAGAAAACCGGAATCAAGACGCTGAAGGTAAAGTACAACCGGATTTTCGGCTATTGCCTTGAGGTTACCAATACCTTTAAGGACCAGGTGCCGGATTATTACATCCGGAAGCAGACACTAGCGACCGGCGAGAGGTATACGACGGACAAGCTCGAGGAGCTTCAGAACACGATCCTCGGCGCCGAGGAGAAGCTCAATGCCCTGGAATACGAGCTTTTCTGTAATGTCCGGGATACGATCGGAGCAAACATCAAGAGAGTCCAGCAGACATCCCATGCCATTGCCATGCTGGACTGCATGGTTTCGCTCTCCAAGGTGGCAACGAGCAATAACTACGTCCGTCCGAGGCTCAATGACAACGGGACACTGATGATCAAGGATGGCCGGCATCCGGTGATCGAGAAGCTGATGCAGGACGGCATGTTTGTTGCTAACGATACCCTGCTGGATGATGAAAAGGAGAGAATTGCGATCATCACCGGACCCAACATGGCAGGAAAGTCGACCTACATGCGTCAGGTTGCGCTCATTGTGTTGATGGCAAGTATTGGCTCCTTTGTGCCGGCATCCAAGGCGGACATCTGTATCTGCGACCGGATTTTTACAAGAGTCGGTGCATCCGATGATCTTGCTTCCGGACAGTCCACCTTTATGGTGGAGATGAACGAGGTTGCCAATATCCTGCGCAATGCGACAACCCGTTCCTTATTGATCCTGGATGAGATCGGCAGAGGCACCTCAACCTTTGACGGACTTTCCATCGCCTGGGCGGTAGTCGAATATATCAGTAAGGTTGTAAAAGCCAAGACCCTCTTTGCAACTCACTATCATGAGCTGACCGAGCTGGAGGGCAAGCTGGACGGCGTCAGTAATTACTGTATTGCAGTGACAAGCCACGACTCCGATATCATTTTCCTCCGTAAGATCATCCCGGGCGGCGCAGACCAGAGCTACGGCATTGATGTGGCAAGGCTTGCCGGTGTCCCGAAGCCTGTCATCGACCGTGCCAAGGAAATTGCGGCGGAGCTTACCGATGCGGATATTACCGGAAAGGCAAGAGAGATTTCCAGTGCGGACAGCTACCGGCAGGAAGCATTCGCAGAGGAGGAAATGGGGGAGCCTGAGACATCGGAGTCTGCGAATGCATCCTCCGCGGAGGTACCCGCCGGGAGCAAGGACGTGTCTTTGCAGGGTGGAAATCCTCTCCCGGCAGGGGTGGAGGCGGCGGTCAGCTACCTCAGATCGCTTGACTTAAATCACATGACTCCGCTGGATGCAATGAACACGCTTTTTGAACTTAAGGATAAGCTGTTAAAATCATGAAAATAAACATTTTAAGTGATGAAACCATCAATCAGATTGCAGCGGGTGAAGTTATCGAGCGACCGCTCAGCATTGTGAAGGAGCTTTTGGAAAATGCCATTGATGCCGGCTCCAGCTCAGTTTCCGTAGAAGTCCGGGAGGGCGGCATTGCCATGGTCCGGATTACGGATAACGGGATCGGGATTGCAAGAGAGGATGTGCGCAATGCATTTGTAAGGCACGCAACCTCCAAGATCCGGGATGCGCGCGACCTTGGAAGCATTCAGACGCTTGGCTTCCGGGGTGAGGCACTTGCCTCCATTGCGGCAGTTTCCGAGGTGGAAATGATTACCAAGCAGCCCGGGGCGCTCTATGCCACGCACTATGTGATAAACGGTGGCGTGGAGCAGGAGCTGTCGGAGATCGGCGCACCGGATGGTACAACGATCATCGTTCGGAACCTTTTTAAAAATGTGCCTGCCAGAAGGAAGTTTCTGAAATCCCCGCAGACGGAGTCCTCCAGGATCCAGGATATTGTAGAGATGGAAGCTCTGGCACATCCGGAAGTGAGTTTCCGCTACCTCCAGGATGGCCGGCAGCGTCTTGCCACGCTCGGTAACGGCTCCCTCATGGATGTCATTTACTCGATTTACGGTCGGGATGTCACGAACCAGCTGATCTCTGTCAATAAAGCATATCAGCGGTCTTCCTTTACCGGGATTCCGGCGGTGACCGTCCGGGGCTTTGTGGGGAGGCCTCAGATCAACCGGAGCAACCGGAACTTTGAAATTTACTTTGTCAATTCCCGGTATGTAAAAAATCCGATGATTTCCAAAGCGATTGAGGATGGCTGCCGGGATTTCCTCATGCAGCATAAATTTCCGTTTACGGTGCTCAGGATTGATGTCAATCCGGAAATTGTGGATGTCAATGTGCATCCGCAGAAGATGGAGGTTCGGTTCTCGGATGGCATGCTGATCTATAACTGTCTGGTAGACAGTATCCACGAGGCATTGCATCAGGCAGAGCTGATTGTCAATACCGATCTGGATGCGCCGGTGCAGGAAATGCCGGCGTCTTCTGTGAAGGTGACAAAGGAAACAGAGCCTTTAACTATGCAACAGGAGCTTCGGGCTTCAGAAGCCTTAAATAAAGGATTTTCAGAAAAGGAAAGCCCTGATGGTACGATTCCAGATGGAAAAGCTCCTGATGCAGCAATGGCTTCTCCATCCCATACTGCGGATGCGAATGCAAATGCTCCCCGGCTTCCGCATGTGGAGCCTTTTGAAACGAGACGTGAGCATTTAAGCGGAAGCCAATATGAGGAAGCGCTGCGTCCGGTTCTGCATCCGGAAGCGGTCCCGGAGCAGCTGGAGGCGCTGGGCGGCTCCAGCGGTCGCTTTACCTACGGCGATTTTGATCTTACCAAGGCACAGGAGAAGCCGGTGCAGGAAACGCTTTTCAGCGAGCGCTTCCTCAGCGAGAAGGCACGACTTCAGCATCGGATCATCGGGCAGGTATTTGATACCTACTGGCTCGTGGAATATGGCGACAAGCTTTACATCATTGACCAGCATGCCGCCCATGAGAAGGTAAACTTTGAGCGGCTTATGAAGCGACTCAAGGATAAAAAGCCGGCATCGCAGTATTTAAATCCGCCGATCCTTCTCAATTTATCCGGGGAGGAGTCCTCGATGCTTGAGAAGTATCAGAGCTATTTTGAACAAATGGGGTACGAGCTTTCCTATCTTGGCGGACGGGATTACAGCGTATCTGCGGTGCCAACAGACCTTCCGGAAATCGGAAAAAAGGAGCTTCTTCTGGAAATGCTGGATGATCTCACAGAGGAGACGGGCATGACAACGGCAGACTCCATTTATTATAAAATTGCGTCCATGTCCTGTAAGGCAGCCGTCAAGGGCAATAACCGGATCAGTCTCATGGAGGCAGATGCGCTGATTGATGAGCTTTTAAGCCTGGATAACCCGTATGCCTGCCCGCACGGACGCCCAACCATCATTTCCATGTCAAAATATGAGCTGGAAAAGAAATTCAAGAGAATCGTATGACACAAGAAATGGATTTTATAAAACCGCATCCGACTGCTGCAGAGAAGCCGCTGATTATCATCGCAGGACCTACCGCTGTAGGTAAAACCGCGGTTTCGGTAGCGGTCGCGAGAGCAATGCATGGCGAATGCATCTCCGCCGACTCTGTCCAGATCTACCAGGGGCTTGACATCGGTTCCGCCAAGGTGACCAGAGAAGAGATGCAGGGAGTTCCGCATCATCTTATTGATGTGATTCCTCCGACGGTAAATTATGATGCCGCGATGTTTCAGCGTATGGCAGGAGCTGCAATCAAGGATGTATATGAAAGGAAGCATATCCCGATCCTGGTCGGCGGTACCGGATTTTATATTCAGGGCTTATTGTACGGTATAGACTTTACAGAGGAGCCCTCGGAGGAGCAGCTCGCACTCCGGAGGAAGCTGGAAGAGCAGGCGGCGCTGCCGGGAGGTCCGGAGAAGCTATATGCAGAGCTCATGCGCGTGGATCCTGCCTCTACAGTAAAGATCCATGCGCATAATGTCCGCCGGGTGATCCGTGCACTCGAGTTTTATCGCCTGCATGGAACGCCGATTTCCCGGCATAATGCGGAGGAGCGGAAGAAATCTCCGATCTATGACAGTATGTTTTTTGTACTTACCGATGACCGGGAGGCCTTGTACCAGAGGATCAATGACCGGGTGGATCTTATGATGCAGCAGGGGCTTCTGAATGAAGTCCAAAGGCTTAGAGACATGGGGCTTGATCGGAGCCTTACCTCCATGCAGGGGATCGGCTATAAGGAGCTCCTGGAGTATTTGGATGGAAATATCAGCTTAGAGGATGCGATAGAGCTTATTAAGAAGCATTCGCGGAATTATGCCAAGCGGCAGCTGACCTGGTTCCGGAGAGAGCGGAATGTCATCTGGGTAAATATTAAGGATTTTGATTATAAAAAGGATAGTATAGCAAAATGGATAATAGAGAAATGTATGAATCAATGGGGATAAAAAAGGAAGTGCTGGATTTCTGTGAGCCGGTGCTGAGGTCTCTTGAGGACCGTTTCCGGGAAATTGATGAGATCGCAGAGTATAACCAGGTCAAGGTGATCCGCGCGATGCAGGAGGCACAGGTTTCCGAGGCACATCTTTACGGTACGACGGGCTACGGCTATGACGATATCGGACGGGATGCGCTGGAAAAGGTTTATGCCCATGTGTTCGGGACAGAGGATGCGCTGGTGCGTTCGCAAATCATCTGCGGCACACATGCGCTTGCAATTGCTCTTCAGGCAAATACAAGACCCGGCGACGAGATTCTCTGCCCGGCTGGTAAGCCCTACGATACACTGGAGGAGATTATCGGGATCCGCCCGTCTGCAGGTTCGCTCAAGGAGTATGGTGTAAGCTACCGGCAGGTGGATCTTAATCCGGACAGTTCCTTCCGCTATGAGGAAATCCGAAATGCCATTACAGATAAGACGCGGCTCGTTGAGATTCAGCGCTCCAAGGGCTATAGCTCCCGTAATACATTTTCTCCGGAGGAAATTGGAGAGCTCATCCGTTTTATCAAGTCCATCAAACCGGATGTCATTTGCATGGTGGATAACTGCTATGGAGAGTTTGTTACACGGGATGAGCCAAGTAACTTTGGGGCGGATATGGTTGTAGGGTCGCTGATTAAAAATCCGGGCGGCGGACTTGCGCCGATCGGTGGTTACATTGCCGGCACCAGGGAATGCATTGAACGCTGTGCTGTCCGTCTTACCGCGCCGGGACTTGGCAAAGAGGTCGGACCATCCCTTGATACCAACAAGAGCTTTTTCCAGGGACTGTTTATGGCACCGACAATTACCGCAGGTGCAGAGAAGGCAGCGATTTTTGCAGCAAGCGTGTATGAAAAGCTGGGCTTTGCCTGTCATCCTAAGGCTTCCGACAAAAGATACGACATCATTCAGGCAATTACGCTTGGCTCGGAGGCTGGTATGGTCGCATTTTGCCAGGGGATCCAGGCAGCAGCTCCGGTCGATAGCTTTGTGACGCCGTATCCGGATGATATGCCGGGATATGACTCCAAGGTCATTATGGCAGCAGGAGCCTTTGTACAGGGCTCGTCCATTGAGCTGTCTGCGGACGGACCGATCCGTGAGCCGTACAATGTATATTTCCAGGGCGGGCTTACCTGGTATCATGCCAAGCTCGGAGTTCTGATGACGGTGGAAAAGATGTATGAAAAGGGGCTGATCAGGCTCGCATAAGCCTGGTATCGTACCATTAAGATCCATAAAAACACTTTTCATGCACTCCTTAAGAATTTCAAAATGCATTGTTCTGTTCTGCATCCTATGCTAATATATTAGAAATGTGGGCTCCGGTTCCTGGCAGAACAGGAGAAAAATGAATCAATTTAAAACAATGAAATCCGAGGACATGCCTCAGGAGAAATGCTTACGGCAGGGACCTGAGGCTTTAAGTGATGCAGAGCTTCTGGCAATCCTCATACGCACCGGAACCAAAGAACATTCCGTGCTGGAGGTTTCAGAGGAGATTCTTAAGCTTAATCCGCAGTTTGACGGTCTGGTAGGGCTGATGCATTTTGACATCAAAACGTATCAGGAGGTTTCCGGGATCGGCGAGATCAAGGCAGTACAGCTTTCTGTAATAGGAGAGATCGCGCGTCGGATCTGGAACCGGTCCAGAAGACAGAGCATACAGGATTTCCGCTCAGTGGATGCCGTCATACAGTATTTTAAGGAGGATTTAAGACATTTGGATCATGAGGTGATACGTGTCTTGTATCTGGACAATCATCTGCATCTGATCCAGGATGCGCTGATTTCCTCGGGCACCTGCAACCGGACGGTGATCTCAACAAGAGATATTATGATCCGGGCACTTCGCTGCAGTGCGGTGTCCATGATCTTATGCCACAATCATCCGGCAGGAGATCCGACACCCTCGGAGGAGGATATTTTTTTTACACGACAACTGGAGGCTGCATGCAAGCTGATGGAGCTTCCGCTTTTAGACCATGTGATTATCGGAGATAACTGCTATTACAGCTTCAGAGAGCAGGATTTGAATTTCAGTGGAAAATAAACATAGTAAATATATCTTCATCATATTATCGGTACTTTGCGTCATGCTGATCGTTCTTTCCTCTGTAAAGGACGGTCTCATGAACCCGATTCGGAACACTATAGGCTATGTACTGGTCCCGGTGCAGTCCGGAGTTAACCGGATCGGCTATGCCATTTACGAGCAGCTCGCAGATCACCGCACCCTTGAGGAAATCCGGAAGGAAAATGATACGCTGAAGGATAAGGTGGATTTCCTTACGGAAGAAAACAATATCCTGGAACAGAACAGCGCGGAACTGGACCGGCTGCGTTCACTGTATCAGTTGGACCAGGATTATCTTAATTATCAGAAGGTCGGAGCGAGGATTATAGCAAAGGATTCGGAAAACTGGTTCCAGGTCTTCCGGATTAATAAGGGTTCTCAGGACGGGATCCGCGTAGATCAGAACGTGATTGCCAACGGAGGACTGGTTGGAATTGTTACAGATGTAGGATTAAATTACGCAACCGTTCGCTCCATCATTGATGATGAGTCCAGGGTATCCGCCATGGGGATCCAGTCCAGCGATACCTGTATTGTGGCAGGTGACCTTACACTCTTTCAGGAAGGACGTCTGCGCATTACGGATATGAAAAAGGATGCAGTCATTCAGGATGGAGACAGAATCGTCACATCCAACATCTCCTCTAAATTTGTACCGGGAATCCTGATCGGATATGCAGTGGATGTTCATGATGACGAAAAGCATCTCATGAAAAACGGATATCTGATACCGGCAGCTGATTTTGATGATATGTCCGAGGTTCTCGTTATTACAGAGGTCAAAGCGGACAGCTTTAAGGATACCAACGACGGCAGTGACGTTGCGGTGTCTGATGGAACTGCCGCAGCGCCCGCTCCGGCGGTGGAAACCTCCGGGGAGGACGCCGCAACAGAGGAGAGTGAGACCGCTGCTCCGGCAGAATCCAGCCCGGCGGCATCCTCTCTTGTGGAATCTTTGTCGCAATCCTATCAGGGCGCGCAAGCGTCTCAGGATACCGAAACCCAGGGAGAGGCAGGAGGTCTTACTCCGGAACAGATTTCAGAATATGAAAGAAACCATCCGGAGACGGAGGAGGATACCGCGGCCTCCGGTAACGGGACCGCTTCCGGGGAGGGAAGCCAGTAATGAAAAAGAAAAAATCCGGTAAAATAAGCTTCAGTACCTCGGAACGGTCACAGAAGCTTCTCCGGCTAAGGCTCAGGTTTGTGATCTATGTACTGTCCATTGTGCTTGCGTTTCTGATTCAGACCAGTGTGTTTCCGCTGATTCCATTTCTTGCGGCAACCCCTAATCTTTTGCTGATTCTGACGTTTTCCTTTGGATTTATTCACGGTAATCTGGGAGGGATGTTGTATGGACTGGGAGCAGGGCTGCTCATGGATATGTTTTATTCCGGCCCCTTTGGATTTTATAGCCTGATTTTTATCTTTATCGGTTATATCAATGGCTTTTTCAGTCATTATTATTATGAGGAATACAATACGCTGCCTGTGCTCATGTGCGTGTTTAGTCTGTTGATCTATCACAGCTACATTTATGTGTTCCGCTTTCTGATCCGCGCGAAATTCAGCATTCCTTATTACTTCATGAGGATTGTGCTTCCGTCTGTGGTTTTTTCTGTACTGGTTACGCTGATTCTTTATCGATTTTTCTTTACTGCAAGTGAAAAAATCGACAGCTAGAGGTTTTTTTATTGATGATGCATACAATCAAGGAACTACTGGAAATGATAAAAGAGCTGGTACTGCGGATTGTGACCTCGCGCCTGTTTGCGCTGGGAACCGTATTTACAGTACTTTTCAGCATCCTCATACTGCAGCTTTTCCGACTGCAGATTATCCATGGCGATGAATATATGGCGGATTATCAGAGCCGCACGCTGCAGGAGGTTACGACTACCGGAACCCGCGGTAATATTTATGACAGGGACGGAAATCTGCTGGCATACAATGAGCTTCAGTATAACATTACCATTTCGGATAATGGCGCATATGATACCACGGATGCAGGCATCAATGCCAGAAACCGGATGCTGTACCGTCTTGCCGGAATCATCGAGAAATATGGCTATCATGTCGATGGACAGTACAAGATCCGTCTTGATGACAATAGAGAGTTTACGTACACGACAACATCGGAGGATGATCAGCGCCGTTTTATTGCCAACCTCCGTGGCAGAAATACAGCGGATCTTAAGGCAGAGGATTTTGAGCTTACGGCGCCGGAAGCATTCGCGTACAGCAAGCATCGCTATCGCTTTGATGATATCAAGGATGAAAAGGGCAATCCCATTGTGCTGGAAAACAGTACCGCACTGGATATGATTAATATTTTTTATACTCTGCGGCTGACTGCATATCAGAGATATCAGACAACGACAATCGTGCGTAACGTCTCCGAGGAGTGCATGTCGGAGATTCAGGAAGCGATGGGTGAGCTGCAGGGCGTCGGCATTGAAAATGTTTCCGTGCGGAAATACAATTACGCGCCTTATGTGTCTCATATTGTAGGCTATACCGGACAGGTCCGTGCAGATCAGCTGGAAGCGCTTAAGGAGACGGATCCAAGCTATGAGCTTAATGATACGGTTGGCGTCTGGGGTCTCGAAAAAAGCGAGGAAAGTGTATTAAAGGGTAAGAAGGGTCACCGCAAGATGTATTTAAACTCTGTGGGAAGTATCCTGGATGTGGTTTCTGAAACAGAAGCCAGCGCCGGTGATGACATTTATACCACGATATCTGCGGCGGACCAGATGGCGATTTATCATTTACTGGAGCAGGAGCTGGCAGGTATCCTGGTTTCCAAGATCACCGAGAGCTATGAGGATAATAAAAATGCCAATATCAAGCAGTCGCAGATCATGATTCCTCTGAAGGATGCGTATTTCCAGCTGATAAACAATAATGTGCTGGATGCACAGCACTTTTTTGATGAGCACGCAGGAAGTGCCGAGCAGCAGATCGCTGCGATCTTCAGCGCGGACAAGGCGCAGAAGCTTACAGAAATACAGAACGAGCTGTATTCCACGAGTGGCAGCAGTCTGGAAATGCTCCCGCAGGACATGCAGGCGTATGTTGTCTATATTTATGACTACATCACATCGGATGCTTCCGGCATGATTGACACCAAAAGTCAGAGCTATCTTAAATCCAAGGCATATACTGCATGGAGAGATGACACCATCTCGCTCCATGATTTTATCCTGGAGGGCATAGAGGAAGGATGGCTTGATACCTCAAAGCTGAAGCTGGATCAGGCGTATTCGGATACCGAGAGCATTTTCCAGGCACTTGTTTCAGAGCTTATTGCGCATCTCAATGAGGATACGGCTTTTGATAAGGTATTATACAAATATGCGATCACGGACCGTATCCTGCCGGGGTATCTGCTTATGATGGCATTGTTTGAACAGGGGGTTCTTGCGCAGGATGATGCAGCCTACCAGCAGCTTGCGGCGGGAGACGAGCATTTTGCGTATACCTTTTTGATCGATAAAATCCGGAAAATAGAGATTACACCTGCACAGCTTGCTCTGGATCCTTGCAACGGATCTGTTGTGGTTACCGATGTCAATACCGGCAAGGTGCGGGCACTTGTAACCTATCCGGGCTTTGATAATAACAGGATCAACGATCCGCAGTATCTCGCAAAATGCAATGCTGATCTTTCCCTGCCACTGCTTAACTCGGCAACACAGACACAGCTGGCACCCGGCTCCACCTTTAAGCCCATTACTTCTGTGGCGGCTCTCGAGGAGGGCGTTATGGGGTTGGATAGTGTCATAGATTGTACCGGAGATTATACAGAGGTTACACCGGACATTAAGTGCTGGATTTATCCCTCCGCGCATGGTCCCGAAAATATCGTCGATGGCATTAAAAACTCCTGTAACTACTTCTTTGCCGAGGTTGGACATAAGCTTGCCACTGGAGATGACGGAACGTATAATCAGCAGCTGGGGATCAGCCGGATCCAGAAGTATGCATCAATGTTCGGACTTAGTGAAAAAACCGGTCTGGAACTGGATGAGGCTGAACCGAGAATCTCCGATTATGACCCGGAACGTTCTGCCATGGGACAGGGAAATCATGCCTACAACGGCGCGCAGCTTGCCCGGTATATCACGGCGGTTGCCAATAGCGGAACTCTTTACAGGCTGTCTATCATGGATCACATCACGGATGCCGATGGCAACGTGATCAAGACGATCGATCCGGAAGTGGAACAACAGCTGAATGTAAGCTCACGTACCTGGAGTGCGGTGCATACAGGACTCCGCGAGATGATTACCCATGGAGTTGCCGCCAGTGTCTTTAAAGGACAGGATATCACGGTTGCCGGAAAGACCGGTACAGCACAGGAGCGGGAGGACCGCGGAAACCATGCGGTCTTTGTATCCTATGCGCCCTATGATCATCCGGAAATCAGTGTTACCGTCAATATTCCGTATGGATATTCCTCAGGTAATGCTGCAAATCTGGCAAATCACGTATATAATTATTGTTTCGGTAAGGATAGTCTGGAAAGCATACTTTCTAGGGATGCATCCTATATTACTTCACTCAATGTTTCAGACTGATCCGGCAGAGAGCTTATGAGATTTGACTATAATTTCAGAAAATATGATTTTCGTCTGGTAATCTACATTGTGATCCTTAATATTGCAGGGATTATGATCATCCGATCCGCCACAAGCGCGACAAGCTATAAGGATCCGCTGGTAGTGCGGCAGATCCTTGGATCGATTGCAGGCTTTGCGGTCTGCGTCGGACTTTCTCTTGTGGATTACCGGAAAATTGTCCGGCAGTACATGCCGATTTATATTTTGTCCATTGCCATGCTTGCAGGCGTACTGGCATATGGAACCGCATCCGGACATGGAGCGGTGCGCTGGATACAGGTTCCTGTGCTTGGACAGGTACAGCCGGCAGAATTTGTAAAGATTGCAATGATCGTTTTTTATGCGGCATATTTTGAAAAGGTTAAGGAAGAGATCAACCTGCCGCATAATATACTTCTGGCGTTTCTTTATTATCTTGCACCGACGGCTCTGATTCTGCTGCAGCCGAACCTCTCGACGGCAATTATCCTTACAATTATAATTGCCGGAATTGTGTTTGCTTCGCCGATCAGCTATAAGTGGCTGCTGGGAGTGATCGCTGCACTTATACCTTTTATCATTGCTTTTATTTTCCTGTTCCGGTCCGGACTGTATGATAAGATACCGTTTCTGCATGGCTACCAGGCAGAACGAATTCTTACGTTTTTGAATCCATCGGAAAACACACAGACCTTCTATCAGCAGATGTACTCTATGATGGCCATCGGCTCCGGTAAGCTTACCGGTAAAGGTCTTAATAACAACTCGATTTTTTCTGTTAAAAATGGAAACTTCCTGGCAGAGGAGGACAATGATTTTATTTTTGCGGTGATAGGAGAGGAGCTTGGCTTCCGTGGAGCGGCAATTATTATCATAATTTTCTTGTTGATTATCATAGAATGTCTTATAATAGCATCAAAAGCAAGAAATTTAAGTGGACGACTGATTTGTGTTGGTATGATGGCCTGGATCGGATTTCAGACCTATACCAATATTGCCGTAGCAACCGGTCTTTTTCCAAATACTGGAATTACACTTCCATTTTTTTCCAGAGGTGTCAGTTCTTTGATTTCTGTGTATATTGGGCTTGGGATAGTCCTCAATGTTGCACTGCAGCGTAGAACATGATACGGATCATAATAAGAGAGATACGTTTTTAATATTTATAATGATGGAGGCAGATTGGATGAACGTTGGTCTTATTGCACATGATGCCAAAAAAAAGCTTATGCAGAATTTCTGTATTGCTTATCGTGGCATACTCAGTAAACATGAAATTTATGCCACCGGTACGACTGGAATGCTCGTGGAGGAAGTTACAAACCTTAAAATCCATAAATTCCTGCCGGGTGAGACCGGAGGCTCCAGACAGCTTGCTTCACAGATTGAGCAGGGAAATATTGATATGGTAATTTTTCTGAGAGACCCGCTGCATGCCAAGGATCATGAGCCGGAGGTAAACTCTATTGTAAAGCTCTGCGATACCTATAATATTCCGATCGCAACCAACCTGGCAACGGCGGAGCTTCTGGTCAAAGCCCTGGAGCGCGGCGATCTGGAGTGGAGAAATATCTGATCCTGATGGGAGATTTTTGATGATACATAAACCTTATGTGGGGACCGGGCATAAACGTCTGTACGGTTTACTGCCCGTTCTTTTTTTGCTTCTTACGCTTAGCTCCTGCGGAGTGAAGCTGGACCATGCATATGATATTAATACAGCGCTTCTGCGTATGAACTCTGTCTCTGCCAGTCAGACCAGCACCTCTCAGGCACATGGCTTTGCAGACGGACTGGCGATCCCGGGAGAAACGGACTTTAATAAGGATAATGTTACATCTCCGGCATTTCTACTGGTTCCTCTGGGATCGAATTCAGATCATCCGGAAGCTTTATCCTACAGTAATCCGTATGTCAAAACCTATCCCGCCAGTATCACCAAGGTTATGACGGCACTAGTTTGTCTGGAAAATACAGATGATTTACAAAAGGAGTTTACAGTAACAAAAAATTCTGTGATCAAGGTTTCCGGGTCTTCCACTGCCTTCTTACATGAAGGAGAGACCCTAAGCATTGAGAATCTGCTCTACGGTATGCTGCTGCCGTCGGGAAACGACGCTGCGGTAGCGGTAGCGGAAGCAACGGCAGGCTCGGTAGATGCCTTTGTCAGGACGATGAATGAAGAAGCGCTTAAGCTTGGCTGCACCGGAACGCATTTTGCCAATCCCAATGGCTTGCCGGATGAGAATCATTACACTACACCATATGATATTTATCTGATCCTGCATAAGGCACTCCAGTATGATGAGTTCCGTAAAATTGTTGGTACTACGGATTACAAGGCGCAGTACAAGGATAAAAACGGTATGCCCAAAACCCAGGAGTGGAAAGGATCCAATCAGTTTATGCTGGGAGAAGTTCCGACGCCGGATGGCTATCAAGTGCTAGGGGGTAAAACCGGTACAACAAATGCTGCAGGATACTGCCTTGCGATGGACGTGCAGAAAACAGCGAGCGGTGAGGAATATATTGCAGTATCAATGAAAAATGAGTCTAAGGCAGACCTTTATACCAATATGACAAACCTGATTTTAAAGATTCATTAAAGCGGGATTGTCAGCTTGAATTTGAGATCTGATTGTAATATACTTAATTCACAACAAGTTAGGAGGTACTCGCTATGGTACAGTTGATTGTAGGTAAGAGAGGCAAGGGCAAGACAAAGCAGCTTCTCGATAAGGCTAATTCCGTTATTAAAGAAGCAAATGGTACTGTCGATTTTCTTGACAAGTCCGCACAGCACATGTATGAGCTTAACAATAAGATTCGTCTTATCAATGTTAATGAATTTCCAATTGACAACGAGGATGCATTTATCGGCTTTGTAAGCGGTATTGTATCTCAGGACCATGACCTTGAGTATATGTTCCTGGACAGCTTCCTCAAGCTTTCCGGTCTCGAGGGCAAGGATATCACAGACTGTATCAAGAAACTTGAGGATCTTGGTGAAAAGTATAAAATCACCTTTGTGCTCAGTGTCTCCATGGATGCCGAGGAACTTCCTGATGGTGTAAAAAAGGACGTAGCAATTGCTCTCTAATTTCTAATGGCTAATCAGCAAAAAACGCAAACGAAAAAGAGTAAGCCGTCTAAATCAAGACCACTTAAAATCAATGTAGGGATTATAATTTTCGGAATTATATTTCTCTACATTGTTTTTAGTGTGTACTCCTATACAACACGGCAGCAGATCCGGTACTATGAGGTACTGAAGGGTGGAATTGTTCGTCAGGAGGAGTATACCGGAGTTGCTCTCCGGGAGGAACAGGCGGTCAATGCCACAAGCTCAGGATATATCCATTATTATATTCAGGATGGGCGCAGGGTTGGCGTAGGCTCTGATGTTTATACAGTAGATGAAACCGGTGCACTGGAAAAATATCTGGAGGAACATCCGGAGCTGACAGCAGAGCTCAGCCCTGACCAGGTTTCAGATATACGTTACCGTTTAACCGCTTTTTCTAGAGACTTTTCTAATGACAACTTTAGCGCGCTTTATGATATGCGGTATGCTCTGGATGCCGCAGCACTAGAGTTTTCCAGTCTCTCCAGTGCGGATGATCTGGAAAAGGCATTAAATGATGCCGGAATCAGCTTTACCAGAGTAACCTCCGATGCTGCAGGCGTTGTGTCCTATGCAATTGATGGAGATGAGGGACTGAAGGATCAGGATGTGACAGCGGATCTCCTCAGCATGAATGGATATAAAAAAAATATCACAAAGCCGGGGCAGCTGATTGAGGCTGGTACGCCGGTATATAAGCTGATCACCTCCTCCAGCTGGAGCATTGTTTTCCCCATTGATGACACAAAAAAAGCACAGTATCAGGACATAAAGACGGTAAATGTCCATTTCCCAGAGCAGGATGTGACAGCGGAAAACGCAGAACTGAGTCTTTTTACCGCAGCAGATGGTAAGGATTATGGCAAGATCACATTGAATGAATTTATGGAGAAGTTCTGCGATGACCGTTTTGTGAAGTTTGAAATCATAACAAATGATGAAAACGGCTTGAAGATCCCGCTTTCCGCAGTAACCGAAAAAGCGTTTTACGTTGTGCCTAAGGACTTTATGGCCAAAGGAGAGGACGGAAGCACCGGCTTTAACAGGCAGGTGGTCTCCGGAGATGGTTCAGGTAATAATACAGAGTTTGTTCCGGCTGAAATTTATCGCATGGATGATCAGTTCTGTTATCTTAATGTTCCGGATGCCCAGGACTCAACGAGTCTAAAGGCTGGTGATTTTGTTACCAAGTCCGGTACCGACCAGACCTATCAGATCGGCCCTACCAAAAACATACAGGGCGTGTATAATATCAACAAGGGCTACTGTATTTTCCGACAGGTTGTGCCTGTGGAATCCAACAACGAATACATGATTGTTGAGGAAAATACGGATTATGGCATTGCTGTATATGATCATATCGTTCTGGATGCTTCTATGGTTAAGGAAGGGCAGCTGATCTATCAATGATCTTATACACGAGCCTTTGCATGCTCTAATGAGCTAAAATCCTTTCATGCAAGGTTGACAAGTATTGAAAATTGTTTAAAATGGTTTTTATTAGCATGACAAAAGAATGAAATAATACCTATCTGGTCAGACGGGAGATAACAGAAAAAATGAGTTTTATTAGTAATATTATGAAGAGCATGAAACTGAATCAGGATGATGATTATGATCTTGATGATGATTATGATTTTGATGATGATGGAAGCTACGATGACGGAGGTGATGCGGATGCAGAGCCCCGTTCAGGTGGATTTTTATCCAGATTGACAGGCGGTATCGGCGGACATCCTGAGGACGATGCGGATGATGTTGTGGATGCAAAGCCAAGGATCTTTGGCAGATCCAGAAACGCAGATGACACGCAGAGGAGATCAACAGGTATGGAAGTGACAATGATTAAACCTACATCGATGGATGACTCCAGAGAGATTTGTGATTACCTGCTCAATGGTAAGGCAGTAGTGCTTAATATGGAGGGACTCCATATGGAAATCGCACAGAGGATCATTGATTTTACCTCAGGTGCGGCATATTCTATGGATGGTAACCTGCAAAAGATTTCCAATTATATTTTTATCGCTACTCCGGAAAATGTAGAGCTTTCCGGTGATTTCCAGAATATGCTTGCGGGAAATACGGACATCAACAACATCAACATGCGCATCTGATCTTCATAGTAATAGTAATAAAGGGCATATCTGATCTACTCGGATATGCCTTATTTTTTATCTCAGCATTTTCTGATTATCATGATTTCGGATGCAGACGTTTGGCTGATTTTTATAATATTCCTGTTGATATCACATTTTTCCATTGTTGAAACTCGTCTTTTGTCTTATGGAAGGAGCGCAAATGCCCAGAAAATTAGATGTAAGCTGTGACGGAGACTACGCTTACTCAATTTATATTGAGAGAAGCTTTGATAAATTACCTGAAGCAATCAGAACCCTGCCTGTCTCCGGCAGGAGGGTACTGATTGTAACCGATACCAATGTGGCACCGCTATATCTCGATGAGGTAAAGGAGCATTGTAAGACCTGCTTTGAGTATGTGGACAGCCTTGTGCTTACGCCCGGAGAGGAACATAAAAATACGGATTCGATTTCCGAAATTTATGAACGGCTGATTCTGGACGGATTTGATCGAAATGATTACCTCCTTGCACTTGGGGGCGGTGTTACCGGAGATATGACAGGCTTTGCGGCAGCAACCTATATGCGGGGAATCGCGTTTATCCAGGTGCCGACGACACTGCTCGCACAGGTAGACAGCTCTATCGGAGGCAAGACCGGAGTGGATTTCCGGGCGTATAAAAACATGGTTGGTGCGTTTCACATGCCTAAGCTTGTTTACAGCTGCATCGGGACGCTCGCAAGTCTAGACGAGGCGCAATATGCATCCGGTATGGGAGAGGTGATTAAGCATTCCATGATCAAGGTGATCAATGGAGTGGATTATTATCACTATCTCTTAACACATAAAAAGGAGCTGGAAGCGCGGGATCCGGATGTGCTGGAGGAAACGGTATATTACTCTAATCTGATTAAGAGGGATGTGGTTGAACGGGATCCGAAGGAGCATGGAGAGCGTAAAATCCTTAATTTCGGACATACTCTTGGACATGCCATCGAGAAATGCTCGCATTTTTCCTATACACATGGACAATGTGTGGCATTTGGCTGTCTTGGAGCCCTCCATCTCTCACATATTACCACCGAGGAGGAAAATAATGAGATCCGCTCCCTGATGGAGTCTGTTGGTCTTGATACAAAGCTTAAGGAGATGAATGTTCCTGAAATCCTTGCGGCTACACGGAAGGATAAGAAGATGGATCATGGGCATGTCAGCTTTATCCTGCTTCATGACATTGGTCAGGCGTATATTGACACACATGTGACGGATCAGGATATGGCATCTGCACTTCAGTATCTTATGCAAACCGGAAAGATTTTAAACAATGAAGCTTAACGTAAAAAAAAGTATTCTATTTGCGCTCATTTCTGCACTTTTGATTCTGCCGGATCAGTGGACCAAGCAGCTTGCAGTTCAATATTTAAGTGACGGAACTTCGATCCCGCTGATCCCTAACATCCTGTATTTACTTTACGTGGAAAACAGGGGTGCTGCCTTTGGGATCCTGTATGGGAGACAGTGGATTTTTTATATCATCACCATTGTGGTATTATTCTCGATCCTGTATATCGTCGGCAGGACTCCCACTGATCGACGGTATCGGCCGCTGCTTCTGGTATCCGGTCTAATTTTCGGAGGTGCGCTGGGAAATTTCATAGACCGGGTACGCCAGGCTTATGTTGTGGATTTCATCTATTTCCGTCCGATCGATTTTCCGGTTTTTAATGTGGCGGATATCTTTGTGACCGTTGGCTGCTTTGCCCTGGTGCTGCTGTTTTTGTTTTATTATAAGGATGATGATTTTGATTTTGTAAAGAGGCGGAAGGATGATCACTGAAATTACCGTAGAGGATACATCCGGACAGAGACTTGATCAGTATCTCTCGGAACGTACAGAGCTGGGGCTTAGCCGTACGTACCTTGGAAGGCTGATCAAGGAGCAGGAAATCCTTGTGAATGGAAAAACCGCCAAGGCAAGCACAAGGGTAAAGATCGGAGATCAGATCCGGCTGGATATTCCGGAGCCTGAAACGCTGGATGTAGAGCCGGAAAATATTCCGCTTGACATTGTATATGAGGACGCGGACCTGCTGATTGTCAACAAGCCTAAAGGCATGGTTGTACATCCTGCGGCAGGACATTATACGGGAACGCTTGTCAATGCAGTCATGTACCATTGCGGCAGGGAATTATCCTCGATCAATGGAGTACTGCGGCCGGGCATTGTGCATAGAATTGATAAAAACACGACAGGGCTTCTGGTGGTCTGTAAAAATGACCATGCACATCAGTCACTTGCAGCGCAGCTTAAGGCACATACGATCACCCGGAAGTATGCGGCGATTGTGGTCGGAAACATTCGCGAGGACGAGGGCACGGTGGATGCACCTCTGGCAAGGAGCAGGACAGACCGGAAAAAGCAGGCAATTGACGAGCTGAATGGCCGCCGTGCAGTGACCCATTACCGGGTATTGGAGCGGTTTGGCGAGTATACGCTGATCGAATGTGTGCTGGAGACGGGGCGTACCCATCAGATCCGTGTGCATATGGCAAGTATCAAGCATCCGGTTCTGGGGGACGACGTATATGGTCCGAAATCCTGTCCGTTCCATCTGGAGGGACAATGTCTGCACGCCAAAACGCTGGGGTTTATTCATCCTTCTACCGGACAGTATGTGGAGTTTGATTCGGATTATCCCGAGTACTTTACAAAGCTCCTTGTGAAGCTTAGAGAGCGGAGAGCTGGAAAATGAGATCGTGCATTTCAAAATATGGTTTTAAAAGCTTGGACATAGAAGCTTGAGAATAAAATTTAAGCTTACCGGATGCTGTTCGCAGGTTATAGTATTTTATGTCAATCAGAAAAGATTTTAATTTCACAGGAAAACAGAAGCTCGCTGCGTCAGTGCTTACGGCAGCCGGCATACTTATAAGTTCCATTGCCGGGCATATGGGAAGTTTCCCTGCGCCTCCGGAAACAGAGAAAGCGACGGAAAGCGAGATCGCAACGGATTCTGATGCGAATGCAGCATCCCGGTTTGCCAACCCCCACTCGAGCCTTCTGGATATCGACAGCAGTGAGGATGCGGGAACGTTTCATCCGGCAGCTGACAAGCTGAATCTTGCCTATTTCTATGCGGATGATGCGGATGAGAGTGATGTGCTTAATTCCTACGCAGGAGAAGTATATCGGGATCTCATGAGAGAGGATGAGCAGTACATTGCCAGAATCTATGATCTCGCAGGGACCTCTCCTTTGGCAATGGCAAAACAGCTGGGAGTACGTACCGGCAGAGTCATGGGGAAATATAATCCCAATGCGGGACAGGATCCCGGGGATCCGTCCACCTGGGCAGTGCCGGAATTTAAACGCGTCAATATTACGTTTTATGATGCGGATGGAAATCAGGTCAATGAGTATTCCAATGTAAAGGACATCATGGCGATGGCCAGTGTGTACTGCTTTAAACATAATTATCTGGACCATGAGACGTTTTCAAGGATCTGTCATGAGCTTTATGAAAAATCACATTCCTATCGCGTCAGCATCGGCTCGGTATATTATGATGACGGATGCATTCATAAAAGCATAAAGGAGGAAGCAGAGGAGGCGGAAGAGGAGGAAAAGCAGGCGGAAAATCTCTCCAGAAGCCTGGAGCGTGCGACGGCAAAATCCGAGGGACTCCTCGATACTTCCGGACAGGGCAAGGCGGAGAGCAGCTATGCGGCTTCTAATGCAGCGCTGCGTGATGGAGAGACGGATGCTGCCGGAAGAGAAATCAGAATTATCGAGCAGGACGGAAAGCAGTATGTGGTGACCTACGAAGGGGAAAGAGATGAAAATGGCAGAAGCCGTGTAAGCTTTACTCCGCTCGAGGAGTACACAGGTAAAATTTCCGGAAACAACGGTGCGGATACCGAAACGCAGTCTGCGTCTGGCAAGGAAGCTTCTACGGAAAACCCGCAAAAAGAAACGATATCTGCATCAGGAGAGTCTCTGCCGGAGAGCACACAGGCGGATCCTTCTGCTTCTAATAAAAAGACGCAGGAAACTACAAAGGCTGAAACCAGTAAAGCTGCATCGGAAACCGGGTCTACGGAAGCTTCTTTTAGGGAGACCACGCAAGCTGGAGGTACGGAAGCTGTTTCCGGAAATCCGGAGAGCAGCGCTGCAGGAAGCAGCGGTGATGCACAGGCGTCCGGCGGCAAGGGAGCTATTGGTATGAGGTATCAGGGAGGCGGATCCGGGTACGGGAAATATACGACAGCATATCGGACTTCCGCCGGTAAGGCATCCTCCATGGTATATATACCGGAGAAATATAAGGCTAAGCCTATGAGCAATACTGCGTTGGTGACGGATGGAAGCAAAGCGCAGGGCGAGGATCAGAACGCAGTAACAAGTCCGGCGGGGGAAAGCGGTGATACGACCTTGACCAAGGAGCAGGAAAGCGGAAGCGTAAAAGACGAGGGTCAAACGGTGAAACCGTCAGAAGAATCCGGGAATCAGAATTCTGACAACGCTAAATCAGATACAGCTCATGTTTCCGGGGCGGAGTCAGAGGATATATCCAGCAAAAATTACTGCCCGGGGCATATAGACCTTAATATTTCCGTGACATTGTGCGGGTTTGATGATGAGAAGGGACTTCGTGCCATTGATCTAAGCTCTGACGATGCCCTCGAAGCGATGGATAAGGATAGTCCCAACTGCCGCTGGTTTGGCTGGGATCAGGAAAATATTGCTTCTGCGGAGGCACTGATTTCTCAGGACTGGTTTACGACCTATGGACTCACAATCTCTGCACTGGATCCTAAAAAACCGCTGACCCAGGAGGAAATATCCGCTTACCTTTCAAAGCTCCCTGAGGATATCAGCGAGGATCGTAAAAAGGTGCTTGCATTCGCGCTTGGCTCTGTAGGCAAAATACCATACTATTGGGGCGGTAAGGCAAGCCGCGCCGGATACGATGGCAACGGCTTCGGTTCGGTAACAGACCCGGATTATAAAGGCAGGATACTGCGGGGACTGGACTGCTCCGGCTGGGTGCAGTGGGTATACTGGTCTGCCATCGGAAACCGGCTGGAGGATGCTACCAGTACTTCGGTTTTAATCGGACTGGGAGAAAGGATCAATCGGGCGGATCTAAAGCCCGGGGATATCATTGTCCGGGTGGGTACAGACTCACATGTGCTTATGTTCCTGCAATGGTCAGAGGACGGCAAAATGGTTGTCATCCATGAAAATTCAGCCTCCAACAACGTTTCTGTCGATGAGCTTAATGTCAATTACCCGTATTACAGAAAGCTGATCGAGTAAGACCTGGAATGACATAAAATTTCCTATAAGTTGTCATGCAAAAGACTTGACATCCATCTTGCTTCAGTGTATTTTAATTAAGTATGCCGCTTAGCGAGGTTTGTAAATGATTTCATAAGGAAATCTGCCAAAGCTAGCGAGTAATGATTATAGGAGGTCCCTCGTATGTACGCAGTTATTCTTACTGGTGGTAAGCAGTACAAGGTTAGCGAAGGCGATGTCATTAGAGTTGAGAAGCTTGACGCCAAGGAAGGTGATCAGGTTACCTTTGATCAGGTCCTTGTTCTCAATGATGGTGCTATGAAGATCGGAACACCTGTTGTTGAAGGTGCCAAGGTTTCCGCTACTGTAACCAGGAACGGCAAGGCCAAGAAGGTCATTGTTTACCGTTACAAAAGAAAATCTGGCTATCACAAGAAAAACGGTCACAGACAGCTCTTTACAGAAGTAAAGATTGATTCAATCGGCTGAGTATTTAGTTTAGCAGAGGAGGAAAATCACAATGGCTCATCATAAAGGTATGGGCTCTACCAAAAACGGTAGAGATTCGGAGTCTAAAAGACTTGGTGCCAAGAGAGCTGACGGACAGTTCGTCAAGGCAGGTAACGTATTATATAAGCAGAACGGAACAAGAATCCACCCGGGTCAGAATGTAGGTCTCGGTAATGATTACACTCTTTTTGCCAAGATCGACGGTGTTGTAAAGTTCTCCCGTCTTGGCAGAGACAAGAAGCAGGTTTCTGTTCTTCCTAAGGTTGTTACTGAGTAAGCTTTAGAAACTCACATTCCCCATGCCGGAGCTTCCGGTGTGGGGATTTTTTTAACAAATCTTTCTGAATGCGGTATTTGTTATAAAATGACGTTGAAAGCCTGGTTTTCAGCGTGCTATCATATCCATAACAGTGGAGACATCGTCTCTGCAGGGACGTAATTGCAATAGCCGCGCCGGTATGTATATCCGGAGAGCGGGTAGATTATAGGAGAAATTTATGTTTGCTGATGTAGCAAGAATTTTTGTAAAAAGCGGAAAGGGCGGAAATGGACATGTGTCCTTCCGCAGAGAGCTGTATGTGCCGGCAGGCGGTCCGGATGGCGGTGACGGCGGAAAGGGCGGCGATGTCATATTTGAGGTAGACACCGGACTCAATACGCTGGAGGACTTCCGGAATCAGGTGAAATATATTGCCACGCCCGGTGAGGAAGGCGGTGGAAAGAGGATGCATGGTAAAAACGGTAAGGACATGATCATCCGCGTTCCGGAGGGCACAATTATCAAGGATGACGAAAGCGGCAAGATTATTGCGGACATGTCCGGAAGTAATAACCGTCTTGTGCTGCTTAAAGGCGGTCGCGGGGGACTTGGTAATATGCATTTCGCTACGCCTACCATGCAGGCGCCACGATTTGCGCAGCCTGGTCAGGATTCCAGAGAGCTCTGGCTCAGGCTTGAGCTGAGAGTAATTGCGGATGTCGGACTGATCGGATTCCCCAATGTCGGTAAGTCCTCCATCCTCACTATGTGCTCCAATGCACGTCCGCAGGTTGCCAATTATCACTTCACAACCATCAATCCGCATCTCGGTGTCGTGAATCTCTCCGGCGACCGTTCATTTGTCATGGCGGATATTCCGGGCCTGATTGAGGGAGCCTCCGAGGGCGTGGGGCTGGGATACCAGTTCTTACGTCATATAGAGAGATGTAAGGCGCTGATCCATGTGGTGGATGCTTCTGGAAGTGAAGGCAGAGACCCGGTGGAGGACGTGGAAACCATCCATGAGGAGATCCGGAAGTATGACGCATCCATTCTGGAGCGCCCGCTGATCATTGCTGCCAACAAAACCGATCTGATTTATGACATGGAAGATCCGGACAATGGGTATCAGCGCCTGAAGCGTGCCTATGAGCCGAAGGGGATCAAGGTTCTGCCGATTTCTGCAGCCACCAACCAGGGACTCCGGGAGCTTCTGGAGGCAGCCTGGGAGTTTGTAGACAAAATAGGAAACACGCCGGTGACCTATCAGAGTGAAATCAGTCCGGAGGAGGTCGGCAAGGTCGAGCAGCTCAGCATCATTCTCAATAACCCAACAGATGGTGTCTTTACCGTTGAGGGACCGAAGATCGACAAGATGCTTGGTTATACCAACCTGGAAGCAGAAAAAGGCTTTAATTTCTTCCAGCATTTCATGGTGGAGCAGGGGATTATCAAGCGCCTTAAAAAGATGGGACTTAAGGATGGAGATACGATTAAGATTTACGGTCATGAGTTTGAATATCTCGACACCGAGGAGTATGACGCGGGGAAACGCGATGACTTTAAGGATGAGAATTTTGGAGTAAGCGATCACAAGGATGCGGAGGAGTAAGTCATGAAGCAGTACATCAGCAACAGTAAACAACGCGCGCTCTTAAAGGGAGCTGCCATGCATATGGATCCGGTGCTTGCCATCGGTAAAAATTCACTTACTCCGGAGTTTATCGCAGCTGTCAGTGAAAATATTGCCAAAAATGAAATCATCAAAATCAATGTACTTAAGAACTGCGATGATGATGTAAAGGAAATTGCGTATACTCTGGCTGAGAGATCTCTCTCGGAGGTAGTGCAGATCATCGGACGCAAAATTGTTTTATATAAACCGGCAAAGGATCCGAAGGACAGACGATATGAATAAAAGGATCGGCATTATGGGCGGAACCTTTGATCCGATCCATAATGCCCATCTCGCCTTAGCCGAATGTGCTTTGATACAGCTGTCCTTGGACGAAGTCTGGTTCATGCCGGCAGGAAATCCATATTTTAAAAAGGACAGACATGTAACCGACGGAGAGGACCGCTGCCGGATGACAGAGCTTGCCATTGCGGGGAAGCCGCACTTCTTCCTGTCCCGGCTGGAACAGAAACGCGACGGAGAAACCTATACAGCAGACACGCTGAAATATCTGCATATGCGGTATCCGCAGGACCACTTTTATTTCCTGACAGGTTCCGATTCCCTGTATCAGATAGAAAGCTGGTATCAACCGGAGACTATCCTCAGGCTCGCGACACTTGTGACAGCAGAGCGGGAGTATCCTGACAGACCCAGGTCATTACGTGCGGAGGCTTCCTACCTTGCCGCTAAATACCACGGCGATGTCAGAATCTTATCTTTACGTGAGATCGATATCTCAAGTACGATGATCCGGGAGATGGTTCGTAGAGGCAAAGACATCTCACAACTGGTTCCACTGGGAGTTGCTGAATATATCAAAGAGCATAAGCTTTATTGTGATAACGGATGAGGAGAACACAAAATGGCATCGGATAAATATACAGAACATTTGGCGGCGAATGACGGAAAGCCGGATATTTCCGGGATTCTCAGGATCCGTGAAAAGCTTAAGGAAATTCTCAAGCCGGACCGGTATGAGCATTCCATCAGCGTGAGCTTTACTTCGATCTGCCTTGCAATGCGCTATGGCGAGGATCTCCATCGGGCGGAGCTTGCGGGGCTTGTGCATGACTGCGCAAAGCAGTTTAAGCATGATGAGCTGATCAGACGCTGCAGGGAAGACGGGATTACGCTGACAGAGGATATGCTCAAGGCGCCACAGGTGATCCATTCCGTCTATGGGGCAGTGTATGCCAGGAAGCTTTTTGGCATCGAGGATCCGGAGATTCTATCAGCAGTTTATTATCATACACTTGGCAGAGCGGAGATGACGATGCTGGAAAAAATTGTATTTACGGCAGATTATATTGAGGTCAGACGCTGCAAAGCGGCAAGGCTTCCGGAAATCCGCCAGCTGGCATTTACAGATCTTGATCGCTGTATATATGAAATCATGAAGGATACTATGCAGTATCTTAAACAGAGCGGATCCTATATTTGCCGTGATTCACTGGATGCATTTCAATATTATAAAAATCTTCAGGACAAACAACATCAGGAGGCAAAGCATGACAACTGAAACATCAAAAGCTATGGTTAAAACCTGCGTCAACGCACTGGAGGCAAAGCAGGGCAGAGACATCTCCGTCATTGACATTTCCGGAGTCTCGGTGATTGCGGATTACTTTGTCATCGTTACCGCAGATAACATGCGGCAGGTGGATGCATTATCGGATGCGGTCCAGGATAAGATGGCAGAGGCCGGATTTGAGCTGCGCCGTGCGGAGGGTGTACAAAATTCCGGATGGATTTTACTGGATTATAATGACATCATTGTGCATATCTTTGATAAGGAACAGAGACTCTTTTATGACCTTGAGAGGATCTGGTCCGACGGTAAAAAGGTGGTTGATGTAAACAAGCTGTAACGAAATATTGTCCCGCACGGATGTTTGCATTTTTACAGGGGCTATGCTATACTTTTACAAATGAAACATGCGTTTTAAAATACCATGACAGGAGAGAGTCCTATGGGCAGACATAAAAAACAGCCGGATCCTAATAATATGACGCCGAAGCAGCTGGCGGTTTTTAATTATATCAAGGACTGTGTCCTGGAACGGAATTATCCGCCCTCTGTCAGAGATATCTGCAAGGCGGTCGGATTAAAATCCACATCGAGTGTATTTTCCTACATCAACGATCTGGAGCAGATGGGACTCATTAAAAAGGATCCAGCACATCCCAGAGCACTGCAGATCATGACTAGAGAATTTCAGGCACAGCAGGAGCAGGAAATTGCGCAGATCCCTGTTGTCGGTACGGTGGCGGCAGGACTTCCGCTCCTTGCAGAGCAGAATATAACCGAGTATTTTCCAATCCCTGTAGACATGCTGCCTAATAAAAAGGTTTTTATGCTGACAGTCCGGGGAGAGTCCATGATCAACTGCGGCATCTATAATGGAGACCGCGTTATTGTGGAGCAGCAAAATACCTGTGAAAATGGTGAAATTATTGTTGCATTGATTGACGACAGTGCTACGGTAAAGCGTTTTTACAAGGAAAACGGGCATATCCGTCTGCAGCCGGAAAATGATGCGATGGAACCGATTATTGTTCCGGACTGCAGGATTCTGGGCAAGGTGATCGGACTGCTCCGGATGGGCGTGAAATAGGCAGTATATAACAGTAATAATATGTAGTTGACCGGAGGGTACCGATGCTCCATATTACAAAAACTGTAAAAAGAATAGCACTTGGATTTCTACTGGCACTTTTACTTAGCGCACTGATACGCTCTGTTAAAGTGCCTTTTTTAACGTCAACAATGCTGCAGGGCTTTTTTTACTGTGGAATCACCATTGCCTGGATGATTTCCATACTGATCCGTATCAATGAACGAAAGGTTCGTTCTCTGCTTGTAGCCATTGCGGCGCTGGTACTTCTCTTTTTTTACTTTAAAATTGTGCGGTACAATCTGATTCCGGATTTTGGCAGAGCGCACAGATTTTTCTGGTATGCCTACTATATTCCCTTTATCGGGATCCCGTTATGCTCCATACTGATCGCAGTTCGGATTGGTATGAAGGACGACCAAAGGCTTCATTTCCGCTGGTATGCACTGTATCTGGTCGGACTTCTTTTGATTTTGACTTTTCTTGGCAATGATGTTCATGAGCTTTGCTTTAGGTTTCAGGGAAACCCGGATTATGAGAGATACAGCTACGGACCTGTATATTATCTGTCTGTTGTCTGGGTTCTCATACTTACTGCATGCAGCTTTATCATTCTATACAGGAAATGCACGCTCTCTCAGGTAAAAAAGAAGGTCTATTATCCGATCAGCGTCCTGGTGCTCGAGCTTTTATATATGTTTATTATATTTCTCTATAAAGGACAGACACCGGATCTTCCCATTATTGGATATTTCCGGATTTCTGAAGTATATTCCATATGTAATATCGCATTCTGGGAGGCTAATATACAGATCGGTCTTATTTCCGCTAACAGTGAGTATAGTGGTATTTTTAAGATGTCCAGGATCCGGACGATCCTGGTGGATGAAAATGGGGACATTGTTCTGAAGTCAGCTTCGGCAAAGTGCCCCTCCAAGGAACAGCTTCTAATGGCACGAGAGGATGCCTGCTACATTGCTCCGGATATGAGACTCCAGAGTCATAAGGTGAAGGGCGGCTGGATTTACTGGGTCAGTGATCTTTCCGGGATCCACAGGCTATCGCATCAGTACAGAGAGGCTGCCGAGCAGCTTGCAGAAAGCAATACCCTCTTATCCGCGGAAAATGAGCTTAAGGAAAACAAGCTGAGAAATGAATGGAAAAACCAACTCTATGATGAAATTTCGCTTATCGCAAAGCCGTATTTCACAAGGATTAGAGCGGAGCTTTTTCAGCAGGATCTTAGTGATAGAACGTTTCGCAGGCAGGCATCGGTTGCGTGCGTTGCTTCTGCCTATATCAAGCGGAGGGCAAATCTTATGTTTTTAAAAGAACAGACAGGTCTGATCGACGCCCGAGAGCTTTTGCTGTCCATAAGAGAAAGCATGGAGTATCTCCAGTTTCTGGATATTTCCACACATGTTACGATGCTGCTTAAGACAAGCGTGTGCACCTATTCTGCTGATACGATCCTATTGCTATATGATTATTTTGAGAGCTTTATTGAGGAAAGAACAGGTTTGCTTGAGGCGCTGATGGTCCGCCTGGTTGCAGAAAATGCACTGACCTTTAAGCTTATCGCATCACTTGCAAAAGGTACGAAAGATCACGGTACCACCGGATACGTAGGCTTAAGCTCTGCCGAGCTTGCCGGGAGGCTGATTGCCTCGGGAGGTAAAAAGACCGAAGTCCTGGAGGATGACACCCTTTATATTACACTGACTACACCACAGGGAGGTTCCGACAATGCATGAGGATTTCAAGCGGAATATCCATATCCTTTTATACCGGACCCTTATCGATTGTCCTGTCGCTTTTATCAAGCTTTGCATGTTCTGGAGCTCACTTTTGATCCTTGTATTTATCCATATTGGTCTTGTGAATCTATATTTACGGCGTCCATGGAAGTATTTCTTACATACATTGCTTAATCTTTTAGGACTTTACATACTGGTCCAGGGAATTTATTTTGCAGATCGGCTGCGGGTCGAACCGGTCGAGGGATATGCACGTGCAGCTGCTATAGTATTTCAGAGGATGAATGCAGTGGTTCTTGTGCTGGTATTGCTGCTGGAGAGTCTGTCACTTGTGTTTTATTATACGGAACTATGGAACTATGTCGCAAAGCACCCTACCGTGCGCTCCATCAAGGAGGGGCTGGATTATCTCCCAACAGGGCTGTTGTATTACTGGGAGGATGGTGCTTTGATGTTTGCAAACCTGGAGATGGATCTTCTTGCCCAAAAGATGCTTGGAAGGTCTATTTATGCAGTCGGAAACGGTATGACACTGGAAAAAAGCATAAGAGAAGGTAAGCTGTCGGAGGGATGCAAGTTTATGGACAGGGGTCCTCAGCTTACGGTAAAGCTTGCAGATCAAAAGGTATGGCAGTTTCATATGCGGGAGTTTCTGATTGGTAAATGGACGGTGCATGAAGTACTGGCATATGATATCACGGAAGAAAATCGTCTCCATGAGGAGGTTTATATCCAGTACGGAGAGCTCCGGAAAATTGCAGGCAGACTCAGGCATTATAGCGAAAACATGCGCGAACTTACACACGAGGAGGAAGTGCTTCAGGCTAAAATCCAGGTTCATGATGAGATAGGACGGGTTATGCTTGCCACCAAAAGGTATCTTGCAGGTGCACAGGATGCACCGACGCGGGAGGAGCTTTTGCCGCTCTGGCAGCGAATGATGTTTCTGAATCATACCGCGACGGAGCCCGGAAAGGAAGAAAATGCCGTGCGCACTATCCTGGAGGTATCGGAGCTTCTTGGAATCCGGACGGAGATCTCAGGTAAAATCACCTCGCTTACGCCTGTAGAAAGGGAGATCTTTATGATGGGCGCACGTGAGACACTGTCCAATGCTTGCCGCCATGCCGGAGCGCAGCATATGTGGATAAGTATAATAAAAGAGGATGGCGGGACGACCATAAAATATCAGAATGACGGTAAGGTCCCGAAGGGAGAAATAATCGAGGGCGGCGGTCTCTCGGGCTTACGTAAGCAAACGGAACATGCCGGAGGACATATGGCGATTGCAACCGGTAATTTCTTTATCCTTACTATTTTTTTGCCGGAAAGAGGAAAAACAGATGCAGGAAAATACGGATCAACAGAAAAGTACGGAACTGTCGGAGGTACAGCGATTTCGGGTCCTGATTGTTGAGGATCAGGAAATGCCCCGCCAGCTTTTTGAAGCGATGATTGCTGGAAGCGGGAGATATGGGCTTGTAAAAAGCATTCGCAGTGCAGATATGGCGGACCTTGTCTGCGGATACTGCAAGGTGGATCTCATCCTGATGGATGTATTGACGGAGCTTGGCGCCAGCGGACTCAATGCTGCCGGAAGGATCAAAAGGAGGTTTCCGGCAATCCGGATCATTATCGTCACCTCCATGCCGGAGGTCAGCTGGATCCGGCGTGCCAGAGACCTCGGCGTTGACAGCTTCTGGTATAAGGAGGTGAACGAGGAGCCGATCCTGTCTATTATGGACCGGACCATGCAGGGAGAGCATGTATATCCGGATGAGGCGCCGGTTGTGAAGCTTGGAGATGCGCTCAGCTCCGATTTTACGGATCGTGAGATCGAAATCCTGCGGGAGCTGATCACCGGAGATACCAACCAGGAGATTGCGGACCGGCTGCATCTCAGTCTTTTTACCGTCAAGGACTATATCAAGAAACTGCTGCTTAAAACAGGGCTGCACTCCCGCACAGAGCTTGCTGTAAAAATCAGTCAGGCCGGCATCGTGATCAATGACCGGCAGCTTATAGAGCCGGATTAAGGGAATTGATAAACTGCTGTGCAATCCTGCCGGTATGACCACCCTTCCGGACAGACCAGGTGTTTGCCTTACGGATTAGATCTTCCTCCGGCAGTGAAATCCTGTATTTGGCAGCGAGTTTTTTAACGATTTCGTGATATTCATCAAAGCTTGGTCTTGTGTAAAGGATATTCAGTCCGAACCGGTCTACGAGCGACAGCTTCTCCTCCATTGTATCGGAATGATGCAGATCCTCCTGATCGACCATGTCCTTCCGGTCGGAGAGATTTTCCTTAATCAGGTGCCGGCGGTTTGAAGTAGCATAGATCAGGATGTTGTCAGGTCTGGTTTCAAAGCCACCCTCAATGACAGCCTTAAGGTATTTATATTCGATCTCGAACTCCTCAAAGGAAAGGTCATCCATAAAGATGATAAAGCGATAGTTCCTGGACTTGATTCTGGAAATTACATAGGAGAGATCCTTGAACTGATGCTTGTATATTTCAATGAGGCGGAGACCCTTGGGATAAAATTCGTTGAGCGTTGCCTTGACGGTTGTGGATTTACCTGTGCCGGCATCTCCGTAAAGCAGTACATTGTTGGCTGCACGTCCCTCAATAAATGCAAGCGTGTTGTCATAGACCTGCTTTTTCTGCGCTTCATATCCTACAAGATCATCAAAATTTACCTGATCCAGATTGTTGATCGGGATCAGCTCCGGGGTGCCGTCGACATCATTTCGGATTCGGAATGCCTTGTTTAAGCCAAACATGCCGACACCGTACTGCTGATAAAAGGAGATCAGGCAGGCTTGAAATTCCTCCGCTGTGGTACTTGCGGCGAGCTTATGATTCAGGTCGTTTACGATTGCGCTGATATAGTGATGATACATCCGCTCATGCTTCTCTATCGCATGATACTCTGTCAATATGGATAATGCAGGGACATCGAGAGCCTTGACAAGAGGCTGGAGGTCATAGTGGAGAAGCTTCATCAGGAGCTCTCCGTCTTTAAGCGCAAGAAGCGAGGCGGAGCCCTGCTGCATCAGCCGTTTCTCGGAAACAAGTGCCAGAGGGTTTTCATCATTCATAATGAGATAGGTAAGATAACATTGCCAGAGATTATCCTGAAATCCATAGGTCGTTCCAACTTCCATAATCCTGTGCACCTGATCCAGCACCAGAGACCGGAGCTCCTCAGGATCCGTGTGCGTATTTCTGTGGTCCGTAACATATCCATTATCCGTAAGTGCATGTTTTTCTATGTCCGCAAGCGTGCGGATTACGGGATCTTTTTTCAGTGACTGATATACGACAAGCCCCGAGAGCAGATGATAAAGCATTTTTTGTACCTCCTTTTTGGTTATAACTTGGCTATAAACATATCACATCCGTTTATACTTTGCATGAAATTTCAATATATTTTTTATCGATTATTTTCTTGACGAAAAAAAGCATTTATGGGATGATATGGGAAACAAAACGCATCCCAAAGTTGGATGCAGAAAGGCAATGTAAAAGCAATGGGTTATCCGATGACTTGCAAAGTTAAAGCAAATGCCAGTGAAATGAATCTGCTCACAATCGTCATTTACCTGATTAGCATTAGCGTGGTCTCCCTCGGTAATGAGTTTTTACGTTGCACAAAACAGGTAATACGAAACTTCTGAAGCGTTTAAAAATCCTGCAGTGCAATGCACTGCAGGATTTTTTTATGAAATCATTTTTGATTTGGGAGAGCTGCCTTTTTCTATTGCTTTTTTATCGTAAGGCAAGCTGAGTTTCGTAGATTTTTAGTAATCTTAAAAGGGGAATCTTTATGAAAATGAACGGTGCCCGGATCCTGATCGAGGAGCTGATCCGGCAGGGAGTTGATACCATCTTTGGCTATCCCGGCGGAGCAGTGCTCAATATCTATGATGAGCTTTATAAAGCAAGTGGAAGGATCCACCATGTCATTACCGCCCATGAACAGGGAGCCTGCCATGCAGCCGACGGGTATGCAAGAGCCACAGGCAAAACCGGAGTGGTGCTTGCAACCTCGGGACCGGGGGCAACCAATCTGGTGACTGGTATTGCCAATGCCAACCTTGATTCGGTGCCACTGGTAGCCATTACAGGAAATGTAGCGATGAGCGCTTTGGGGCGTGACAGCTTCCAGGAAGTTGATATCGTAGGCATCACGCAGCCGGTAGTGAAGCACAATTTTATGGTACGGGATGTTACGGAACTGGAGCAGACCATCAAGGAAGCCTTTTATATCGCAAATCATGGGCGCAAGGGTCCGGTACTCATTGATATTCCTAAAAATGTGCAGGTGGGAGAATGTGAATACGGCATTGCCCAGGTTCCAAGGATGACGGACAAACCAAAGCTTGCGTTTCATAAGGAACAGGTGCTGGAAACCATCCGGAATGCCAAAAAGCCGTTTATTTACTGTGGCGGCGGAGTAGTTTCCTCCGGCGCGGAAAAGGAGCTTCTGGAGCTTTCCAAACGGCTGGATGCCCCTGTAGGACTCAGCATGATGGGACGTACGGCACTGCCGGATTCCTATGAGTATAATCTCGGTATGTGTGGCATGCATGGTAAATTTGCCGCAAGTAAGGCACAGTCCGAATGTGATCTTATGATTGCAGCAGGTGTACGGTTCTCGGATCGTGCGACCGGCGATCTCATGAAATATACCAGTAAATGCAAAGTGATCCATATTGATATCGATAAGGCGGAGATCGGTAAAAATGTAAATCCGGATCTCTCGGTGCAGGGCGATGTCAAGGAGATCCTACAGTATCTTTTAAGCGAGCTTGAGCCGGTGAAGCATCCGGAGTGGCGTAAGGAAATCGAAAATTATAAAGCCAAGGGCTCTGTAAAGCGTCCCGGTGAGTTTGTACCTGAAAATATCATCGAGGCGGTGCGGAAGCATACCAAGGATGACACAGTTGTCGCCACGGATGTGGGACAGCATCAGATGTGGACGGTTCAGTACTATGATTTTGAGAAACCGAGAACACTACTTACCTCCGGTGGCCTTGGAACCATGGGCTACGGACTGGGAGCTGCGATTGGCGGTTGTATCGGTGTCGGACGGAAACGTACAGTTCTGTTTACCTCCGAGGGTAGTTTCGGTATGAACTTAAATGAGCTTTGTACGGTTGTGAGCCAGGATCTGCCGATTACCATTGTAATCCTGGATAATGGCGTGCTTGGTATGGTACGGCAGTGGCAGGGGATCTTTTACGGCGGAAGATATTCGGAAACAACGCTTAACAGAAAGACCGATTTCCCGGCGCTTGCGGAAGCATTTGGACTAAAGGGCTTCTCTGTACACAGTATGGAGGAACTGAACCGGGTGCTGGAAGAAACGGATACTGGAGATGAAGGTGCATATCTGATTGACTGCCATATTGACAAGGATGAAAATGTGTATCCGATGATTCCGCCAGGAAAATCGATTGACAGTATTATTCTTAAGAACTAATCCATCATCATGCGAGGTACCAGGAAATGAGCAGATTTACCATTGACCTCTGGGTCAACAATAAATTTGGCGTATTAAACCGTATCACAGGACTCTATGCAAAGCGGTGCTATAATATCGAGTCCATCCATGCCGGTCCTACGGAAATCCCGGGTGTGACCAAAATCGAGATTGTTTCCACCGGAGATGATTATATGCGGACACAGGTCGTGTCCCAACTGGAGAAGCTCTATGATGTCCGGAAGGTGGAAATCACCAATGAGGACAAGAGTTATCCGGACCACTAAATTGAATTTAAAGCACTCCATTGCTTTAAAGATATATCAATTACAAGCACATTTTTAAATGAAAAGGAGAAAAAACTATGGCTGCTGTAATGTACTACGAGAAGGATTGCGATCTTAATCTGTTAAATGGAAAGACCGTTGCTGTCATCGGCTACGGCTCCCAAGGTCATGCACATGCCCTTAACCTGAGAGATTCCGGTGTTAATGTCATTGTCGGTCTCTATGAGGGCTCCAAGAGTGCTGCCAAGGCAAGAGAACAGGGCTTTGAGGTTTACACCACTGCAGAGGCAACCAGGAGAGCAGACATCATCATGATCCTTGTCAATGATGAGAAGCAGGCAGAGCTTTATAAAAACGAAATCGCTCCGAACCTTGCTCCGGGCAAGACCATTGCATTTGCTCATGGTTTCAATATTCACTTCCATTGCATCATCCCGCCTAAGGATATTAATGTAATGATGATCGCTCCTAAGGGACCGGGACATACAGTTCGTTCTCAGTACGTTGACGGCAAGGGTGTACCATGCCTGGTTGCATGCTATCAGGATCCGGCAGGAAATACCATGGATGTTGCCAAGGCATATGCTGCTGCCATCGGCGGTGCAAGAGGAGGAATCCTGGAGACAACCTTCCGTGAGGAAACAGAGACCGATCTGTTTGGTGAGCAGGCGGTGCTTTGCGGCGGCGTTTGTGCACTGATGGAGGCAGGCTTCAATACGCTTGTTGAGGCAGGCTATAAGCCGGAGAATGCTTATTTTGAGTGTATCCACGAGATGAAACTGATTGTAGACCTGATCTTTAATGCAGGATTTGAGGGCATGCGGTATTCCATCTCCGATACTGCAGAGTACGGCGATTATGTATCCGGTAAGAGAATCATCGGACCGGAGGTAAAGCAGGCTATGAAGGATGTGCTGAGCGAGATCCAGGATGGTACCTTTGCCAAGAACTGGTTGCTTGAAAACAAGGCTGGCAGACCTTCCTTCTATGCTATGAGAGAGGCTCATGCCAATACGCTTGCATCTGAGACAGGCAGAGATCTCCGGGCTAAGATGGGATGGAAGCAGACCAAGGATCTTGACGAGGCAAGATAATTGCTCGTCATTTGCTTAAGGCAGGATAAAGCTATGCGGAAGCCGCAGCATGCGGCTTCCTGGAGGAAAATATTATGGAACTAACACTGGACCGGGTCTATCAGGCAGCTCATGTGCTTAAACCCGTAGTCAATCGCACCGAACTGGTACATGCGACCAGGATCAATACAAACTGTGACCTTTATCTCAAAACAGAGAATCTGCAGAATACAGGTTCTTTTAAGATCCGGGGTGCATATTTCAAGATATCCACGTTGACCCGGGAGGAGAAGGACAGAGGTGTGGTAGCATGCTCTGCGGGAAATCATGCACAGGGAGTTGCACTGGCGGCAACCCGTGCCGGTACCAAATCCACGATTTTCCTCCCTGCCATTGCACCGATTTCCAAGGTGGAAGCTACCCGTGGATACGGTGCAGAGGTACGTATGATTGATGGTGTCTACGATGACGCCTACGAGGCTGCGGTAAAATACCAGCAGGAAACCGGAGCGGTTTTTATCCATCCGTTTAATGATCCGGATGTCATAGCAGGTCAGGGTACCATCGGACTGGAAATTATGGACCAGCTAAGCGACGCGGATGCCGTGGTAGTACCGATCGGCGGAGGCGGATTGATTTCAGGAATTTCCTTTGTGGTTAAAATGCTGAATCCCCGCTGTAAGGTCTACGGTGTGCAGGCAGCAGGTGCAGCATCTATGTATCAGGCTATCAAGGATCATAAGCTGGAAGGACTTGACAGTGTGTCAACCTTTGCGGATGGTATCGCGGTTAAAAAGCCTGGCGATGTTACCTTTGACATGGTTTTCAAATATGTGGATGACATTGTTACGGTTACAGATGATGAGACAGCAGCTGCGATCCTGACCCTGATGGAAAAGCAGAAGGTGGTATCAGAGGGAGCTGGTGCTGTTCCTGTAGCGGCGGTGCTTTTTAACAAGCTTCCGGTGGAAGGCAAGAAGGTTGTCTGTGTTGTCAGCGGCGGTAATATTGATGTCAATATCCTCTCCCGCGTAATTAACCGGGGTCTCATAAAGGAAGGCCGGAAGGCAGAGCTTACCATTGAGCTCCTGGATAAGCCGGGACAGCTGGTTGCTGTTTCTCGTATTATTGCTTCCATGGGCGCCAATGTCACCAAGGTGGATCACAACAGCTCCGCAGAAAATACCGACATCAACGGATGCTATCTTACGGTGCAGATGGAGACAAGAGACTTTGCCCATATTGAAGCCATCCGTCAAAAATTTATTGAAGAGGGATTTAAGCTCGTCTGAAATGATACTTCTTTAAAATTTTATGAGACTCAAATCCTTAAATGAAAATCCCGGCGGCATGAAACTGCCGGGATTTTGTCTAGCTATGTAAAGGAGGATATATGACAGGTGCCGACGCCATCGTAAGGTGTCTTGAAAAAGAAGGCGTGGAGTATGTATTTGGCTATCCTGGAGTGGCAATTGCGCCGTTTTATGACAGCATCCTGGATACCGACATTAAAACCGTGCTGGTGCGGGAAGAGCAGAATGCAGCGCATGCCGCCAGTGGATATGCGAGAACCAGTGGTAAGGTCGGAGTGGCAGCAGTCACCTCCGGTCCCGGCGCGACCAATCTGATTACCGGGATTGCGACGGCATTTGCAGACAGCATTCCTATGGTGTGCATTACCGGTCAGGTCAACAGTCATCTGATGGGCAGCGATGTTTTCCAGGAAGCGGATATTTCGGGTGCCTGCGAATCCTTCGTAAAGTACAGCTACATTATCCGGAATGTACAGGAGATCCCTGAGGTCTTAAAGGAAGCGTTTTATATCGCCAGTACCGGACGTCAGGGACCAGTGTTGATTGATATCCCGATTGATGTACAGAAGGAGGAAATCAGCCGCTTCCGCTATCCGGAGGAGGTTAAGCTCAGAACCTATAAGCCCACGGTGCAGGGAAATAAGGTACAGATGGATAAGCTGCTTAAGGAACTGAAGAAGGCAAAGCGTCCGATCCTCTGTATCGGCGGTGGAGTACATCTCAGCCATGCGGAGCAGGAGGTAAGAGAGTTTGTCAACCGGAACCAGCTGCCGACAGTTGCTACCATGATGGGGATCGGAGTCATGCCTACAGATGACCCGTACTATTTTGGAATGGTTGGAAACAACGGCAGAAAGTATGGAAACCGGGTGATGAATGAAGCGGATCTCATCCTCATGGTAGGCGCGAGGGTTGCTGACCGAAGCATCAGCCAGCCGAGTCTGATTACAGAGGGGAAGGTGCTGGTGCATATTGATGTGGATCCGGCGGAAATCGGTAAAAATGCTGGTCCGACGATTCCATTGGTCGGAGACATTCGCAGTATTTTTACGGTGCTCAATAAAGAAGCTCCTGCCGGAGACTATACGGAGTGGATGGAGCATTTAAATGAAGTGAGAAGCGAATATCTGGAGTCGATTCATCATCGTCTGGAGCAGGAAAAACCGGATTATGTATCCTCTTTTAAGTTTGTCCGGACGCTCTGCCGGAGCTTATCGGATACTGCGGTATATGTTGCGGATGTAGGACAGAATCAGCTCTGGTCCTGTGCTGGATACTTTATGAAAAAGGGTAAGTTCTTTACCTCCGGCGGCATGGGAACCATGGGATATGCGATTCCGGCAGCAGTAGGTGCAAAGCTTGCGGATCCTACGCGGGAGGTTGTAGCGGTCTTAGGAGATGGCGCGTTCCAGATGAGCATGATGGAGCTTGGCACGATGCGTCAGTACCATGTGCCTGTCAAAATCTGCGTGTTTAAAAACAATGTACTGGGGCTTGTCAGACAGTATCAGCATCTTACCTATCATGATCGTTTTTCCGTAACGGATTTAAGCGGAAGTCCGGAGCTTGACAAGCTTGCGGAAGCCTATGGCATGAAATACCGGAAATTACGCTCGGATCAGGGCATGCAGGAGGCTATTGACGCATTTCTTGAAAAAGAGGAGTCCTTTCTTCTGGAAGTGGATACCGATCCGGATGAGGTGGTGTAAATGAAGAGGATATATTCTGTACTGGTAGAAAACCGATCCGGCGTCCTCTGCAAGGTTGCCGGACTTTTCTGGAGACGCTGCTTTAACATTGATTCCCTTGCGGTGGGTGAGACCGAGGATCATTCCGTTTCCAGTATGACGATTGTGAGTTCCGGAGACGAGCGGACCTTAGAGCAGATCGAGAAGCAGCTTAACAAGAAGCTGGATGTCATTAAGGTCCGGACCTTTGAGGAGAGTGAATGCATCTCGCGTGAGTTAACCCTTGTAAAGGTAAAGTATAACCGGAACAACCGGAAGGATATCATGGAAAACTGTCAGATCATGGGGGCAAAGATTGTAGATCTCTCCAAGACACAGATGATGATCGAGATCTGCGATACGCCGGAGCGAGTGGAGATTTTTCTCAAAACGCTCCGTACCATCAGTATCGTCGAGATTGCCCGGACAGGAACCCTGGCACTCATGAAGTGTAAGGAATAGAAGATAGATCAGTCCTCCCGGAGATGCACCTTGTTACGTGCGGAGCGGCGGCGTTCATCCTCCAGAGCGGCATAATGCTTTTTGGTTGTATTGACATCATTATGTCCCAGGACATCTGCTACGAGATAAATATCTCCGGTTTCCCGGTAGAGATTGGTGCCGTAGGTACTACGCAGCTTATGTGGTGTGATATGTTTTCCGGGAGTGACAGTCATCGCGTATTTTTTTACAAGATTTTCCACCGCCCGGACACCGATGCGCTTATTCTGGAGCGAGAGAAACAGGGCATCTTCGCTTCCAGTTTTAGGGATCAGGTGCTTCCGCATCTCGACATACTCCCGGAGAATGCTTTCCACCTCGTCCCCAAAATATACGGTTACTTCCTTTCCGCCCTTTCTGTGGATGTGAATGCCGTCATTATTAAAATCCACATCGGAGAGATTGAGTCCGACACATTCGCTGACACGGATGCCGGTGCCAAGCATCAGATTCATCATGGCAGAGTCACGCAGCGCAGTTTTTTTATGGAACTGCTGCTGCTTTTTTGTAAGACGGTTTCCTGACTCAACCTCATCCAGAAAATCCGCAACCTCATTGGTATCCATGCGGATGATGTCCTGCTCCCTGAGCTTCGGAAGGGATACCAGCGCAGCAGGATTCTGATGAATGATCTCATCCTTGTAGAGATAGTTGTAAAAGCTCTTTAAAGAGGCTATTTTGCGCTTTATGCCCCTTGTGCCATTAAGTATACCCTGCGAGGCGGAAGATGCCGTATCGGAGGCTGTAGGGCGGTATTTGAGGTATTCCATGTATTCCTCAAGGTCAAGCACGCTTACTTTTTCAATCTCCTCCGGTGTGAAGTCGCGGATTTTATGATCCTTGTACACAGGGTTCTCATCAATCAGATACTGAAAAAACACCTTTAAATCATAGGCATAGGCAATCCGGGTCCGGGAGGAGGTCCGGGGCTCGATCCCGCGGAAAAAGGTGCTGCAAAGCTCCGGAAGCTCTTTCGTAAGCTCCCGGAGCTTTTTTATATTGCGTATTTCCTCCTGCTGACTGTATTTCAGTTCCATGAGAGACTCCTTTATCGATCTACGAGATGCCTGCCAGGATTATTATTCTCGTTACAGTATACTGTATCGCTGCGTTGTTTTCTCGTTACAGTTTAGATACGGTTGTACGATATAATCCCCGGAAAAAGTATAGTGACAGGCAGAAGGACGCAATCTCGGAGATCGGAAATGCCCACCATACATCGGTTACATCTCCGATCCGGGAGAGAAGCCATGCGATGGGAATCAATACCACCAGCTGCCGCGCAACAGAAATGATAAGAGAGTAAATACTCTCGGAAAATGCCTGGAAGATGGAGCCCATAACAATACTTGCTCCTGCCAGCGGGAAGCTCAGGCAGATGATCCTGAGTGCCGGAACACCGATCCGGATCATTTCCGGAGATGCATTAAACATTCCAAGCAGTACAGACGGCAGAAGCTCAAACAGCAGCGAGCCAAAAAGCATTACACATACAGCCAGAGTAATGGCAAAGCGAAGGGTATGCTTGATCCGGTCCTTCTTTTTAGCTCCGTAATTAAACGCAAGGATCGGGATGAGTCCGTTATTTAAACCAAAGATTGGCATGAAAAAGAAGCTCTGAAGCTTGAAGTACACGCCAAAAACAGCAGCAGCTGTAGTTGAAAAAACGATCAGAATCCGGTTCATAAGATAGGTCATGACAGAGCCGATGGACATCATCAGGATCGAGGGGACACCTACGGCATAGATGGACCGGATAATTTCCGTCTGCGGCTTCAGGATCGAAGCAAGCTTTAAACGGATTTCGGAGTTTTTCTTTACATTTAAAGTAAGCCCGATCAGGGAGCCGATACACTGCCCGAGGACAGTTGCATAGGCAGCGCCTGCCACACCCATTGCCGGCAGACCGAAATACCCGAAGATGAGGATCGGATCCATGATGATGTTGATGATCGCGCCGGTACCCTGCGACAGCATGCTGTAGAGAGTCAGACCTGTCGCCTGCAGCAGCCGCTCAAAAGTGATCTGGAAAAAGAGTCCGATGGAGCAGCAGAGTACAATGGAGAGATAGGTATCGCCATACGCACGGATGACCGGCGCGTCTGTCTGTGAAGTAATAAAAAAATCAGACAAAAAAATACCGATCAGAAAAAAGACCACGGTATTCATCAGGGTCAGAAAAAGCCCGTTGTTGGCCGCCGCATCCGAGGTCTTGTAGTTTTTTTCTCCAAGCGCACGTGACAGCAGCGCATTGATCCCTACGCCGGTTCCGGAGGCGACAGCAATCATGAGATTCTGCAGCGGAAATGCCAGAGTTACGGCAGTCAGTGCGTCCTCACTGATCTGTGCAACAAAAATACTGTCCACCACATTGTATAATGCCTGGACCATCATGGAAATCATCATCGGGAGAGACATGGAGATCAGCAGTGGCTTTACCGGCATGTATCCCATCTTGTTTTCTTTTCTTACAGCTTCTGCCATATTACCTTCCTGTATCCGTTATAAAATACTCGTACAAAAAAGGAGCAGCGCAGGAACTGCTCCTTTGATACCTGTAAAGCATCTTATCATATAGGCAGATTTTGTCAATCCATTCTGGTCTTTTGAATCATGTCCACGAGAACCTCAACCGTATTTTCGAGACCAAAGCAGCCCACATCCAGGCAGGCATTATAGTTTTCCACGCGCCCCATATCTCTGCCGGTATAGCGCTTATAGTAGTGCTGACGCTCCTGATCCTGTCTGCGAATGTAGGCAAGGGGATCTGCATTCGCCTCAGGACTCAGATCCAGCTCCTTTACATGTCGTATCTTCCAGGCATCCTCTGCATAAAGATAGATATCAAAGGATGGTATCCCTGCCTGCTCTAGGATGTAGTTTGCGCAGCGGCCGACGATGATGCAAGGATGTTTGGCGAGCTCCAGCACAACCTGGGACTGGGCTGCAAAAATGGTATCATAGCTGCTTTTATAGGACACGGGGGAAGTGATATTTATGAGGTGATTCAGAAATGCATTGGAGATATTTTCACTTTCCTTTTTAAGTGTATCCAGATCATAACCATGCTCTGCTGCGGTTTTCCGGATAAAGTCCTTGTCATAATAAGGAAGTCCGAGCCGCTCCGAGAGCTTACCGGAGATCCAGTGCGCGTTGGCACCGTATTCACGACTGATTGTAATGATTCGATTCGCCATTGCTGTCATCCTCCGTAATTGTTCTATTAAGATACCGCCCTTGCTGCTCCGAAGCATCCGGAGATCACTTATCCTGTATGGTTCCATAAAGCTGCTGCCGTTACCGGCTCCTGCATACATTGAAGCCTATGTTCCGGACAGAGCTTAGGGCAGATGCGTATCGTTATCTGAATTATAGCCTAATTATCCGTAAAGTTACATGAGAAATTGCGTTTTTCTGCTATAATGGCTGCATGCAGTTTACAAAATATCTTGAAAATGCAAATATTCATCTGACAGAGCAGCAGCGGATCGCTGTAACAACAATCGATGGTCCTGTGCTGCTTCTTGCGGTACCGGGATCAGGCAAAACCACGGTGCTTGTGAGCCGTCTTGGATACATGATCCTTGTTGGAGGAGTAAGCCCGGAGCAGATTCTGACGCTGACCTATACGGTTGCAGCAACGAAGGATATGAAGGCAAGATTTGCCTTGCTTTTTGGAGCGGAGCTTGCAGAATCTATGGAATTCCGCACCATTAATGGCTTATCTTACCGGATCATACAGTATTATGGCAGGAGAATCGGGAAACGACCCTATGCCCTTGTTATGGACGATCAGGAAATCAACCGGATACTTTCCCGGATTTATCAGGAAGTGCAAAAGGAGTATCCGGCAGAAAGTGATCTCCGGATGGTTCGGATTGCCATTACGTCGATTAAAAACAGTATGGCAGGTCCTAAGGAAATCAAAGAGATGGGAGAACGGCTGGAGCTTAAACTTGACGAGATCTACCGGAGATATCAGGCGGAAATGCGTGCGGAAAGCAGGATGGACTTTGATGATCAGATGATCTATGCCTTGTCGATCCTTAAAAAGAGCCCGGAAACGCTGCAATACTTCCAAAACCGGTACCCGTATGTACTGGTGGATGAGGCACAGGACACCTCCAGAATACAGCATGAAATTATCCGTCTGGTGTCCGGAAAACGGGATCAGCTTTTTATGGTCGGAGATGAGGACCAGAGTATTTACGGCTTCCGTGCAGCGTATCCCGAAGCACTGTTGACATTCCCTAAGGATCACCCCGGTGCAAAAGTGCTTAGGATGGAGGACAATTTCCGTTCGCAGAAAAAAATTGTAGATAAGGCAGACCGCTTTATCGCGGAAAACGTGCTTCGCTACGAGAAACACATTCGCAGTGTAAGACCTGAGGGGAGAGATATCCGGACCGTGGAGCTTACGTCGAGAAGCAGTCAGTACAGGTATCTTTTAAAGGCTGCGGCGGATTGCAGGAGTGAAACGGCAGTTCTCTACCGGGATAATGAGAGCATGCTGCCGCTTGTGGATCTCCTGGAACGAAATAAAATCGAGTATCGGATTAAAAATGCAGAGCTGCTTTTTTTTGGACAGCGGACGGTGGTGGACATCAGCAATATCTTCCGGTTTATGGAGGATCCATATGATACAGAACTGTTTATGCAGATCTATTATAAGCTGCAGCTGTATCTTACGAGGGCAATTGCCGAGCAGGCATGCCGTGAGAGTGTAGAGCATAAGCTGCCGGTGCTGGATGCGGCACTTACGTATTGTCATCTGACGCGCTCCATGGAGGAAAATGTTCTCACGATCCGGGTTCATTTCAAAAATATGCAGTCGGACCGTGCAGACCAGGCTCTTAACCGAATCGTGCACAAGATGGGATACGGCGCATACCTCGACCGGAACAAGCTCTCGGATTCCAAAATACAGATTCTCCGCCTCTTGTCTTATCAGGTGGAGAGACCGGAGGGGCTTCTTACAAGGCTCAAGGAATTAGAGACCATCCTTAAGGAGAAGCAGAGTAAGCCGGATTGTCCGTTTATATTGTCCACGATCCATGCAAGTAAGGGGCTGGAATATGATACCGTTTATCTTATGGATGTGATCGATGGTATTTTCCCTCAGGAGATACCGGATATTTCGTTAAAAAATAAACAAATACGTAAAACCTGTACCGGTGAGGATCGTAAGGAGCTGGAAACATATGAGGAGGAACGTCGGATTTTTTATGTTGGCGTGACCAGAGCCAAAAATCAGCTGATTCTTTTCAATTATAAAAATGAAGCCACAAGCTTTATCCATCAGTTTATGGAAAGCTATGCCGTAAAAACGTATGATAAAATCAGGAACGCACAAGCATCGGCTAAGCTTCCGGGATCGAAGCAGGAATCAAGAGAAGTTCGTTCCAAAGAGGCAATGAACGCATGGAAGCGAAAGAATCAGAGTTATTACATAAAGGCAAAGGAAGGAAAATCCACAACAATACCGGAAGCATTTATGATAAAGCTTAAGCCCGGTAATAAAATAATGCATCGGACCTTAGGAAAAGGCTGCATTACAATGATGGATGATGTAAAGGTACGGATCAAGTTTGATAATGGCAAGGAAAGTGTTTTCCTGATTTCGTATCTGTACCAGAACCGTCTGATTCAGTTTCAATGATAAGGAATTTAGGACAGAAAATACATAGAAAAAAATACACTGATATTTATATATATTTTAAAAAATACAATAAATATCAATGTATGGCTCCGGACCACCGGAAATCCGGAATCATCCGGGAAATATCCGGATAGAGTGGGTTCAGATCTCTGAAATTCAACTATTCGCGAAACTCTAGTTTAACGAATAGTTGAATCCGGAAGTGGGCAGATTATGCAGAAATTTGTGATTTTTGTGATCTGACGGATTGCCACCTGGTGATTACCATGTGGATTTACGCCAGACTCTTGGAGTAAAAAGAATCATCATCGGCAGAATTTCAAGTCTTCCGGCAAGCATATCAAAAATAAGTACCAGCTTGGAAAAATCCGAGTATGTACTGAAATTACTGGTTGGTCCGACCATGCCTAAGCCCGGACCGATATTATTAAAGGTTGCAGCAACCGCGGAAAAATTGGTCGTAAAATCAAAATTATCTGCCCAACTGATTAAAAATACGGAAATCAGAAAAATCAGCACATACATGATCAGATAACAGTTTACAGACCGCACGACGCTGTGTTCAATACTCTTTTTTTCCAGTCGGATGTGCATGACCGCTTCCGGATGGATGATGACCGTAAGCTCCTTCCGGATTTCCTTCATCATGATAATAACTCTGGATACTTTAAGTCCGCCGCCGGTTGAGCCTGCACAGGCTCCGCAGAGCATAAGAAACAAAAGAATCATCTGCGATGCCTGGGGCCAGAGCGCAAAATCCAGCGTTCCGAAACCGGTTGTTGTAATGATCGAGCCGACAGTAAAAAATGCATGATGGAACGCCTGATGGAGATCTCCCACCTGTGGCAGGATATTGCATCCGATAAAAAAGGTGGAAATCGCAATGATGATCAGGTAAATTCTAGCTTCCTCACAGTGCAGCGCATCCTTGATCCGTTTCTGCTGCATCATGTAGTAGACGTTAAAATTAACGCCAAACATGATCATAAAGACCGTAATCAGGAACTGACTCAGCATACTGTAATCTGCCATTCCGGAGTTCCTTACAGCAAACCCGCCGGTTCCTGCGGTTCCAAATCCGATGCAGAGTGCATCAAATACGGGCATGCCGCTTAATACAAAAATAAGGATCATGAAGATGGTCAAAATCAGGTAGATTTTATATAAGGCTTTGGCGGTATCTGCGACTCTCGGAACCATTTTGGACACATCCGGTCCCGGAGATTCCGCCTTCATGATCATAAGGTTATATCCGCCTCCGAGCGGCAGTATGGTCAGTACCAGCACCAGTACGCCCATACCTCCGATCCAGTGGGAGAAGCTTCTCCAGAAAAGCAGTCCCTTGCCCAGGTGCTCTACCTCTGTAAGTATGGAGGAGCCTGTGGTTGTAAATCCGGATACAATTTCAAAAACCGCATCGATATAAGACGGAATCGCGCCTGTGAGGAAAAACGGCAGCGCACCTACAAGTGACATGATGATCCAGCAGAGTGCTACGGTAATGAATCCCTCACGGGCATAGTAATCTGTCCTCTTCGGCTTCTTCTGTCCAAGCAAAAGACCAATGACGGCAGCGCCGACTGCGGTAAGCAGGATCGCTGCGGACGAAGCCCACTCATGATAGATCACCGCACAGATGAGAGGCAGTATGAGGGAAAGGGCTTCCAGCTTCAAAACCCATGCCAGCACATACAGGATCATGCTGAAATTCATATAACTTACTCTCCTCCTTATGCCAGAATGTCCTTAAGATCATTAAAGCCCGTATTGGTGGTTATGATAATGACCCGGTCCCCGGGCAGCATAAAATCACTACCACCGGGGGTGATAATCTTATGATCACGGATAATTGCGGCAACCAGTACATTGGGCTTGAAATTAAGCTCCATGAAGGTATGATTTACAATTGCCGGATTGTTATTTACCTTAAATTCCAGAGCTTCCGCCTTGCCGTCAGCGATCTTGTAGAGCGTTTCAATATTGGAACCCTGCGAATTCTGCAGCGCCCGTACATACTGCACAATATAATCCGCAACGATCTGCTTCGGATACATGACGGATCCGAGATACATCTCGCTGATGACATTTTCAAAGGCAATACGGTTGATTTTGGTAACAAGGCGCGCCTTGGAAAGCTTGCCGGCATACAAGGAAAGCATAATGTTTTCCTCGTCAAAGCCGGTCAGCGAGCAGAAGGCATCCAGGTTTTCTATCCCCTCGCGGAGGAGAAGATCCTGGTCGGTGCCATCTCCGTTGATAATCGTTGCATCCGGAAACTCATCGGCAAGGAATTCACAGCGGTCCTTATCAATATCAATGATTTTAAGCTTGATGTTAAGCCTGCTTTCCTGGATATATTTTGCAATATAATACGTTACTCTTCCACCGCCTACAATCATGCAGCTGCGGATTGGAGAATATTCAATACCGCATTGCTGGAAAAAGCTGTTGGCTTCATGCGGCTTTGCAATGAAGCTGATCGTATCGCCGGCAAGAATTTCATCATTACCACCCGGAATCATGACGTTTTCCCCACGTTCAATGATACAGATCAGTACGTTAAGACTTTTGCCAAGCTCCGAAAGCTTTTTGCCGCAGATATTGGAGTGCTCCGGGATTTTGGCGCGGATCAGATCCAGCTTTCCCTTGGAGAAGCTGTCGATCTTCATTGCTGATGGGAAGCGCAGGAGTCGCTCCACCTCTTTGGCAGCAGCCATCTCCGGGTTGATGACCATGGCAAGGTTCAGCTCATCCCGCAGATAGGAAACCTCATCCGTATACTGAGGATCACGGATTCTTGCGATTGTGGAGCAGTTTCCTTCCTTTTTGGCGATGAGGCAGCAAAGCATATTAATCTCATCCGAATTGGTTGCGGCAATCATGACATCTGCATTTTTGATATCCGCCTCACGCTGGGTCTGAAGCATGGCTCCATTGCCATGGATGCCCATGACATCCAATGTGTCAACTGCATGTCTTAGTACCTTTTCATTATTGTCAATGATTGTAATATTGTGGTTTTCCTTGTTGAGCTGTGCAGCCAAAGCCATGCCAACCTTGCCACAGCCTACAACAATTATATTCATATAGCCTCCATCAGGTTTTGCTGTCAGTTATCCATCCTCCAACACCGCTCTCTCATCGAGATCTCTCTGGAGCGGCTCAAGATAATGCACAAGCATTTCTTTATGCGAGCGGATCTGATAGCTATGATCGATTTCCTCATAATTAAAGCTCTTTTTGCCGCCATCCTGCATCCGGTTCCAGAACGTAAGTATGTCTCGAAATGGAACATAATAGGTCTCATTGAGCCCTGTAAAAGCAAGGATAATAAAGCTGATGCCACCCTGAGACTCAAAATCCGACATAAAACGGATCTGATGCGGGTGTACATTGGCAAGAGGAAAAGATTTCTGAGCACACTCCTTGGCATCAAAGCATACCGGAATTCCCTGGACTACACCGATATAATCGACGGTGGATTTCTGATTGAAATACGCCAGTGTGATCTGGGTATGATCCGGATTCATATTGATCGGTGTGATCGGGGTTGGTATTTTCTGTACCACGGCGAGATGCTTCTCAAGATAGATTTCATTGGTACGGTTAATCAGCTCCTCCAGCCGGGAGCCTCTTAACCCGCGGGATTTCCAGGTGCCCATAAATATAAAAGACGCCTTACTGCGCCTGATGACTCTCCTTTTCCCAAGCCTCCCAGTCGGCTACGATGGATGGCTTATCATCAAAATAATTGATCCTCATGGCTGCGCGGCACTCATTGAGCGTCTCATTGGTTACCTTGACAGCATGATCTGTACCGGCTTTAAGGATGTCAAATACACTACCGATATCCTGTACCCATTTTGCACGCTCCGCGCGGATCGGCTCCAGTGTTTCTTCCATGATTTTAAGCAGGAATTTCTTGCACTTTACATCACCTAGACCGCCCTTTTGATAATGCTCCTTCATCTCATCCAGATTCTTATACTCCGGCAGATATTCCGCAAACTGGCTGTCATCCTTTAAAAAGGCATCCAGATAGGTAAATACCATATTACCATCAACATGTCCCGGATCTGAAATATTGATATGTGTCGGATCAGTATACATGCTCATGATCTTGTTTTTTACGGTCTTAGGATCATCAGAGAGGTAAATGCAGTTTCCAAGAGACTTGGACATTTTAGCCTTGCCATCGAGACCGGGAAGTCTTCGCTGTGTGGCATTCTCAGGAAGCATAATATCCGGCTCTACCAGTACGTCGCAATTATAAGTATTGTTAAATTTCCGCACAATTTCCTTTGCCTGTTCCAGCATCGGCAGTTGATCCTCGCCAACCGGCACGTTTGTAGCCTTAAATGCTGTAATATCGGCAGTCTGGGATACCGGATAGGTAAAAAATCCAGCCGGAAGTCCCGCCTCATTATCGTTCTCGGTACTGCTTCCGTTAAAGCCCCGCAGTGCCATTTCAGACTTTACCGTAGGGTTACGGGACAATCTCTGGGTGGTTACCATATTCATATAATAAAAGGTAAGGGCATGCAGTGCCGGGATTGCCGACTGGATGCAGATAAAGGACTTATCCGGATCAATGCCGACCGAGAGATAATCCAGAGCTACCTCAATGATGTTGTCACGGATCTTTTTGGGATTGTCCCAGTTATCGGTCAGCGCTTGATCATCTGCGACGAGAATGTTGATTTCGTCAAATTTTCCGGAATTTTGCAGTTCAACCCGGCGCATCAGTGAACCAACATAGTGTCCAAGATGCAGCTTCCCGGTCGGACGGTCTCCGGTCAGTATAATTTTCTTTTCACAGTCTTTAGCTAACATGTATGCCTCCACTTACATAAGCTCTCTATAAATTTTAAGATATTGTCCATAGAGCAAGATTTATTGCATTATATCATAGTTCCTGAAAAATAAGAAGAGCAGCGCACAAGTGCGCACTGATCCACTTTGGATTGGCATTTTTAGCTTCTGCGAGTGCATGCTGTCCGATATCCCTCAGAACGCATTGATAAAATGCTTGAGCTCAGTGCCGTCAATACTGATGACATCAAAGCGGCAGGGCGTGCTGTAGAGTCCGAGCCTTTGTTTTATAAGATAGCTCTCGGCAACCTTACGGATCCGCTGCTGCTTTCGGGCATCTACGGCATCAAAACCAAAGCCCAGATCCGTTCCGGAACGGTATTTTACCTCTGTAAATACGATATATGCACCGTCTTTTGCGATGATATCTATTTCATTTCGATGGAAACGGTAATTCCGCTCGAGGATTTCATATCCGAGAGATAAAAGATACAACGCGGCTTTTTCCTCGTATTTCTGTCCCTTTGTATGGTTTTCTGATTTACTCTGCACCGAACTCCTCGTAAAGCCTGTCCTTATATTTCCAGCTGTCCCGCTTACTCTTGTCAATAAATTTTGTGATAAAGCTCATTCTGTGAATCGGGCAGGGTCCGTAGGTTCTGAGCGCTGCAATATGCTGTGCCGTGCCGTAGCCCTTGTGCTTTGCAAAACCATATTCCGGATATAGCTTGTCAAGCTCGACCATCATATGATCCCTCGTCACCTTGGCGATGATGCTGGCAGCCGCAATGGAAACCGACTTGGCATCTCCCTTGATAATCGGGATCTGGGGAATGCTTACGCCCGGGATTGTCACCGCGTCATTTAAAAGAAGTTCCGGCGATTTTCCAAGCTTTTTTTCTGTCATCGCGATTGCAAGATGCATGGCCTCATAGGTGGCATTTAAGATATTGATCTCATCAATTCGTTTTTCACTTACAACACCATAGCCAAATGCAAGCGCTTTTTCCTCGATTTCAGGGAGTAATGCTTCCCTGCGGATGGCGGATACCTTTTTAGAATCATTGAGATACAGGATGACGGCGTCCTTAGGCAGGATGCAGCAGGCAGCGACAACAGGCCCCGCAAGCGGTCCGCGGCCGGCCTCGTCAATCCCTGCAATATATAAAAGCTCTGATGCCTGATCCTCATACGCCCGCATCGCCTTAAGGCGTGTAAGCTCTGCTGCCAGACGTTCCCCCTTCAGCTCTCTCATAAAGTCACACTTCCCGCATCGGCTGCTCTAAAGTGATCCTGCCAAGTCTTCCGCTCCGGAAATCATCCAGAATAATCTTGGCAGTTTTGGAGTAATCCACATCTCCGCCCTTTTTAAGACAGCCGCGCTTTATACCGATTTCATCAAACACCCGGATCGCTTCCTCCGCAGTTTCAATCTCAACCCCATAGCGATCGCTGAGACAGGACGGATAATACCGTACCAGATATTTGATCAGGTAAAATACCAGCTCATCAATATTTAAAATCTGATCATTGATAGAGCCGATGATGGCAAGATTCATACCGACAATTTCCCGCTCAAATTTCGGCCAGGTAATGCCGGGCGTGTCCAAAAGCTGAAGCCGTGAATTTACCTTGATCCACTGATTGCCCCGGGTCACACCGGGCTTGTTTCCGGTTTTAGCCATTGCCTTACCAACGTAGGAATTGATAAAGGTAGACTTGCCTGCATTCGGAATCCCGAGAACCATCGCGCGGATCACGGGAGTCTGTATGCCTCGCGCCTTGTTTCTCTCCACAATTGGTGCGCAGGCTGTCTCAATGAGAGCGTTCAGCTTTTTCAGGCTGCCCTTGTTCCGGGCATCCACCTCCAGCGTGTAGAAGCCCTTGTTCCGGAAATACCGGTCAAATTGTGCCGTCACAGAGGGATCTGCAAGGTCTGCTTTATTGAGCAGCATGATTCTAGCCTTATCCTTGGAAAAGCTGTCGATATCCGGGTTACGGGAGGATTCCGGACAGCGGGCATCCAGAATTTCGATGATCAGATCCACGAGCTGCAGGTCGTTTCGTATATTTCGTTTTGCCTTGGCCATATGGCCCGGGTACCATTGAATGTTCATTATTTTACCAATCCTGTTCTAGATAATGGGGTCAGTACAAACCATACCTTGCCGATCATCTGTGATTTCTTGACATTACCTATATTTGCAAAGCGGCTGTCCTCGGAGGAATCGGCATTATCACCGATCAGGAAATATTCGTCATCCATCAGCTCCACCGGATTTTCCGCAATACCTGCAAGAGAAATATCCGAGATCTCGTCGCTTTCCAGTAGATTTCCATTGATATAGATATGACCGCTGCGGATGAGTACCGTTTCCCCGGGGAGACCGACGATCCGCTTGATATTTTGCGAATGATCACTGCGCCGGAAAATCACTACATCCATACGGGCGGGCTTCACAAAATCATAACTAAGCGTATCCACCAGGACCAGATCTCCGGAAGCAAGTGCGGGCTCCATGCTGTGTCCGCTGACATACGCCTGGGAGAGAAAGCTGTGCACCACAAACCATGCCAGCGCGACTAGTACCACGATGTTGGACAAGCCCCTCACAATGCTCTGAATCATGTTTTTTTCCTTCATTGCGACAATTTCCTTTCAGGACGATTCCTGATTTCGCGTCGTCCTAATCGCATCGAAATGGTTCCAATTATTGTTACTGATACAATTTCCAGCAAACTCTAAAAAATTTCCATGAATAAAAAAGGCGCCCCTTTTTAAAGGAGCACCTGGAGAATCGTTGCTGTAAAAGATCAGATCTGAGCCTTAACCTTGGCAGCCTTACCACTTCTCTCACGGAGATAGGTAAGCTTTGCTCTTCTAACCTTACCTGCACGTACAACCTCAACCTTTTCAACCATCGGGCTGTGAAGCGGCCAGGTCTTCTCAACGCCGATACCGCTGGAAGCCTTACGTACCGTAAAGGTAGCTCTGTTGGAACCGCCCTGGATCTTGAGTACAGTACCCTCAAAAATCTGAACTCTCTCGCGGTTGCCCTCTTTGATCTTGTTGTACACCTTTACAGTGTCACCGGTTCTGAATGCAGGAACCTCTTTCTTAAGCTGTCCCTCTTCAATGCTCTTAATAATATCGCTGTTAGCCATTGTGATACCTCCATTTTCTATTTGACGTTCATTCACGGCATACCCGGAACCTATTTCCGGCGCATTGGCACGAATCCCTCATCTTACGGATTCCCTCGTCAGAGGAACATCTCTTTAAAGTCACAACTTTTATAAATTAACATAAATACGAGGAGAATGCAATAGATTTCTCAGCTGTCCGTGTGAGATTTTCTTCTCCTCCGCTTCGGCTTTTCCATAAACTCCTCGGGGTGCTCCTGCTGATAGAGCGCATATAGCTCCGGACGGACGGATCTTGTGCGTTCCAGACTCATGCTGTGCCGCCACTCCTCTACTTTTTTATGATCTCCGGACAGAAGGATTTCCGGCACCTTCAGCCCCATATATTCCTCGGGGCGTGTATACTGAGGATATTCCAGAAGCCCGTCCGAGAAGCTCTCGATTTCATAAGACGCGTCCTTGTTCAGCACTCCGGGCACAAGCCTCGAAATGGCATCGATCATGACGCAGCTTGCCAGTTCCCCGCCGGTCAGGACATAGTCGCCGATGGAGACATTCTCCGCATGAATAAGCTCCAGTGCCCGTTCATCTACGCCCTCGTAATGACCGCAGAGGAACACAAGCTCCTCCTCCCCGGCAAGCTCCTCTGCCATACGCTGGTCAAAGGTTCTGCCCTGCGGTGACATGTAAAGTACTCGTGGATTATGTCCGAGAGCTCCGCTGATCGCCTGGTAGCAGTCATAAATCGGCTGTGCCTGCATGAGCATACCGGCACCTCCGCCATAGGGATAATCGTCCACTCTGCCATGCCGTTTATCCTCTGTATACTCCCGGATATTGATGGCATCGACGGAAATTTTGCCATCGGCAATTGCTCTGCCGGTAATGCTTGTCCGGACATTGTTCAGTACCATATCCGGAAACAGCGTCATTACATAATATTTTTTCATGTAAGCTCCAGAAGTCCCGGGATCACATGGATCCGGACATAGCCTCCCTCGGGATTGATTTCCTTGACAATATTGGGAGAGTGCGGAATCAGATATTCTCTGCCGGTATCGTCTTTTACGATAAATACGTTATTGGCGCCGGTTTCCATGATATCACTTACCGTGCCGAGCGTTACATCCTCATCGGTTATCACCGTGAGACCGATGACATCGCCCACAAAATATTCGCCCTCTTTCAGAGGGATGGCATCCTCACGGTCAACAAGGAGCATATGATCCCGGAAGGACTGCACATCCTCGATACGATCCAGTCCCTTAAATTTTACCAGTACCATATTTTTCTGAAAGCGTACGTATTCCACCTCCAGCTCTTTATATCCGGAAACGCCAAGATCCAGCCAGACCCTGGATAAGTCCAAAAATCTGTCTGGATCTTCTGTCGTAGGATATACTTTGACTTCGCCTTTTAAGCCATGGGTGGTAACAATTTTACCAACGGTAAGCTTTTTCTGCATAAAGTCTCCTTTATCTTATATCTACGGATACCTTGACATCCGCCTTGGATGCGGCAGCACTCATAACTGAGCGGATTGCCTTTGCAATTCGTCCCGAACGACCGATTACCTTTCCCATATCCTGCTCGTTCACAGACAGGGTAAGGAGAACCTCGCCGTCCTTATCCTCTTCCTGGACCTTTACGTCATCAGGAAACTGAACAAGAGCTCTCGCAATTGTTTCCAGTAATTCCTTCATTTAGGACACCTCACAATTCGTTGGGATCAATTAGCAGATGCCGGCCTTCTTTAAAAGCTTTGCAACTGTCTCTGTTGGCTGAGCGCCGTTGGCAAGCCACTTCTTAGCTGCCTCTGCATCGATGTTAAGCACAGTCGGCTCCTTTGTCGGATCATAGATACCGATCTCCTCGATTGCCTTGCCGTTTCTCGGAGTTCTGGAATCTGCAACCACTACTCTGTAAAAAGGTGCATGTGCCTGTCCAAGTCTTCTTAATCTGATCTTAACCATTGTAATTCTCCTTTAGTTTATCAATACGTAAAAATATATGTTCAACAGCTATGCTGTAGAAACCTGTGTTAAGGTGTTAGAAAGGTCTGCCCTTTCTGCCGCCAAAGCCTCCGAGACCGCCTAGGTTTCCAAGCTTTGGCATGGATCCGTGCCGTCCTCTCATTGACCCGCCAAACTGCTTCATCATCTTCTGCATCTGATCGAACTGCTTCACAAGGCGGTTAACTTCGGCAATATCCACGCCCGCACCGGCAGCGATCCGACGCTTGCGGGAAGGATTCATGAGTCTGGGATTGGCACGCTCATTTAAGGTCATGGACTGGATAATCGCCTTGATCCTTGCCATCTGTTTCTCGGATTCCTCAAGATCAAAATCGCCCATGGCTTTATTCATGCCGGGAAGCATCTTCAGGATACCGGCAAGACCACCCATGCGGCTCATCTGATCCATCTGATCCATAAAGTCGTCGTAATTGAACTGTCCCCTGGACAGGCGGCGTACCGACTCCTTGGCTTTTTCTTCATCCATCTCCCGCTGCGCCTTCTCGATGAGAGAAAGCACATCGCCCATGCCCAGGATACGCCCAGCCATACGGTCAGGATAGAACTGCTCAAGATCGGAGAGCTTCTCGCCCATACCTAAGTACAGGATCGGCTTCCCGGTCATCGCCTTGATCGACAGCGCAGCACCGCCTCGTGTGTCACCATCACATTTTGTCAGGATCACACCATCGATGCCCACCTTGTCTACAAAGGTCTGTGCTACATTCACAGCCTCCTGTCCGGTCATGGCATCCACGGTAAGGATGCTCCAGTCTACTTGTACGGCTTTTTTTATGTTGCTGAGCTCGTCCATGAGACGCTCATCAATCTGCAGTCGTCCGGCAGTATCCAGGATCACGACATTCCAGTGCTGTGTCTTAGCTTCCTCTACAGCCTTCTGCGCAATCTCTACAGGGCTGATTTTGTCTCCCAGGGAGAAAAACGGTACCTCCTGCTTCTCGGCGTTGACACGCAGCTGCTCGATTGCTGCAGGCCGGTATACATCACAGGCAACCAGCACCGGAGAGCGATGCATCGCTTTAAATTTACCGGCAAGCTTCGCGGCTGTTGTGGTTTTACCGGCACCCTGCAGACCCACCATCATGATGACTGTAATTTCGTTTTGCGGGCGCAGGCGGATTTCGGTTGTTTCCGAGCCCATCATTTCAGTGAGCTCATCATTTACAATTTTTACAACCATCTGCGCAGGTGTCAGAGAATTGAGTACTTCCTCACCTACCGCCTTTTCCTTAACCTTGGCAACGAAGTCCTTAACAAGCTTGAAGTTTACATCCGCCTCGAGCAGTGCCATGCGGACCTCTCGCAGCGCCTTGTTAACATCATCCTCAGTAAGCTTCCCCTTGCCGCTCAGGTTTGCGAATATGTTCGTTAAACGATCGGATAAATTTTCAAATGCCATTAATAATCTCTCCTGCAAGTTTACGGATCGCTTCTTCTTGTGAAAGATCCTGAATTTTTTCTGCAATCGAACGGATTTCCGAGAGCTTATCCTGGAGCCCCAGAATCCGCTCGGTTTCCTGCAGCTTCTGGTCTGCTCTGCGGAAAAGCTCCTGCGCTGCCTGACGCGAAATCCCCATTTCCTCGCCGATTTCCGTAAAGCTCATGTCATCCATGATATGATATTCATAAACCTTACGCTGATTCCCCTTTAACAGGTCACCATACAGTTCAAAAAGGTTGCCCTTGATTACAAAATCTTCCATACACACTCTCCAAACCTTGAGCATTATAGCAAAGGAGACATATGCTGTCAAGGATTTTTATTGACACCCATTCTGCTGCTCAGGTATTTTCAAAGATCGCGTCCACATATTCCTTAGCATCAAATGGCTTAAGGTCGGAAGCCTTTTCACCGACGCCGATGTATTTCACCGGGATACCGAGCTCGGACTGTACAGCCAGAGCAATGCCGCCCTTTGCGGTTCCATCCATCTTGGTGAGGATGATACCGGTGACCTGACAGGCCTCCTTAAAGATCTGCGCCTGACTCATGGCATTCTGTCCTGTGGTGGCATCCAGCACAACCAGCGTCTCACGGTAACCCTCGGCAAATTCCCGGTCAATGATCCGGTTGATTTTGCCAAGCTCCTGCATGAGATTTTTCTTATTGTGCAGACGTCCGGCAGTGTCGATGATCAGAAGATCCGCGTTTTTAGCCTTAAAGGACTGCAATGCGTCAAACACAACAGCGGCAGGATCCGAGCCCTCCTTCTGGTGAATGACATCGACTCCGGTGCGTTCACCCCAGGCGACAAGCTGTTCGATTGCCCCGGCACGGAAGGTGTCTGCGGCAGCCAGGATGACCCTTTTGCCGCTATGCTTAAAGTGATAAGCAAGCTTACCGATGGAGGTGGTCTTACCTACACCATTTACACCGATGACAGAGATGATGCTTTTCTGATGCGCAAACTCATAGTAGGAGTCGTCCACTCTCATAAGCTCATAGAGATAATCCCGGAGGATTTTCTTTACATCCTTTGTCATATTGACACCCTGCCGGTCTGCTTCATGACGGACAGCGTCAATAATTTTCATTGTCGTATCCACGCCAACATCACTCATGATCATGGCGTCTTCCAGCTTTTCATAAAACTCGTCATCCGCGGTTTCATTGGACTGGAAAAGATTACTGATGATTCTTGAAAAGAAATTTGCCATATTATGCGTCCAGCTGGTCGGCAACGAGATCTACCGAAACCAAGGTGGAAACTCCTTTCTCCTGCATTGTGATACCAAAGAGCCGGTCGGCGTTTTCCATGGTGCCACGTCGGTGTGTGATTACAATAAACTGTGTTTCTGACAGCTTATGCAGATACTGCGCAAATCTGGTTACATTGGAATCGTCCAGCGCTGCTTCGATCTCATCCAGAAGACAGAAGGGCGATGGCTTAAGACTCTGAATCGCAAAAAGCAGCGAGATCGCCGTAAGAGCCTTCTCTCCACCGGACAGCTGCATCATGTTCTGCAGCTTTTTCCCCGGCGGTTCCGCAATGATGCTGATACCGGTAGTGAGCACATCCGGATCCTCCGTATCCAGCTCAATCTTACCCTGACCACCTCCAAAGAGCTCTTTAAATACCTCGTTAAAGCGCTGCTGGATGAGCGAAAACTGTTCATTGAACTGCTTACGCATACCACGGTCCAGATCTTCAATGACCTTTTCCAGGGATTTCTCGGATTCGATCAGGTCCTGATACTGACCACTCAGAAATTCATATCGACCGGATATTTCCTTATACTGCTCGATCGCGTCAATATTGACAGAGCCCAGTCCCCGGATCTGGTTTTTAAGATCGGAAACGGTCGCCCGCAGATCCTTTGCATTGTCAAAGTCAGGGGAGTACTTACTGAGCGCGGACTGGTAGGTCATGTTGTATTCCTCAAACATATAGGAGGTAAGCGCATCAATTTTCTGATCCAGCTTTTCCTTTTTGTTCTGTACCCGGAGAGACTCCTTTTCCATGTTAAGAAGCCGTTCCGAGATTTCATCCTTCTGCCCAAAGAAGGATTTCCGTTCTGTAAGCAGTGCTTCCTTATCTTTTTCATCTGCCTGGATTTCCGCTGCAATGGTATCCGCAGCGGAAGAGGCATTGGCAATAAGCTCTCTAAGCTCCGCGATTTTCTGGTTCTTTTCCATAAGGACAGAATCGCTGTTGTTCTGCTGATCCTCCAGCTCTGTCTTTTCTGTAAAGACCTTCTCGAGCTCTCCGTCCAGTCGGTGCAAATTTTCTGTGACAAAATCCGTGCGGGTAGAGAGGGAGGAATACTCCACGTTAAGCTCGGATGCAATACCAAGGGTCATGGTATTTTCTTCCAGCTGTAACTGTCCAAGCTCTGCCTTGTCCTTTTCCAGTGCTGCTTTTTTAGCTGTGAGAGACTGCTCTGCCATCTCCATCTGCTTTTTCTGCTTTTCCAGCTTTTCCTCAAAGGAGAGGATTGTGGACTCCAGTTCCTCGAGCTCGCGCTTCCTTCCCATAAGATTGGAATTATTTCTAAAGGCACCACCGGAGATGGATCCGCCGGGATTTAACTGTTCCCCTTCCAAGGTTACAATCCGGAGCTGCTGATGATATTTCCGCTGGATTTGAAGCGCATTGTCAATGCTGTCAACGACCAGCACACGTCCGAGGAGATATTCCGACAGGGTTTTATATTGCGGATCAAAGCTTACGAGATCACAGCCGAGTCGGATGGCTCCCCGCTCATGAGCCGCCTGCTCGCATCTCTCATCCCGTTTCCCCCGGATATTGGTAAGCGGCAGGAAGGTCGCCCGACCATAGCGGTTCTGCTTCAGGAACTGCACCAGGTTTTTGGCAGTCAGCTCATCACTTGTAACGACATTCTGAATCGAACCGCCAAGCGCGGTTTCAATAGCCGTTTCATACTTGCGCGGTACCTCGATAAGATCCGCCACAACACCCAGGATCCCATTATACCGGTCCCGCTGATCCATGATCATTTTAACGGCATTTCCGTAGCCCTCATACCGTTCCGCAAGATTCCGGATGGTTTCCAGGCGGTTTCTGGCGGCATCCCGCTGCTGACGGGTCCGGAAGATTTCGGTCTGAAGCGAATGCAGGTCCTGCTCCAGCCGCGCAATTTCATCTGCGCTCTGGCTGATCCGTTCTTTCCATTCCGAGATTTTGCTTCCCAGCTTTTTAAGCTCCCCGCGGCGCTCCTCGATCTTTTTTAAAAAGTCATCATTTTTACCTGGCGCAGCCTTTTCCGCCTCCTTTACCGGACGCTCCTCAAGCTCATAATCCTTACCCATGCAGGTGGCAACCGTGAGCTTTACCTCATCCAAGGTGGATGCAATAATCTGCAGATCCAGATCAATATTATCGTGCTCTACTTCACCGGAATTATTGCTTTTAATAAAAGTAAGCTGCTCTCTCATCCAGTGTAAAAGAGAGAGATTGTCTTCAATCTGGGAAATAACATCAAACTGCTCTTTTTTGAGAGCATTGATCCGCTGCGCATAATGCAGAGCATTGTTTTTTTCCGTATTGATCTGCTCGTTAAGCACATCAATTTGTCCGCTCAGATTGGTTTTTAAAAGATCGGATTTGCTGATCTCCTCACGCGCCTTGGTGATCTTAAGCTCAAGAGTTTTCAGTCTGTCCTCTATCTCATCGTATTTTTTTGTGAGACTTTCGGACTCTTTACGTACGGAGGCGAGATCTGCATTGACGGTATCCTGATTTTCGTTTACCGTATCCAGACTTTTCATAGTCTGGTTCATCTCGCGGATAAACAGATTGGAATCCGCAATAATCAGCTGGTCTCTGAGACCAAGGTATGCCTTTGCCTGCTCAGACTGCTTTTTGAGAGGACCGACCTGCCGTTCCAGCTCCTTCAGGATATCCGTCACACGCTGCAGATTCTGCTGCTCGTTTTCCAGCTTCTTCTGCGCGAGCTCTTTACGGCGCTTGAATTTCACAATGCCGACAGCCTCGTCAAAAAGCGCACGACGCTCCTCAGGCTTACCGGACAGGATCTTGTCGATCTGTCCCTGTCCGATGATGGAGTAGCCCTCTTTACCGATACCGGTATCGTAAAAGAGCTCATTTACATCGCGGAGACGGCATTCCGTACCATTTAATAGATACTCGGATTCTCCGGAACGATACAGACGGCGGGTTACCGTTACCTCGTCATAGTCGACAGGGAGACTCCGGTCCGAGTTATCCAGTGTGATCGCTACAGAAGCAAAGCCCAGTGGCCGCCGCTGCTGCGTACCGGCAAAAATAACATCCTGCATGGAGGATCCACGAAGCTGCTTTACCTTCTGCTCACCAAGTACCCATCGTACCGCATCGGAGATATTGGATTTTCCCGAACCATTGGGACCGACAATGCCGGTAATTCCCTTGCTGAAATCCAGCACGGTTTTATTGGCAAAGGATTTAAAGCCTTGAATCTCAATAGATTTTAAATACATGTCCTGTCTCCGTCTTGATCCTGATCAATGCCTGATATGCGGCACCCTGCTCACCCTTCTTTTTGGAGGAGCCTTGTCCCTCACCGAACTGCTCTCCATTTAAGAAAACGGCAATCCGGAAAAAACGGTCATGGCAGGGTCCGGACTCCTCCAGAATCTCATAATTAAGCTCGATCCGGTTCTGGGAGCAGTACTCCTGCAGCACAGTTTTGGCATCCCGGTAGAGACTGGCATTTTCAATGTCACAGAGCACAAGGCTTTGTACAAATTTCTCTGCAGGCGCATATCCGCCATCCAGATAAATCGCGCCGATTACAGACTCAAAGGCATCCGACAGAACAGAATCTCTCTTATTGATGCCCTCTCTTGCCTCGCCCTTGCCCAGGATGATGTAGTCACCAAGATCGACCTTACGAGCTGCAATTGCCAGTGTAGGCTCGCATACCAGTGCGGCTCTCACCTTGGTCATGACACCCTCCTGAATTACGGGCTTTCTGTTAAATAAAAAAACGCTTGAAATCAGTTCCAGCACAGCATCCCCGAGAAACTCCAGTCTCTGATTGGAGGCTTCCTTGGGGTCGCCGTTTTCGTTGGAATAAGAAGGATGCGTCAGCGCATGTCTGAGCAGTGACGCATCCTTGAAGTGATAGCCAAGCGCATCCATCAGCTTGTCTAAATCTTCCATATCAGTCTTCCTTATCTCCTGTTGCCTTCTGTATTTCTCTTACAACATCACCAACAGTGGCATTGGCAAATTTCTCTGCCGCATCGTCCGGCACCTCAATGCCAAACTCATCCTCTACCGCCATGACAATCTGAACCACATCCAGAGAGTCCATGTTGAGATCCTCAGCAAACTTTGCATCCATGGAAATCTTGTCTACATCCACGGATGGCACTTCATTTGTGATGATTTCCTTTAATTTTTCAAAAACCATTATACCTTCTCCTCCTTGTTTTCTGTTTCTGCTTCTGCTTCGATCTGAGCAGCTATTTTTGCAACGATATTGTTATTGACAAAATCCGCGCACTGCCGGATTGCGTGGGTGATTTCACGACCATCGGTGTTTCCATGGACCTTGACCACGAGCCCTTTGAGCCCTAGGATCGGTGCACCACCGTACTGCTTGGCATCAAATTTACGGAGCGTCTTTTTTAAAGCCGGCTTGCATAGTGCAGCACCCATGAGGGAGACCGGTGTGGATTTCATGGCGCCGACAACCTCTGTAAGCAGCATCTTTCCGACGCCCTCGTACATCTTTAGTACGACATTTCCGACAAATGCATCTGCCACGACAACATCACAATTACCTTCCACGATATCTCGCGCCTCGACAGAGCCGATGAAATTAAGACTCTTTTGTGACTTCAGGATCGGCATGGTTTCCTTTACAAGGGCATTGCCTTTTTCCTCCTCCGCACCGATATTGACGAGCCCCACGCTTGGGTTTTCCTTTCCCAGCATGTATTTCACGTAAATCGATCCCATTTCCGCAAACTGCACGAGCCAGTCAGGCTTGGCATCCACATTTGCGCCGCAGTCCACCAGGAGACATACCCCTTTCCGTGTCGGAATCAGAGCCCCGAGAGGTGGACGCTGTACGCCCTTGAGCCTCCCGACAATCAGCTGCCCTCCTGCCAGAACTGCACCGCTGGAACCGGCGGACAGAAAGGCGTCGGCATTACCTTCCTTCAGGAAATGCAGCGCCCTCACAATGCTCGAATCTTTTTTTCTGCGGATTGCGAGCACCGGAGCCTCATGAAGTGAAATGACATCAGGTGCATCTATGATTTCAATACGATCCTTATCATAGCTCATCGCTGCGAGCTTGTCTCTGAGAAGCGTTTCCGGTCCAAACAAAAAGAGCTTTGTGTTCTTTACGAGATCAAGAGATGCAACAGCTCCCTTGAGGATTGCCTCCGGAGCATTGTCTCCACCCATCGCATCAATTGCAATTCTGATCATTCGCTTCCTCCGTATCTGTACAATAATACTCAATAACTATAGTAGATTCATAAATTAACGTCAAGTCATATAAAAAGGAGACCGTTTCCTGTTTTCTCAGGAAACGATCTCCCCATCGGAACACGACACAAACGTATCCGCCTTGTATGGCATCAGCTTACAGTAGCTGCTTTAACGGATCCCTCCGGACGAATACCGGGATGAATCCGAATTACTGCTGCGGATTCTGCGCGTTTTCCTCTACGATCTGCTTCTGGATATCACCAGGTGCCTGCTCGTAGCGTGCAAATTCATATTCATATTCACCTGCACCGCCGGTCATAGAACGCAGATCCGTATTGTATCCATACAGATTGGACATAGGGATCTCGGCACTGATGACCTGCTTACCGCCATGGATGGATTCCATACCGAGCACTCTGCCTCTCCGCTTGGTGAGATCTCCCATGATATCACCTGTATTGCTGTCCGGCACCGTTACCTTAAGACTTACGATCGGCTCCAGCAGAACCGGCTGCGCCTGCATAAATCCATCCTTAAAGGCAAGAGATGCAGCAGTCTTAAATGCCTGCTCGGAAGAGTCTACCGGATGATAGGAGCCATCCAGAAGCGTTGCCTTGATGCCTACGACCGGATAGCCTGCAAGAGGACCTGCCTTGCAGCACTCCTGGATCCCCTTCTCTACAGCCGGGAAGTAGTTCTTAGGCACAGAACCGCCAAATACCTTTTCCTCAAATACATATGGAGTCTCCAGATCACCGCTTGGCGCAAACTCCATGATAACATCGCCGTACTGTCCATGTCCTCCGGACTGCTTCTTGTACTTGCCTTGTACCTTGACTGTCTTACGTATGGTCTCGCGGTAAGCAAAACGCGGCTTCTCCAAAATGATGCCTACATTGTAGCGCTCACGGATCATGCTGGATACCACATCCAGCTGCTGATCTCCGATACCGTAGATCAGGGACTGGCGGTTCTCCGGATCGCCCATAGTTTTGAGGGTCTTGTCCTCCTCCATCATCCGGGCAAGAGCTGTGGAGAGCTTGTCTTCATCCGACTTGTTTTCCGCACGATATGCCATATAGGTATACGGCTTGGAGAACTGCGGACCATGGTAAAGGATCGGCGCATTGCGCAGCGCCATGGTATCCCCCGTCGTAGTTACAGAGAGCTTTGCAACTGCTCCGATATCTCCGGAACGAAGCTCCGGAACCTCAACCGGCGTTTCACCGCGCAGGATATAAACCTTACCGATCTTCTCCGACTGTTCCTTATTTACATTGTAAGCCTCGGAGTTTGGCTTCAGCGTACCGGTGCAGACCTTTACAAGCGAATACTTGCCCATAAACGGATCCACAATGGTCTTCCATACCTTGGCGGTAAGAGATGCCTCGGAATTGTATTTTGCCGTAAAACGCTCACCTGTGGATGCATCCACACCAACGGTCTCAAACTCATCCGGAGCCGGGAAGTACTTTTCGATGACCTGCAGGAGTACATTAAATCCCTGGATATTGACACCGGAGCCCATCAGTACAGGCACCATTTGACAAGTCTTTACACTTGCACGGAGAGCACTCTGAATTTCCTCAACGCTGAATTCCTCGCCGGAGAAATATTTCTCCATAAATTCATCAGAAGTTTCTGCAACGGCTTCCAGCAGAGCGTTTCTTGCAATGCCCAGATTTTTCTGTACATAATCCGGGATCTCACACTCCTCGTAATCGGAAAGATGAGTGAAACGACGACCTCCCATCTTTACTACGTTTACAAAGCCGACAAACTTCTCATTTTCACGGATCGGAAGCTGGAACGGAGCCACGGATCTACCGAAGCGCTTTTCCAGATCCAGTACCAGCTGACGGTAGGATGCATGATCATCATCCATATTGGTCGCAAAGAACAGACGGGGAATATGGAATTTCTCGCACAGCTCCCATGCCTTTACGGTACCAGGTTCAACGCCGGCTTTGCAGTTCACTACGATGATTGCTGCATCCGCAACAGAAACAGCTTCCTCGACTTCTCCGACAAAATCGAAATATCCCGGTGTATCAAGGATGTTGATTTTATATTCACCCTTCTCACCCTTGTATTCCACCGGAATGACCGAAGTGGAAATCGAGAACTTTCTCTTGATTTCTTCCTTATCGTAATCGGAAATTGTGTTACCTTCAGGAACACTGCCCATCCTAGTTGTCGTACCTGTAACATAAGCAAGTGCTTCTGCAACGGTGGTCTTGCCTGCGCCGCCGTGCCCTAAAAGTACCACATTACGTATGTTTCCGGTGTCATATACCTTCATAAGTCATTTCCTCCTGTAAGTCTACGAAGTATTTAGCTCTATTTTACTAAAAAACATCGCTCCTGACAAGATTATCATGCATATTTCACAATGATCAGCCGCGGATATCGTACTGATAATGGGTAAGAATTTCTCTTGCGCGTTCCTCGGCATCCTCCTGATAGAAGGAAATCCGGAGCGCTCCCTCTCCATGATCCCGCGCATTGTTGATGCCGATGTTTTTAATGGAAATGCCCTTGGATGCAAGGATCACAGAAATCGTGGAGATGGCACCTACTTCATCCGCAATATCAATAGAGAATCCATAATCCGGCGTAAGGGCGCCCTTGTTTTTGGCATCAATGGAATTGCGGTATTCCCGGGAGCTCTCAAACATGTGAAGGATGGTCTTGTCACTTGTATCCTTTTTAAGTGAGGTGGATATCCCCTGAAGCATAGCAATATAACGGTCCAGAATCTCCACGAGCGGCTTTGCATTGGTGTCGCAGATCTGCTCCCACATTTCCGGACTTGAGGACGCAATTCTCGTGATATCACGGAAACCGCCTGCGGCGAGGGTTTTCATGGTATGATTTTTGTCATCTGATTCCTTTACAATGTTTACAAGGGAGCTTGCTACGATGTGCGGCAGATGGGATACTGCAGCTATGCTCTTATCATGCTTTACCGGGTCTACCACGATACTGATTGCCTGCAGATCCGCAGCAACGGTTTTTAACGCATCAATGAGACGCTGGTTTTCGGAAATCGGGCTGATAATATAGTAAGCGTTGGAAAAAAGATAATCTGTTGCGGCTTTATATCCGGACTGCTCTGAGCCTGCCATCGGATGTCCTCCGATAAAACGGTCTCCCAGCCCCAATTCTTTAGCCCGCTCGCAGATCTCCGTTTTTGTGGAGCTTACATCGGTAAGAATTGCGCCCTCCTTCATAAGCTCAGATACCGGCTTAAGATACTCGATATTATGCTCTACCGGAGCTGCCAGGAAAATCATGTCACACTCCGTAAGCTTGGGAGAAAGCGCGTCATTTAGTACAACGTTTACAATACCATCCTCCTGCGCTACCTCAAGCTCCGACGGATTATGCGAATATGCCATGATCCGGAGCTCCGGATGCTTCTTTTTCAGTCCCTTGGCGAGTGAACCGCCAATCAGTCCAAAACCTATAAATCCAATTGTTGATGCCATAATATGTACTCCTTAAAAAGAATTACTCAATACTTTAACGCTTAAAAGCGAAAAAGTCAACTGTGCTCTGATTTGCATACTTTCGCATGATTTTGCCACAGCATTCCGCATAGTATTGCATATTATTTCATAAAATCAAAAATACTCATCTGGTTGGATGCAGGGATGTCTCCCAGCAGTCCCAGCTCCGCAAATTTATCCACAAATGCCTTGGGACAGTGTGTCCGGTTGATAAAGTCATCCTTGGAAAGATATTTTCCGCCCCGGGCACCATCCTCGATGCCCTGCGCAACAGCTTCTCCCAAACCTGCCATTGAGGTGAAGCTCGGCATGATCCGACCATCCTCTGTGATGGTAAAGTCCTTTGCCTTAGCCTTATAGATATCAATCGGAGCAAACTCTATGCCGCGGGCATACATTTCCTCGCAGATTTTCATATCCCTAAGGCACACAGCCTCGGTATTGGTCATTGACGGCTTCTTAAGATATTCGTCGATATAATACCGTAGCTTGTCGAGACCTCCGCACATTTTGTCATAATCAAAGCCATCCGCCCGGATCGAGTAGTACGCAGTATAGTATTCCTTCGGGTAAAATACCTTGCACCACGCCACACGCCATGCCATCATAACGTAAGCTGCGGCATGCGCCTTGGGGAACATATACTTGATCTTTTTGCAGGCATCGATATACCACTGCGGCACATCATGATCCAGCATATCCTGACACCATTCATCCTTCAGCGGCTTATGCTTTCTTGTGAACTCCATGATCTTAAATGCCTCACCAGGCTCAAGACCCTTATGCATGAGATACACCATGATATCATCACGACAGCAGATCGCCTGCTGCAGCGTGGTAACTCCGCTCTTGATCAGATCCTGTGCGTTGTTGAGGTAAACATCCGTACCATGGGAGAGACCGGAGATTCTCAGGAGATCCGAGAAATATTTCGGCTTGGTATCTTCCACCATCTGCATGGCAAAGGACGTACCAAATTCCGGGATACCAAGGCACCCCAGTCTTACGCCGTGAATGTCTTCAGGGCGGATATGCAGCGCTTCGGTCGACTGAAAGAGACTCATGACCTCCTTACAGTCCAGCGGGATGTCCTTTACCGGATCAATCCCGATGAGATCCTGCAGGCGTCGGATCATCGTCGGATCATCATGTCCGAGGATATCCAGCTTCAGGAGGTTATGGTCAATCTTATGGTAATCAAAGTGCGTCGTGATGATCGGAGATTCCATATCATTGGCAGGATGCTGTACCGGTGTAAAGGTATTGATTTCCTCTCCGTGCGGCAGTACGACAATACCTCCCGGATGCTGTCCTGTCGTACGCCTGACACCAACACAGCCCTGCACCAAACGGTCAATCTCGGCATTCCGCTTTGCAACACCCTTCTCCTCATAGTACTTTTTCACCATGCCATAGGCAGTCTTATCCGCCAGCGTTCCGATGGTTCCGGCCTTGAATGTATGTCCCTCACCAAAGATCACGCCGGTATATGCATGCGCCTTCGCCTGGTATTCGCCGGAAAAATTCAGATCGATATCCGGTTCCTTGTCTCCGTTAAATCCAAGGAAGGTTTCAAATGGGATATCAAAGCCCCAGCGGTTCAGCTCTGCGCCGCACTTCGGGCATTTTTTCGGCGGCATGTCACAGCCCGCCATGCCGGAGTACGCCTTGACCTCCGGCGAATCAAAGTCATACCAGAAGCATTTGGGGCAGACGTAGTGCGGACTCAGTGGGTTTACCTCGGTAATATGTGCCATGGTGGCGACAAAGGAGGAACCGACGGAGCCACGGGAGCCTACGAGATATCCGTCCTCGTTGGACTTGTCCACGAGCTTCTGCGCTATGATGTACATAACGGAGTATCCGTTTTTGATAATCGAAGTAAGCTCGATTTCCAGACGATTGGCGACAATCTCCGGGAGCTTCGGACCGTACATCCGGTGAGCCGTCTCGTAGCAGATCTGTCGCAGCGTTTCATCTGAATGCTCGATGATGGGAGGACATTTGTCCGGGCGCACCGGAGCAATGACCTCACACATATCGGCAATCCTGTTGGGATTATCGATCACAACCTCCCTTGCGCGGTTTGGATCCAGGTAGTCAAACTCCTTAAGCATTTCATCCGTGGAACGGAAATAAAGGCAGGCATCGCTCTCCTCCTCTTCAAATCCCCGCCCCGCCTGGATAATTTTACGGTAAATGTCATCCTCGGGATCTACGTAGTGCGCATCACAGGTTGCGCATACCGGCTTATGCAGCTGGTCTGCGAGCGAAATGATCTTAAGATTATAGTTGATAAGATCCTCCTTAGAGGATGCCGCATACTTATCATTCCCGATCATAAAGTCATTGTTTCCAAGCGGCTGAATCTCCAGATAATCATAAAAGGAGGCAATCGAGAGCAGCGTCGCCTCATCCGCACCACGCAGCATGTTCTGAAACAGCTCGCCCATGACGCAGGCGGAACCGATGATCAATCCCTCCCGATGCTCCTTTAAAAGAGACTTCGGGATCCTGGCACTCTTTTTAAAATAATGCAGATGACTCTCGGACACCAGGCGGTACAGATTGATCCGCCCGATATCGTTTTTGGCAAGCAGGATGATATGATAGGTCGGCAGCTTCATGACGCTGGCTGCATGATCGTATTCCAGAGAATCAATCTCCGAGAGCAGCTTTACACCCCGGTTCTTGAGCATCAGGATTTCCTTAATATAAATTTCAGCAGTACAGCCGGCATCATCCACCGCGCGGTGATGGTTTTCCAGAGACACCTTCAGCTCCTTTGCCACCGTATCCAGCTTATACCGGTTCAGCTGCGGCAGCAGCAGACGTGACAGACCTACGGTATCTACGATGGTCGGGTCATAGGGAAGTCCCAGGCGTTTTGCATTGGCGCGAATGAATCCGGTATCAAATTCCGCGTTGTGCGCTACGATCACGGCATCGCCGCACCACTTGAGAAAGGCAGGCAGAACAACTTCAATCGGATCAGCATCAATCACCATGCTGTCATCAATAGAGGTAAGCTGTGTAATCCGGTACGGGATCGGAACCCTTGGATTTACAAAAATATCCATCCGGTCAACGATTTCGTTATTTCTCAGCTTAACTGCACCGATTTCAATAATATGGTCGGTTTTAGCACTGAAGCCGGTAGTCTCAATATCAAAAACCACGGTTTCCTGATCGAGGGACTGCCCCTTGCCGTTTACAACGATCGTCTGCAGATCATCTACAAGGTAACCCTCCATACCATAAATCAGCTTGAAATCCTTGTCATGCCCGATCTTTTTAAGATGGAGAGCTGCATCCGGGAAGGACTGCACCACACCGTGATCTGTGATCGCCATAGCATGCATGCCAAAGGAGACGGCAGTATCGATATAATCTGAAATATCGGATACGCCGTCCATATCGGACATTTTGGTATGAAAATGCAGCTCCACGCGCTTGTTCCTGCTGTTGTCGCTGCGCTTTGTCTTCTCGATGTGATACTTCCTGATGCCATAGACGTGGGACAGCTCGAGCTCATGGTCAAAGGTATCAAATTCAATGACTCCCTTTACGAGGATCTGAGAGCCGGGCTTTAAAAAGGCATGTGCTGCATCCAGGTCCTCATCATCCACAAAGATCTTGGAGGCGATGGAATCCGTAAAGTCGGTGATCGTGAAGGACAGGATATTTTTGCCGGTTCTGGTTCTGCGCTCGTCTACGGTCATGATTTCTCCGCCTACGGCTACGGTACCGGAGGCTTCACTAACCTCCTGGATCCGGACCGGAGCATCCATGAAATCCCGTCCGTACAGAACCTCCTCTGACTCCGAACGCTTAAAGGCAAACTTTCTCCGTCCGGATTTATCAAAGCCGCGATCCTGCGACATTGCTCCGGGAGCTGTATTACCGCTGGCTTTCATAGAGGGACTTGCCACAGGCGCAGCTTTTCCACTGCCGTGCTGTATGCGCATACCGGCAGCTGCGAGCTCCGCACTGCCTCCGGCAGCCTTCATCGCGCCCTCCATGTTAAACGGATCCGAAGCATGCAAGAAGCCCTCGCCGGCATGCATGGCGCGACCGGCACCGGCTCTTGCAGCATCCTTAGCTTTTATTGTTTCCGGAGTCTGACCACGCAGCTCGGCAGGGATTTCTCTCCGGGCATAGGCATTCGCATCCTTTGCTGCCCGCTCCTCATAGATCAGCTCCATCTCAAATTCCACGCCGCAGCGATCCTCAAAAAGCTTTTTCATGACACGGATAAATTCCGGCTCGGATTTGGCATAAAGATGCGAGTTTGGAATCGTGAGATACATGGTATCATCGTTTTTCCAGTCGATTCTTCCAATTGAGAGCATATTGTAAAGGAGGATGTCGTATGCCTTGAGCTCCATAAAAATGGAGTCCTTATACATATCAAAAAGAGTCCTCGCAGAATACTGAGAGGACAGCTTGAATTTTTCTATGATTTTGATCCCGAGACGCTTTCCCGGAAACAGCTGGGTTTTGATGGCAGCTTCCGCCTCTCGGACATGCTTTTTTCCGATGAGGTGCTTTGCCAGGATATAGATCCGGATCTGGCTTCGATCACGGGACATGGTGACCCGTGTTACAGCCGCATCTGTAAAGAGCTGTTCCGTCTCCGGACTTAACGTCAGAGCTTCAAATACTTCAAAAAATCGTTTCATGGTTGCCTTAGCTTTGCAAGCCGCCGCTTTGTATATGACCGCTTGCTATCGTTTGCCATCTATCATTAACAAATATCGTCTGCCTCATATGCCTTGGCTTTACATATGCGGCGGTTAAAATTTCTCAATCTCCTCCCGGAGGACATCAAGAAGCTCTGCTTCCGGTACCTTGCGGATCACCTCGCCTTTTTTAATGAGGAGCCCCTCGCCGTTTCCACCGGCAATGCCGATGTCCGCTTCCCGGGCTTCTCCAGGTCCGTTCACCACGCAGCCCATGACTGCAACCTTTAAATCCTTGTCGTCATACTCCTCCACCAGCGTCTGCACCTGATTGGCAAGCCCGATGAGGTCAATGTTGGTTCTGCCGCAGGTCGGACAGGAAACCACCGTGACGCCATTTTTTCTTAAACCGAGCGTCCGGAGGATCAGCTTTGCCGACTTGATTTCCTCTACCGGATCAGCGGACAGGCTTACCCGGATGGTATCACCTATGCCCTTACTGAGAATCAGCGCAAGCCCCATGGCAGACTTGATGTTGCCGGACCAGACGGTACCTGCCTCGGTAATACCGACATGCAGCGGATGATCTGTTTTTTCCGAGATCATTTCATATGCTCTTGCGCACATCAGGACATCCGAGGATTTGATGGAAATAACGAGATTGTCATATCCCATATCCTCGATCATATGCGCTTTATTGAGAGCAGACTCCACAATTCCCTCGGCAGTGACATGTCCGCCGTATTTTGCAATAAGATCCTTCTCGAGGGAACCGGAGTTAACGCCGACACGGATGGGAATGCTTCGTTCCCTGGCACAGTCCACCACCGCTTTGACCTTGGCATCAGACCCGATGTTTCCCGGATTGATCCGGATCTTGTCGGCTCCGTTTTCCATCGCGGCAATAGCCATCCGGTAGTCAAAATGAATATCCGCGACAATCGGAATCGAAATCTGCTTCTTGATTTCGCCCAGGGCTTTGGCAGCCTCCAGTGTCGGCACCGTTACCCGGATGATCTGACAGCCGGCTTTTTCCAGCCGATGAATCTGGGAGACTGTCCCCTCTACATCTGTAGTTTTGGTATTACACATAGACTGGATGGCAACCGGATTCCCTCCACCGATGGCTACGTTTCCAATCTTCACAACTTTAGTACGTTCTCTAGGCAGCATATGTTTTATTTTAACCTCCGATATTCTGATACGCTCCGGTGATGACATTAAAAATATCGTTACCTAACACAAGTACCATGATAAGCAGCAATAAAATCATGCCGATTTCGTTGATCCTCGCTTCCCATTTCGGGTCAAGTCTGTGACGGGTAAGCATCTCACCCAGGATCATAAACAACCGCCCGCCGTCCAGCGCAGGGACAGGCAGCAGATTCATGACACCAAGATTGGCACTCAGCATGACACTTAATTCCAGTAGTACGATCAAGGCGGCACGCATGCCATACTGCGAGGACTCCTGCACAGTATCACCGATGACGGATACTGTACCGACCGGTCCCATGACTTCATTTCGATGCACCTGACCGCGCGCAATCATTCTGAGACTCTCAATCACGATTGAGATATTGTAGCGAAGCTCATAAAAGCTGTCCTTTATCAGTTCTCCGGGGCTTGCAGCCTGGACTCTGCCGCTGAAAAAGCTGATTCCGAGCCGGTATTTGCCGTCGGACGCAGAATATACGGGATGCAGTGCCACAGTATGCTTTTCTCCGTTTCGGAGGAAGCTTACATGAATCTCGGAGTTCCCGGAAAAATCCGGCTGATGTACATAGAGCCAGATGTAGAGATCCCGGAAGGAGCCGGTTGACTTATGATACCTGCCGTCAAGATCAATCCCGGTCATGAGATCAAGATCCGATAAGGTCATGCCGCTGTTATCCTGATATACGGTAAAGCCCGCTTTTGATGCCGGAGATCCTTCCAGCGTACCCATGATATAGGGCTTATCAAATCCGCTCATCGCGATCATGATGACTGCAAGCAGAAAGGCAAGCAGAAAATTGTTAAACACACCGGCAATACAGATGATAAAGCGCTTCCATGCAGGTTTATCCTGGAAGTTCTGTGCCTTAAGCTCTGATGCCTTGATGCGGACGCCGTCATAGTCCATATATCCATCCGTGCCTTCGGTACCCTCCGCAGTGGAAAAATCTCCGGATCCGGCATCATCCTCTCCGAGCATGGCACACGATCCTCCAAAAGGCAGCAGCTTTAAGGAATACCTGGTATTGTGCACGACTCTTGACAAAAGCCTCGGTCCCATGCCGATGGAAAATTCCAGGACAGCCACACCGCAGGCTTTTGCCGCGAGGAAATGTCCGAGCTCATGAAAAAAGACCAGAAATCCAAGTGCCAGTATTGCAACAATAATACTCAATGAAACAAATCCTCCATGAAACCAAGCGTGAATTATCGATGTGTCAGTACAGAATGCTCACGGACATAGGAACGCGCCCAGCATTCTGTCTCAAGGATCTCCTCCAGCGTCGGGCTGGGAATGATGTCGGATGCATGTGCATCCATGGCTTCCTCAATGACATCGGCAATCTCAAGGAAATCGATGCGGTCCTCAAGAAACATCGCCACCGCTTCTTCGTTCGCTGCATTATAAACGGTTGGCATGGAACCTCCTGTGGCACCCGCCTGGATGCCGAGCTTCAAACCCTTAAAGGTCTCAAGATCAGGCTCTTCAAAGGTCAATGTACCAAGCTTCGCAAGGTCCAGGCGTTCATCCTTTAACAGCGGATGCCGGTCCGGAGCATACAGGGCATACTCAATCGGGATCCGCATATCGGGGAGACCGAGCTGTGCTTTGATAGAGCCGTCTACATACTGCACTGCCGAGTGCACGATACTCTGTGGCTGTACTACGACCTTGATTTTATCCACTGGTACATCAAAAAGCCACTTTGCCTCGATCACCTCCAGTCCCTTGTTGACCATCGTAGCGGAATCAATGGTGATTTTCCGACCCATGGACCAGTTGGGATGCTTCAGGGCATCTTCTTTGGTTTTTCCGCGAAGCTCCTCACGCTTTTTTCCACGGAAAGGACCGCCGGAAGCCGTCAGCAGGATGCGTTCGATGCGGTTGTGACATTCGCCGTTAAGAGACTGCCAGATGGCAGAATGCTCGGAGTCGATCGGTTTGATTTCAATACCCTGAGCTTTTGCAAGCGGCATTATGATATGTCCCGCGCAGACCAGAGTTTCCTTGTTGGCAAGCGCGACCATTTTGTGTGCCTTCAGCGCTGCAATAGTCGGCTGGATACCGATCATCCCGACTACGGATACGATCACTTCCTCGCAGCTATGCATCGTGGCAAGCTCGATCAGACCATCCATACCGGATAAAACCCTTACCGGTAATCCGTAGGTCCGGAATGCTTCTGCCTTAGCTTTATCATAAACACAGACAGCTTCCGGATGCAGCAGTTTTACCTGATCACGCAGCAGCTCGATGGAGCCATATGCAGCAAGTCCTACGACGTGAAAATCCGGATCATCTTTTATAACGTCAATCGCCTGTGTACCAATGGAACCGGTACTGCCCAGAATGACAATATTTCGCATGTTGCCTCCTAATGTATGCAATTAGAGAAATAAGAGGTCAGGTAACCCCGGCCTCTCATGTAGAATCATTTTATAAATGTCAGTGCAAAGTATATGACCGGAGCGGTAAAAATCATGGAATCAAAGCGATCCATGATTCCGCCATGACCCGGAATCAGATTACTGTAGTCCTTGATGCCGTAATCCCGCTTGATGCCGGATGCAGTCAGATCACCGATCATGGAAATCAGTGCGGCGATTGCACTTGCAATTGCCGATGTTAGCGGCGGATTGGCAACCATTGTAAAATGCCTTCTAAAAAGAAATGCATAGAGGAATCCCAGCAGTGCCGCACCAAGGACACCGCCGACGGCACCCTCGATCGTTTTTTTAGGGCTTAAAATCGGTGTCATTTTATGTTTCCCGATCAGCATACCGACACAGTAGGCACAGGTATCACTGCCCCAGCTTGCGATAAATATAAGCCATACCAGAAACTTGCCATCCGGCATTTCTCTTGTAAGATAGAGATACGAGGTCATGACCCCGGCATATACTACGCACATAAATGCCTTGGCAACCATCGAGATCTTATATGCCGGATAGGTAATGACATAAAATGCCATCAGCGCCATCAGAGATACAATGATGTTAAGGGTAAAATACTCCCCCGGATGAAACAGCATCAGAATATAATACGCGATGACTGTGAGATATCCTACATACCCGAGAGACTTTTTCTCTATGCCAAATACACGGTACAGCTCAAAAAGCCCGAGCAGTGAGATCAGCAAGGTAGTAAAGAACAAAGGCATACCGCCGCTCGGAACTACAACCGCCGCAATCGCGATGAGCAGGATACCACTGATCAGCCGCTTCCGGAAGGAACTAAGCTTCCGTTCATTCTGCCCCTTCTTAAGTTCCTGATTTTCCTGATCTGTCATAGTTATCTGTAGTTTTCAGCCTGCCGCCGAACCTTCTTTCTCTTGAATTATAATTATCAATGGCTTTAAGCAGCTCATCCTTGTTAAAGTCCGGCCAGAGCACAGGCGTAATATAGTATTCTGCATACGCACACTGCCAGAGCAGGTAGTTGGAAAGACGCAATTCTCCCGAAGTTCGGATGACGAGATCCGGATCCGGCATACCGGCAGTGTCCAGATATCCGGCAAACTCCTGCTCGGTCAGCGCTTCAATTTCCTCTACCGTTTTACCCTCTTTGAGAGCCTCCAGCGTATATTTCCGCACGGCACGCACGATTTCATCTCTGGAACCGTAATTTACCGCAAACACAAAGGTCATGCCGGTATTAGCCGCAGTTTCCCGCTCCAGCCTGTCAATGCCATCCTGAATATCCTTTGCAAATCGGGAACGCTCCCCGATCATTCGTGCACGCACATTATACTCATTTGCCACTTTGATGAGCTTTACCATATAAAAGCGGAACAGATTCATGAGCGCGCCGACTTCCTCCTGCGACCGCTTCCAGTTCTCCGTGGAAAAGCCGTAAACCGTAAGGTATTCTACCCCAAGTCTTGCTGCATCCGCGACAATCTGCTCCAGTGTCTCGCAACCCTTTTTATGTCCCATGGCACGAGGCAGCCCGTGACGAGCCGCCCACCTGCCATTTCCATCCAGGATGATTGCAATATGACGAGGAATTTTTCTGCCCTCCGGGTTGACTACATCTCCTGTCATATCGTCATTAGTTCCTTGTTCTTGGCTTCTACGGACTTGTCAATCTTATCGCACATATGATCTGTCAGATCCTGAATATCCTTGGTCTCCCGCTTCAAATCGTCCTCTGTGATTTCGGATGACTTCTCCAGCTTCTTGGCAAGGTCCATCGCATCACGGCGAATGTTACGGATGGCAATTTTAGCCTCCTCGCCCTTTTTCTTTACATCCTTGGTAAGCTCCTTACGTCTCTCCTCGGTAAGCTCCGGGAATACCAGACGGATCACAGAGCCGTCATCCGTCGGATTGATGCCGAGATCCGACATATTGATGGCTTTTTCAATGGCTCTCAGCATGGACTTGTCCCAGGGCTGGATCTGGATCATTCTTGCTTCCGGTACGGAAATATTAGCGACCTGCGCAATCGGAGTCTGTGCTCCGTAATAATCAATTTTAATACGATCAAGGACATGAGGGTTGGCGCGGCCTGCACGGATCGCGGCAAGCTCCTCCATCAGATTGTCGTGGGTCTTATGCATTTTTTCAATGTAAATTGTAAACTGGTCATCCATATAGATATCCTCCTTGTTGAAGCTTTGATTCTGATTATATAAAGAAATTACTGAACAGTTACACGGGTTCCGTTAATTTTACCCTTAAGGGCATTGGCAATGCCATCCTTTTCATTAAGCGAAAAGATAGCGAGCGGCATATGGTTTTCCATGCAAAGCACGGATGCCGGCAGATCAATGACACCGAGACGCTTTTCCACAACCTCGGAAATAGAGATGGTATCAAAGCGCTTTGCATCCGGATTGGTCTTGGGATCGCTGTCATAAACACCATCCACAGCCTTTGCAAGGAGGATTTCCTGACACTCCAGCTCCACGGCACGCAGTACTACTCCGGTATCGGTGGAGAAGTAAGGATGTCCTGTACCTCCGGCACAGAACAATACATAGCCTTTTTTCATAAGCTTTACAGCCTTATCCTTATTAAAAAGCTCCGCAATATCTCCGATTCCGATGGCGGACATCACCTTGGTTTTCATGCCGGCAGCGCGGAAAATCTCGGATACATAGACGCAGTTCATTACTGTGGCAAGGATGCCGACCTGGTCTGCCTTGTAGCGGTCCACGGTCTCCGACTGTCTGCCTCTCCAGAAATTGCCTCCGCCGATCACAATAGCAATCTCGACGCCGTCATCTACGGCTGACTTCACCTGCGTTGCCACCGCACGGATGGTATCATCATCAAATCCAAAATGCTTATCTCCGGCAAGTGCCTCACCGGAAAGCTTGAGCATGACTCTTCTTGTTTTAGACATATCTGAATTTCTCCTTCTTGAGATGATCTTATTTTACCACAAGGACCCAGGAACGGCAATTTCTATTGTTTCTGATTCTGATAATCCTTCTCAAGATCAGGATTTCATTACGACCGGGCAGTTACAAGCCCACGACCTTTAGGTCGTGGGTAGTTGACAGCTTGTGACAAGAACGTTTGGGTCCTTTTTATAGGTCTTGTTTCCCAGAGCATCGTAACGGTACTCTGGGAAATAAGACAGTAGTAGACACGATTCTAAAGAAATCATGTATCCCTATTTTTCAATAATCGTGTCTACCTAATTTTAAAAACTATAGTTTCTCACTCTTAATTTGAAAAATTACCCCATTAATCATCTTTAGCTTTCCCTCTTTCTGTAACATTTCCTATATATCTCATTTATCTTTAGATAACATTTTGTAATAATTATATAACAGCAATACATTTGATCTATATTTATATGCCTGATATAGTCAAATCATGGGGGTAATTCTGAGCTTATTACCACATATATCAAATTGGAGGTGACACAAAATGTCAAAACCCTATGTAGAAAAAATTTCTTCCCTGGCACTAAAAATTCGCTGGATTTCAGTCCAATGTTATGAAATTGTACTTCCCAATGGAAAGGTTATTGTTACGGACCCTTTTTATTTGGATGCAGACAAATTTGATAACATGACAGACTTAAGTGAAAAAGAAAAAATGGTTCGGACTGTTTATGCACAGCGTGGATTCAATGTAGAAAACTTTACGGGCGCCGATTATATTATTTTGAATCATGTACATGGTGACCATTGTAACCTCATTGGACAACTATGGAATAAGTTTTATGGGCGCATATTATGCCCGGCATACTGCTGTGAGGAGGCAGCCAAAATTTTTGACATTCCATATGGAGCTTTCTATCCGTTAGCTCCCGGGAACACATATTATTTTGATGATTTTACTTTGAAGACTTACCCTGGAGCACACGATAATCGTGCATTTCGCGAAAACCGGTTTCATAGGCCAAGCAATTCCAAGACTTTGTACGAAGGCACGGAGGACTTTGACATTCCTGTTCCAAATAGGCTGGGTCCCTTAGGCTCTATTTTTAACATTAACTACATTATCGAAACACAACAGAATTTCAAAATTGACTTTTCTGCAGGGCGCGATTTTGAAGAACATGTGAAACATGTGGCAGATGAAAAACCCAATTTAATGCTCCGGCATCGAATCAGAACTTACACGCCGGAGTACTGTGCAGAGCAGATTTTAAAAATGGGAGCACAATTAATGATGCCGCTTCATCATAATAATGCACGTGCAAATGGAGAGGACTTGAATGATTACTTCGAAAAAGTAAATACTATTCTTGAAGCGTCAGGAAGCACGGCAAGGGCCTTCAATCCGGAGCCTTACAAATGGTATCAAATCAATCTCTCAATTATAGAGGATGCACCAAAGGAATAAAGCTTGTGTTACTTAATTCAATGCAGGAAAGGAGATCCATATGTCTACTCAGATTTTAATTGTTTTTATCGTAGCATTGCTCATGATCATAGGTTTTGCCTCAAACAAATTTTCATACCCGGCTGTGGCAATTAGTGTAATTGTCATTTTAGAAATAACCGGAGTATTGCCTGCTGAAAAAGCATGGGCAGGCTTTTCAAGTTCTACCGCCATTCTCTTTGCCAGTATGTTTGTTTTATCTGCAGGGCTGGCCAAGACCTCGCTATTGTCAAGACTTTCTTCTTTGATTGTTCCTGAAGGCAGCAGTGAGCGAAGAGCTGTTATCGGTTGCGGCCTGCTTTCTATCTTTTTGACAATTTTCAGCAACACATCTTCAACAATGGCAACACTGATTCCTATTTGTTATAATGTCGCTGAAAAAGCCAAAATTTCACCAAAACGTCTTCTGAAGCCGGCAGTGGATTTATCAAGTATCTGGGCCGGCGTAATTCCAGTCGGACTCGGACTCACTGCGTACAGCGTCAGCAATCAAATGATGGAGTCTCTTGGCGGAAATCCCAACTTTACACTAATGACATTTGTAATCGCAAGATTGCCGATCGTTTTAATCATTTCACTTTTTATTTTCGCAGTCGGATATCGTTTTACACCGGACAATTACACGGGGATTGATACTCTGAAATTCAGTCAAAGCAACGGAAAAGGGCAAGATAAGACAACCCTGTCTTCTGGAAAGGAAAAACTGACCTTTATCATTTTCACTTTAACCATAGCCGCAATTGTCATTTCAAATTATATAAAAATAATTAACGCAGCTGCATGTGCAGCAATAGGCGCACTCCTTATGGTGTTCACTGGCATACTAACCGAAAAGGAGGCAATGAAAGCAATCAATCTTAAAGTAATTTCCATCTATGCAGGCACAATCTGTTTAGCTGCGGGAATTAATGCATCTGGCGCTACAGATGTAATTTCGAATTTTATGCAGAATATTTTAGGAGGGATTACAAATCCATATCTTATCGCCTTTATTCTGGTAATGGCGTCAACAATATGTACGCAATTCATGAACAATTCCAGTACCTTGAATATTTTTAGAATATTAGCAGCCGTGATCAGCGTAGCTTGCGCATTCGATGCTCGATCCGCCATGGTTGCAGTTGAAATGGGAGCAACATGTTCCGTTCTTCTTCCAACTGCATCTGCAACGCAGGCTATGGTATTTGCCGAAGGCGGCTACTCTGTAAAAGAGTATGTAAAAGCCGGCCTTCCCACTTTTATCCTGTATATGATTTTATATATGCTGTGGGTACCGACAATCTACCCTGCCCTTTGAATCTAATTCACCTTTACCTTAATGGCACCAGGGGATCATTTATCTGCTTAGTTCACAGATCATCGAAATAAGTGTTTTGAGAGGCTCAGAAAGGGCCAGATCAGACCGGTAAACAAGATAAACAATCTGCTTAATGGGTTTGATGTTTCTGAATGACAGATAACTGATCTCCCGGGTGTCTAAAGGTACAGACATAAAGGCTGATATCCCTATTCCATAACGTACTGCATCAATAATACTTCTTACATCATCCACATTCATAATAATATTGGGATGAATATCATATCGCCTGAATAACTCACGAATCAATCGTCCGGAATTTGTATTTTCATGAACCATAATAAACTTCTGCTGATTCAAAGATGAAGTATCCACAACAGGATACGGATAGCCATCTTCCTTTATGGCTGTTGAAACAAGAGGATTTGTACTGGCAGACGCAATGGATAAGTACGAAGTTCCGATAGGCTGATACGTATATCCCACATGTTGCTCAACATTCATAATAACAGCCAGATCTAGATTCCTGTTCTGCAAAGCTTCGAATAAATGACGACTACTAGCGACAGACGTATAAATATTAATATCCGGATAGAGCGCAACAAATCTGTGTAAAATATTATGCAATAAACCGCTGGAACGTCCCACGGGATAACCGATGCGAATTCTCTTAAACTGCTTTATTTTATCATATCTAAGCTGGACTGCTAAATCCTGATCTAATCGCAGGATTTCACGCCCCGCCTCAATATACTTCTGTCCGGCTTCTGTAGGAATAAACTGCTTCCCATTACGAACAAAAAGACTCATCCCGATTTCATCTTCTATACGCTGAAGAAATTTTGTCAGCGCCGGTTGAGAAATGAATAATTGTTCTGATGCTTTAGTAATACCACCTTGGTTCGCTATAGAAACAATATATTCGTAGTCTTTAATATTCATATAGATCCCTGCCTGTTATCACGACCGCTCAAAACATTAAAATAATTGTATCAATCAGAAAATAATTTGTAAATATTAATTACTTACATCATCCAATACACTGGCTGCTAAAGAGGTGGGCTATAAGAATGTATACCGATGAAGCTCAATATTTAATCCCTGTAGAACTGCACCAAAGCAAAGAACCGGCCCTTCCTTAAGATTTTCCCTCTGGCGGATCCCGGAAATCGCTTCCTGAAACAACTGCTTTATTGCAAGGAGCATGAATGCTGCAAGCCTTTCCGCATGCTTAAGCGCATCCTTTTCCTCATGATATTTTAATGTTCCGGAAGCTTCCCGGATTTTCCATTGCACATGTTCCTTCAGCACAAGCTGAAACAGAAGATCCGTTTCCAACTGGCACAGACAATCTGTCTCCTCTGGCAGAAGCTTTATCCATTCCGTATTTTCCCAAAGCTCTGCCGGGGATTCCTCCGGAAGCTCTGAGAAGCGCCGTGCTGTGGATTCCCGGATCGTAAGAAACTGTGACATAAGAGGCTCCAGCACTTTCCCGCCGTCTTCCATGCTGCTTAAGCAGGACAGCCATGCCAGTCCTCTTTTGCAAAGCTCCTTCCATCCGGAGAAACCAAGCACTGCTGCAGCTGCATCCAGGTAATCACTGAGCGCTGTGGTGCTGATGGTTCCCTGCTGCTTCTCCAGCGTCACCATGAGACGCCGGAGCGAGTTAAGATCCAGGAGCCCGAGTGTACGGGACAGCTCTTCTGCTTTCTCTCTTGCAATAAAGCTCTCGATTTCCGGATCCACACGGTTCTGTAAGCATGCGATCTGATAAATCATGGATACGGCAAGTACTGCCTTTTCGGTCTCGTCACTCAGGACTTCCGGTTTCAGAAAAGGATGAATGGAGGCAAGCCTTATAATGCGTCCGCTCCTTGCAAGCAGCAGTTCCCCGCCCCAGAGAGAGCCATCCGGCGCCTTTTCCGGGATATCCCCGCAAATGCCAAATACCGGAAGCTGTCGAGACTCCTCCGGCAGAAGCGCAAGCTCCTTCTGAAAATGTGCAACGACGGGATTCTCATATCTATCCTGAAGGGAATGGTTTTGCATGTTCAACATTTTCATTATCCTTTTCTTTTGCTTTAGATCCGGATGATCAGCGGTGATACAGCTTTTTGGACTGGTACACCGGCTCGCATGTGAGATTCACACCCAGCTTTTTAAAGATTTTTTCATCGACACTGGAGAGAATGACCGTAGAGTGGGCTTCACAACCTGTGAGGTTTACAAGCTGCTGCATACAGAGCTCTGCATTACTGTCAGAGTTTGCGCAGATCGTAAGCGCAATCAGAACTTCATCCGTATGAAGCCTCGGATTATGGTTTCCGAGATGTGCAAGCTTTAAATGCTGGATCGGCTCGATTATTTCCGGTGCAATCAGGTTTACAGAATCGTCCAGTCCTGCCAGTGTTTTCAGCGCATTTAACAGCATAGCAGCACAGGCTCCAAGCAGCGGGGAGGTTTTACCGGTTACAATCCTGCCGTCCTGCAGCATGATTGCGGCAGCAGGTCCGCCGGTAAGCTCTGCTTTCTGTTTTGCAGCGGATACGACCGGACGTTCAGAAGTCGTAATACCGGCTTTTTCCATCAAAAGCTCTTCTTTATCGACGATTTCCTGCCTGCCTCTTCCCTTCCGGAGATCTACAAGCGCATCATAATATCTCCGGATAATCTCCTGCTTTGCGGCGGCGCAGACAATTTCGTCATCCACAATGCAGTTTCCTGCCATATTGACACCCATATCGGTCGGAGATTTATAGGGAGATCTGCCATAGATTTTGTTAAACATGGCATTCAGAACCGGAAAGACCTCAACATCACGGTTATAATTTACCGTGGTTTTTCCGTAGGCTTCCAGATGATACGGGTCGATCATGTTGATATCATTGAGATCCGCGGTCGCCGCTTCATAGGCAAGATTTACCGGATGCTGGAGCGGCAGGTTCCAGATGGGGAAGGTCTCATACTTGGCATAGCCCGCATTCACACCGTGTACATGCTCCTGATAGAGCTGAGAGAGGCAGACTGCCATTTTACCGGATCCGGGACCCGGTGCCGTAACAACCACAAGACTGCGGCTGGTTTTAATGTAATCGTTTTTACCAAAGCCCTCCTCGCTGATGATCAGCGGCACATTGCTCGGATAGGAAGGAATGGAATAATGCCGGTACACCGTGATGCCGAGGGACTCCAGCTTCCGCTGATAGGCTGTGACGCTATCCTGTCCGTCAAAGCGCGTCAATACCACGGAACCGACATAAAGCCCGTAGCTCCGGAAGGCATCAATCAGGCGGAGAACATCCATATCATAGGTGATGCCAAGATCACCGCGGATCTTATTTTTTTCTATGTCACCGGAATTGATCACGATGACAATCTCCGCATCGTCCTTAAGCTGGGACAGCATCCGGATCTTACTGTCCGGCTGAAATCCCGGCAGTACCCGGGATGCATGATAATCATCAAAAAGCTTCCCTCCGAACTCAAGATAGAGCTTGCCTCCGAACTGATGGATCCGTTCCTTGATATGCTCTGACTGCATGCTGAGATATTTTTCATTGTCAAATCCGATTTTTGTCATATCTGCCCCTTTGCAAATCTATGTGTAATTGTAATATGGAAAATTATAAGTGGCGTGCATTTGTGTGTCAATCTGCATTCACATACAAAGATTGTACCCAAGCATGTTAAGCCGCGATGTAAGATAAATATGTAAGCGGTTTTGTGCGAGTCTCTCAGATCCCGTGTACCCTGGTATAGTGCCGGTAATACAGCATATAGAGTATCGATGTGACAGCCCAGGTGATAATATAGCTTAACATGACAGTCTTCACCGAGTGCCATCTTGGAACTGCCACGAGGATCCAGACGACCCGTAATACGCAGATGCCAAACAGGCTGATCAGCATAGGCCGCACGGCATCGCCCAGACCACGCAGTGTACTGGAAAAAACTTCGATTCCGATATACGTAAAATAAAACGGCGAGAGAAAGCGGACCATCATGGTTCCGATCTGAAGCACGGAGGCGTCCTCTGTAAAAAGCTGTAGTACCGTCGGACCGAAGATACAAAAGATGCTGCTGATGCTTACAAATACCAGTGTGATGATCACAAGCGCCTGCCGGATACATTGATGCAACCGGTGATAGAGACCAGCACCGTAATTTTGTCCGATAAAGGTCGTGATGGCAACGCCAAAGGAGCTGGAGATCAGCCAGAAAATGGCATCCAGCTTTTCATAGGCGGTCCAGGCAGCGACGTTGTTTGTGCCAAAGCCATTGATGCTGGTCTGAATCACAACATTGGATATGCTGTACATCAGTGCCTGCAGACCTGCCGGGATACCAATGCTTACGATTTTTTCAAGCTGCATGCGGTGCATCCGGATTTTCCGGGGAAACAGGCGATAGGATGCATGTGTCCTCATAAGGACGAGAACTGCCAGTACAGAGGAAATCAGCTGACATAGGATGGTTGCAATCGCTACGCCGGCAACACCCGTCCGAAATCCAAGCACCAGCAGGAGGTCCAGGAGGATGTTCAGAATGCAGCTTACGATCAGGAAATACAGCGGTCTTTTAGAATCCCCGACCGCGCGCAGGATGCTGGCAGCCATATTATAAAGGAGATTCGGCACCATACCTAGGAAATAAATCCGTAAGTATAGTGTGGTAAGCGGACGGATTTCCTCCGGCGTATGCATCCAGAGTGTAAACATGGGAGCCAGCACGGTTCCGATCAGCATAAGTCCCAGACCTGAGATGATGGAAAGCGCGATTCCAGTATGTACTGCGTGACTTAATTCCTCCCGCTTTTCAGCGCCGAAATATTGTGCACAGATGACACTTGCACCGGAGCTTAAACCCACGAAAAAACCGACAAAGAGGTTTACGATTACAGAGGAGGTTCCGCCGACCGCAGACAAAGCCTCTTTTCCCACAAAACGTCCTACAACGACAGCATCAATGGTGTTGTATAGCTGCTGGAAAAATGTACCGAAAATAAGAGGCAGTACATAACGGATCAACTCCTTCCAGATGACTCCGTTTGTAATCGCATTATAATCCTTACGGAGCTTCTGCTCGTTTTTTGTGCGCTGACGATGACCTGCCAGGTCCCGGATTACTTTTGCATTACTCATATCGGAAAGCATACTGCATGACTCCTCATCTCAAATTTCCATGTACATGTGCGTATGGGTTGTTTTATCCCTTATCAAAAGGAGCTTTCATAATCTCCACATTATCATCCGAATGTTCTACTTCCTTGGAATACAAATGACAGACGTCTGCCATGTCCATCTGCGTAAAGCTTCCGCCCTGCTCTTTAAAGCGAAGTACTGCCATCCGGAGGATGATCTTGAGTGAACGGATCAGGATCCGTAGAGACCGCATGAGATCTCCATCCATCGACGCATCAATAAAATAGCGATAGACAAAATATACCGAAAGTCTGCGGAACCAGTGTTCCCCCTGACTGCCGAGAGTCTTTTTAAAAAGCTTCAGCTGCTCATTAAAATCTGTTTCGGCGCATTTCCCAAGTTTATCAAGCTCGTTTGTCCATCGCTCATCCAGGACCTCAAGCTTTGTCATAAGCTGCAGCAGATCATCCGCAGTTTCAGAAATAAATGCTGCATTACGATGATGGTACGCCGCGGAGAGGACATTCGCCTCCTCTCCCTCAAGGATAGAAACAGATGGATCAAGGGATACAGCGTCCTCTACCAGGGAGATCACATCCTTTAGCTGTTCTGTAAGAGGGCGTGCCGGAGTTTCCTGGAGGATTTCGATCGCTTCATTACGAAGCGCTAATACGTGAACCAGCTCATTTTCCTCTTCCGGAGCAAGCTCCTCGCCTAGAACATCGTTTTCCGAACGTATATAATGCACCAGACCCGGATCACTGAAAAAAATCCGCCCGAGTTCCATACAGGAGAGGCTCATGTCAATTTGCTCATAGTTTCCGACGTCCATAAAATAGCGGGGATATTCGGTACATACCTGGCAGAGACTCTCCTCTCCGAGCTCTATATAGATATCACAGAGATTACTTTTGTTTAGAAACGGGCAGCGGTTCTCTTTTGTGAGAGGAAAATAAACTTCATCATTTTCTTCTTTAAGATGGCTCCGAAGCCGATCGCCAAACGGACCCTCCAGAGATTTATAATAGTTTAAGCTCTCTTCATCCACGTCCACTTCCCAGCCGGCACAGCAGGTGTCAGGGCAGCTTCCGCCAATACAGTGAAATTTTTCATAGTAATCCGGATATTCACAGATCATTTTTTTACCTCACAGGCAATGTCGCAGTTAGATAGAAGTACGTTTACAGAAGACAGATACTCTGCTCTTGTTTTGGCTTTCCGTATCTCCTTAAGATATCGATCTGATCCCGGAAACAGCGTACCTAAATAATTCCAGTTTTCCTTCATTTTAAAAAGAACATTTTTCTCCCCCGGGATTTCCTTTTCATAGCTTAAACGGAGAGTCCTTACATACTGGGAGACCTCCTCTTTGGTGATTCGTTTCCCACCGTTAATCTCACGAACCAGCGCAGGATTTCGTACCAGGCCTCTGCCAAGCATCACAGCCTCCGGTGTAAAGCCCCGGTCCTTAAGATAGCTCATGATATGCTGGTAATCCGACACGCTATTGATATCTCCATTATAAACCACCGGAGCCTTACTTTTAAGTGCCATTGCAAGAAATGCATCAAGATTTACAGGATTCCGGTACAGATCCTTCTGAACTCTCGGATGAATCGTAAGCTCAGAGATCGGATATTGATTATAGATCCGGATGATTTCCAGAGCCTCTCCCGGATCCTGGATGCCGAGTCTCGTTTTGATGGAAATTTCAGGCGTGAGCCGAAGCTTTTCGATCTCTGTAAATGAGGTTTCCAGAAAGTCGTTCAGCCGGTCAGGATCACGCAGAAAACCGGAGCCCTTTCCTTTGGCAACGACAGTTCCAGAGGGACAGCCAAGGTTAAAATTCACTTCCCGGTAGCCTCGCTGCTCCATTGCTTCTACAGCCCATACAAAATGCTCGGGATTTCCTGTGAGGATCTGTGGAACAACATTGATTCCGGTATTGTTGGCAGGATCCACGTCCCGGCCTTCTCTTCCGGTAAAACGGCCGGCTTCATTTGCTGATAAAAACGGGGTATAGTATTTATCAATCCCTGGGAAAAAGGCATGATGTGTGTTTCTGAGAGGATAGCCTGTGATGCTTTCCATTGGAGCATAATAAAACTTCATAGCAAAGGTTTGAATGTCTTTCTTTAATAAATAAAATCGTGAGCGTAATCGAAACAGCAGATTCTGGAAAACAAAGCGGCAGATTCCGGAGCAGCTCTATACATCTCCCAGGAAAAATGCAAGGAAGTATAAAACCACCAGAATCTGTACATTGACCCAGGTAAAGTGAATCAGGTATTTCTGCCGGTCTGCATGAGACGACTCTGTGTACAGACGGTAGGTGATGAGACTTGCCATGGAGGCGATCAGGGTACCTAGACCTCCGATATTGGTTCCGACAATCAGGTTCCGTCCATTGGTTGTAAAACTGGAGAGAAGGATCGCGGCAGGGACATTACTGATGATCTGAGAGGAAAGCACCGCAATCAGTGTTTCTCTGCCCTCGATGATCTGCATGATCTGATTGCTTATGGCAGGGATCCGTGCAGTATTTCCCACAAAAATAAAGAAAAAGACAAAGGTCAGTAAGAGGGAGTAATCCACTGCGTGGAAGATGCTTTTATCCATTAGCAGTATCCCGGCAACTGTAATGAGCAGCAGCAGTCGAACATCCAGAACTCTTGCGACAGAGAGCATTGCGAGCACAAACAGCAGGAGATATCCGAGAAGCTTTTTCTTATCCGGATGGAAGTCACCGTTTAGGCTTACATCCGGCAGCGTGCCGGACATATGGTGAAACGTCACTGTATACAGGATCACCAGGCATAAAGATGCCAGTGTAAATGGAAGCATCAAAAGCAGAAAGGACCCAAGACTATAGCCGTATGCTGCATAGAGATAGAGATTCTGCGGATTGCCAAAAGGAGTAAACATACTGCCAAGATTTGCCGCCACAGTTTCAATCACCAGCACATGGATCCGCGCGGATGTGTCCTCCACCTTTTGAAATATCATCAAGGTAAAGGGCACCATAGTCATCAGTGTAATGTCGTTGGTGAGGAACATGCTGGCAATAAAACATAGCAGCACTAAAAACAGCGCCATGTTCCGTGTGGAATGTATCTTTTTTGTCAGCTTCCCGGATATCATCTCAAAAATACCGATACGATTCAGTCCTGCTGTGACGCTCATGATCGAGAATAAAAGTATCAGCACCCGGTAATTGATATAGCTTCCGTATTTATAATCCGGCGGTACAAGAAAGCAGGAAACCAGAGCCAGCAGGAAGGCTGCTGACAGAACGGTCTCGCTTTTTACTAATTTAATCAAACGTTTTTCCATACTGCTTTTTCCAGGTAAATCCCTCTCCATGCACTTCTCTCACATCTGAAATTATGACAAATGCCTCCGGATCCACGGCACGGACCAGATCCTGCACCAGCGCAGCCTCTCGGTTAGAAACCACACAGTACAGCATCATGGCATCTCTCCCGCTGTACATACCCCTGGCAGGGATCCCGGTTACACCCCGGTCCAGCTCATGGATGATTTTATCTGCGATCTGGTCTGACTTCCGCGATATGATATAGGCAACCTTGGCAAAATGCATACCATCAATAATATTACTGGAAATGCGGGAAAAAATATAGATGGATACAATCGCATACATGGAGCGGAACACTCCAAACATACCTATCCCCAGGATCACAATCAGTGAATCAAGGACCTGCATGATTTCAGCTAAATTTACATGGCGGAGCCGGGACTGTATGATTGCGGCAAGCAGATCGGTGCCTCCAGTGGTTGCCATAGCGACAAATACAAGACCGGATCCGACGCCCATCAGGATTCCTCCAAAAACAGAAGCCAGGAAAAAGTCCTGATCCGGGATCAGATTGATGTCCGGCAGTAAAATTAAAGCCAGTGAAACCAGCATTGTGGCAAAAAGCGTCCTTTTTAGAAACTTCCATCCCTTTACAAAATACCCGCCGATAAAGAGAGGAATGTTAATGATGGTATTGCTGACCCATAGAGGCACATTGGTGAGACGCTTTATAATAATTGCAAGTCCCCCGACACCTCCGGTTACAAGCCCAGCCGGATCATAAATGTTTTTAGACGCAATGCTTACAAGAATTGCGCCGACAAGAATCATAAGATAATCTCTGAATGGTGTTCGCCTTGACAGCATCATAGCTCCTTAAAAAATATGCCTGGCCAGAAGTCTGGTCAGGCCAGGATCGTATCAACGGATCGAGAGAAATTCCCTGAGCTCGGGCAGTCTTTTTAGCATTACCGATCTGCCTTCCTCGTATACACGTTTTAATTCCTCCGGATTTTTTTCGGTCCTTGAGATCCCGAGAGATTTCTCCGGTCGGATCACAAACGCCCTGCCGGCATGTTCCGCTTCGTGAATGTAGTCGAGCTGTTCGTTGTACATGGCAGGCCGCTCCTCCATGGCTTTTACGATTGCCGGATACTTCCGGAGCGCCTGCTTCATCAGAGCCCAGCCCTTCGGGAGCTTTTTTCTGAAACCATCCGGCTGTGTCAGCACTACGACATTATGTTCATAGCCTATGTGTTCAAAAAATTGAAGAGGGATAGAATTAGAAATGCCTCCGTCCAGAAGCTCATACCCATCCACTAAAACCGGACGCGCAACGGTAGGCATGGAAGCACTTGCCCGGAACCACTCCAGTTCATCATGACGTGTTTTGCTTGTGCCGGCTCTATGGTATACTGGCTTTCCGGTTTTGACATCCGTGGCGACGATATAAAACTCCATCGGATTTTTAAGATAGGTATCCCAGTCAAACGGGTCCAGTGTTTCAGGAATCGTATGATAGCAGAACTCGGCATTGTAGAGATTCCCGGTCCGGATCAGGGACTCGAGACTACAGTAACGCTTATCCCCGGCATATTTCAGATTATAGCGGATGGTTCTCCCGATCTGATGAGATTTCATATTACATCCAAATGCGGCACCCGCAGAAACACCGACCATACCATCAAAGCTGATATTGTTTTCCATCATGACATCCAGAATGCCGGCGGTAAACATGCCTCTCATGGCACCGCCCTCAAGGATCAAGCCTGTCTTTGCCAAGTTTTGCTTCCTCCATTTCACAGATTATACAGAATTAAAATGATTAATAGCTTGCAATATCAGACTGTTCCGGCACAATGATCATGCGGACACCGTCATGGCATTTTGCAAGAAGTGCCGTCATATTGCTCTCCTCTACGCTGACGCAGCCCGCCGAGCTCCAGGTCGCAGGATTTTTAATATGGAGAAAAATCGCGGAGCCTCTGCCATACACGACAGGATCCTGATTAAAACCGATGGCAAGTGCCTTTTTATAGCAGATCGTATACTCGCTTAAATGCTCTCCGGCAATTCTTTTACTGCTCTCCACCCAGGTGTTGTAGCTTGCCTTCTCACCGGACCAGTAGGAATCGGGGCTTATGCTTCTCCACGTAAGAGCTGTGCCGGGATTCTCTCCAAAGCCGAATGCAAAAAGAATCGGAAATGTCCCGATCGGCGTGGTTCCATCTCCCTCTACACGCACTGCTGCAGGCTTCATGCCATTTCTTCCGTATCCGCAGTATACGTCCATCTGCTTTGTAAAGGAACCGTCTGCATTTTTATCCCAGAGTGTAAGATTATGATCCACCACCAGGATGATCTGATCGGTAAGAAGCGCTGTTTTGGACTTACGAAGCAGCGCTTCTCTTTCTGCATCGGTATCCTGAACAGTTACATCTGCAGCTGTCAGAGGATAGAGTGCTTCTTTTTTAGCGGAGGTCGTGAGTGCTCCGGCTCCTGTACCACTTTGTTTGTACCTGAGATTCATCCCCGGGCCTGTTTCCGCAAGTGCTGTGAAGCCAAGACACAGTAGGGTGATGCATATAGCAGCAAGATATTTACATAGTTTATTTTTCATTTTGCAACAACTCCTTTGACATCTATGATAATGCACGATGGAAAGAGGGTAAAGAACATATCTCTTACCTTTTACTTACACTGTCCGGGATCAGGAAGCAGTCCTCAAAATGAAAGGCATCCCGATACGGTCGAAGCTCTGCCTGTGATAGATATGCACGAGATCCGTCAAGGTCGTCCCAGTAATGCATCGGAAATACATATTCTGCACCGACATGCTCCATAAAGTAGAGGACACCATCTGCACCATGCTCCTCCAGACGGCTGTCCAGCGGCAGAAATGCCACTTCGATTTTTTTGCCCTGTAATAGATCTATTTCCTTATGGTAGTGCTCGATCTGCCAGAGATTGTCCTGGTCCGGTTCTCCATTCCAGTACCAGAGATTCAGGTCACCGGCATGATAGAACGTATGCCCTTCCGCCTCGATATAAAATGCTACGCCCAGATCTGTGGAAAACAGCGTCTCTACATGGATACCGTCGATATCGTAGCTTTTATGCGGCATAACAAAGCAGATATCAGCCGCAGGATCTGTAGCTTTTGCATGGATGTCGTTGGACAAGATGTAATGTACTGTCCTGCCGGGCTGCATCAGCTTAAAAATCGATGGATTAAAGTGATCTCCATGTGCATGCGATGCAAAAACGAAATAGGTTTTTTCTCTGCTGGTATCAGCTTTTGTAAATTCCGGCAGTACCCCCTTATACCAGTCAAAAATAAGGATGCAATGCGTGAGCTCAACGGCAAACCCGCTGTGATAGATATGTGTAATTTTCATTTTGCTGCCTCTGATTCTATACTTTTAAGGTTCTGTACTATTTTGGTCCATTTCCCGGAAAAAGGAAATGGTGATTGGTATGGTGATAAGAAATGTGCAGGCATCTGCCACCGCCTGGGAAAACTCCAGTCCAAGCATACCAAAAAAATGAGAGAAAATCAGTACAAATGGAATCAGAAACAGACCGGCACGTGCGGCGGACAGGATCGACGCCTTGACACCGCTTCCTGAGGACTGGAGCATCATGCTGGACATCACTGAGGTGGCTGCCAGAGGAAACACAAGATTCTGGAATCTGAGTGCTACTGTACCAATGGCTACAACGTCCGGATCATCCCGGAAAAAGCGGATAATCGCCGGGGCAAAGCCAAGGCTTACTACTGCAAATATGCTAAGGAGTATGGTGCCATATTTTACACAGAACCAGAAGGCATCCTTTACTCTGCGATAGAGTCCGGCTCCATAGTTAAAGGAGACTACCGGCTGGAAGCCCTGTCCAAAGCCAATCAGTGCCGCATAGCTCAGCATCATGACTCTGGTGACGACGGACATTCCGGCAATAGCTGCTTCGCCGCCGATTAAACCGGCGGTAGTATTGAGTACCATCGTGGAGACTGCATTGAGACCCTGACGGGCGAGTGACGGGAAGCCTCCATTCACAATCTCCAGAAAATAATGACGGGTACAGCGTGCATTTTTTATATGGAGATGGATATTTGGTCCCTGATAGGTTCCTATGAAAAGGATGCAGAAGCTTATGAGCTGGCTGAGTATTGTAGCAAGCGCAGCACCGGCAACGCCCATATGGAGGCGGAAAATAAAGATCGGATCCAGTCCGATATTGATGACGGCACCGGAAACAAGACCCACCATAGCATAGGCGGCACTTCCCTGAAAACGGAGCTGATTATTGATGACAAGCTGGGAGCACATAAAAGGTGCCCCAATCAGTATAAAGCGTAAATATGCCTTGGCGTCGGGGATGATGGTGTCTGTAGCGCCCAGGAGGCGGACCAGAGGGTCCAGAAGCAGCAAGCCGGTTACAGAAAACGTAAGCCCCAGCAGAAATGAGAGGACAAAGCCGGTGGCAGCCATTTCTGAAGCCTCCGAGGTATCTCCGGCGCCTAATTTACGAGATACATAATTGCCGGATCCGTGACCGCAGAAAAATCCGAGCGCCTGGATGATCGACATCACAGAAAATGAGATTCCTACGGCCGCGGTAGCGGCTGTCGAAATTCTGCCTACAAAAAAGGTATCTGCCATGTTGTATAAGCTGGATACCAGCATACTGATAATGGTTGGTACAGACAGCTCACAAACCAGCTTTGGAACCGGAGTTTCTGTCATGTAAATATATCGTTTTGTTCTTGCCTCATCTGCGCTGCTCTGCTGCTTTTCTTTCATAATTTTACTCATTCTGTAATTCTATAAGCTTGTACTGATATTTACTCCGGTAACTGTTTCCGGCTCTTTATTTCCGGCTCGTATTTTAAAGCTTGTATTAGGCTCAGTTAATCATAATCCACTTTCATAAGGCAGAGACCGGCAGCCTCTGCTGTATAGCCTGCCATTTTCCGGTCTTTAGCGTTAAGGATTGCTGTGATTTCTTCAGGACGCCTCTTGCCTGAGCCGATTTCCAAAAGCGTCCCGGTCATAATCCGGACCATATTTTGCAGAAAACCGTTTCCATGATAATAAAAGCGGATATAGGGACCGGTTTCTGTGATTTCAATCGAGTCCACATTGCGAACCGTAGACTTTTTCATATGGGAGTTTCCACAGAAGCTCTTGAAATCATGCTCTCCCATTAAAAGTGCGGCGGCTTCCCGCATCCTGTCAAGATCCGGATGATACTCAAGCACCGTAAGATATTTCCGCTCAAATACAGGCTTGGAGCTGCCATAGTAGCATGTATAGCGGTAGGTTTTCCCGCTTGCGTTAAAGCGGCTATGGAAACGGTCGCTGCAGATTTTCAGTTCATTAATACTGATATCCTCCGGCAGATACCGGTTCATCATATTACGAAGCGCTTCCTCTGTAAGATCGGTATCCAGGATAACATTGGCAGTCATGGCTCTGGCATGCACGCCGGCATCGGTACGTCCTGCTCCGATCACAGTCACAGGACAGCTTGCAAAGTCTTTAGGACGATAATCTTCGCCATACAGGATCCGGGATAATACGAGCTCCAGCTTCCCCTGAATGGTCATCTCTGTATTAGGCTGGTGTTCCCATCCGAAATAGCGGGAGCCGTCATAGCTTAAAATCATTTTATAATTATGCTTCACGTACAAATCTCCTGTAGGTTAGTATCCGATCACGCGGAAAGAGGATTCCATCACGGGATCCATGTTCTTCTGTTCCATATAGTCGATGGTTATATAACGTTGGTTTTGGATATCATCTAAAAACTCCATGAGATCCTCATGCTTTCCCTGGATTTCGCAGGTCACGGTTCCATCGTACTCGTTTCTGACCCAACCGGTCAATCCTAAGCGGGATGCAAGGTGATAGGCAGTATAACGGAATCCGACGCCCTGCACCTCGCCATGAAACACAATGTGCTTCCGGGTGAGAAGTTTTAGATACTGCCGGTCCTGATCGGACAGTGTGCTGTCCTTCCTGGCTTCCTTATCAAAAAAATGCAGCATATTCCATGCACCTCCTTAAGAAAACGAGAAAATATCTGTAAAGGCTGGAGAGCTATGTATTACGGAAATTAACGGATGTTAACAGTTATTACAGATATTAAAAAATACCCGGAAATTCCGGGTATTTTTATATTACAACCTTTTAAGGAAAAAATCCTTACTTTTTCATCTGCGCTGCAACTTCTTCTGCAAAGTTCTCGTTCTTCTTCTCAAGACCTTCACCAGTCTCAAAACGAACAAAGGTTACAAGCTGAATCTTGGCATTCTGCGCCTTAGCTACAGAATCAACATACTGCTGTACCGTCTGCTTGCCATCCTCGGCTCTTACATAAACCTGATCTACAAGGCAGATTTCCTTAAGCTCCTTGTTCAGACGACCCATAACCATACCGTTCAGAACCTTCTCAGGAGCATTTGGCTTTTCATTTCTTGCAGCCTCTGTAAGGATCTCAGTCTCCTTTGCAAGGAAGTCCTGATCTACTTCTGCTCTGGAAGTATACTTCGGGTTAAGAGCTGCGATCTGCATAGCAACGTTCTTTGCCATCTCTTCAACAGCCTCGTTAACAACATCAGACTTTACAGACAGGATAACACCGATTCTGCCGCCGGCATGTACATAGTCCTGTACAAATCCATCGTTCTGAACAAGCTTCTGGAATCTTCTGATGTGCATGTTCTCTCCGATGATGGAAATCTCCTCGGAAAGCTCCTGAGCAACGGTTCTCTCAGGATTGAGAGCCCACTTCTCATTGAGGAATGCATCGATATCCTGAGCTGTAGTGGTAAGAGCCTGTGCAGCAACCTCGTTGACATAATTCTGGAACTTTGCGTTCTTGGCAACGAAGTCGGTCTCTGCATTAACTTCAACTACAACGCCGGACTTTCTGTCATCCGCTACCTTAGTAAAGGAAACACCCTCAGCTGCAATTCTGCCTGCCTTCTTTTCTGCACCGGCAAGACCCTGCTCTCTGAGAACCTCTACTGCCTTATCCATATCACCATCTGCTGCAGCAAGAGCCTTTTTGCATGCCATCATGCCGGCTCCTGTCATATCACGTAACTGCTTAACCTGAGCTGCTGTAATTGCCATCTTGGTATCCTCCTTGGATATTTATAAGATAATAAGAAATCAGCGTCGCAGGCATGAGGGTCTGTAATGCTGATTTCCGGAAATTTTATTACTGGTTGTCTGCTACTACGGTTGCATCCTCAGCAGTTGCTGCGGCTGCTTCTTCCTCAGTCATATCGCCCTGCTTAGCCTCGATTACAGCATCAGCCATCTTGGATACGATCAGCTTGATTGCTCTGATTGCATCATCATTACCCGGGATGATGTAATCCAGCTCTTCAGGATCAGCATTGGTATCAGCAATACCAAAAATTGTGATTCCGAGAGACTGAGCTTCCTTAACGCAGATTCTCTCCTTCTTAGGATCAACGACAAAGATTGCATCCGGGATCCGGGTCATCTCCTTGATACCGCCGATGTTAGCCTCAAGCTTAGCCCACTCCTTCTTAATCAGAGTAACCTCCTTCTTTGGCAGAACATCAAAGGTTCCATCCTCGGACATCTTCTCGATTTCCTTAAGACGAGCAATACGGCTCTGAATGGTTTTGAAGTTGGTAAGCATACCGCCGAGCCATCTCTCGTTTACGTAGAACTCTCCACATCTCAGAGCCTCGGACTTAATAGCATCCTGAGCCTGCTTCTTGGTACCAACAAAAAGAACAGTGCCGCCGTCTGCAACAATCTTAACCATTGCATTGTAAGCATCATCTACCATCTTGACAGTCTTCTGAAGATCGATGATGTGGATACCATTACGCTCTGTGTAGATGTATGGAGCCATCTTAGGGTTCCATCTTCTGGTCTGGTGGCCAAAGTGTACGCCAGCTTCAAGGAGCTGCTTCATTCCAATTGCACTCATTTTATTACCTCCTGGTTTTTCTTCCATCTGATGCTGTGTGCATACCGACGATCACTTACAAAAAGCACCCAATCGGTTTTACATCAGATGTGCTTGATTGATACTGCCCTGACAAAACATAAAATTATTGGTTTGTCAAGACGCGTTCTTAAATATAGCATACTGCAAGATACTATGTCAATTGCTTTCTTTAGGCTCTTGAGGCTCTGTAATAGCCGCCTGTTCTGCCATATTTTTATCTGCTGTATCCGGCATCACATAGATGTCGCCTTCTTTCTTTTTACCTGCTGCCGCATCCTTGGGCTTGGTCCAGGTCATATAACTGCAATCAGGATACCCGGAGCAGGAATAGAAAATACGACCCTTTTTGGAACGGCGCTTGATGCATTCCCTGCCGCAGCTTGGACATAAAAAGCCTGCGTATTCAATATAGGGCTTGGTGTTACGGCATTCCGGAAACCCGGGACAGGCAAGGAACTTACCGTGAGGACCGTATTTAATAACCATATGTCTTCCGCATTTGTCACAGACAACATCGGTTTCTTCATCTTTAATGGTAATTTTCTCCACTTCCTCATTTGCCTTATTGACGGCTTCCTCGAGATCCGGGTAGAAGTTCTCAATGATCGTTTTCCATTCAATCTGACCATCTGCCACACTATCCAAAAGAGATTCCATATTGGCGGTAAATGCAGTATCAACGATCTGCGGGAAGTTTCCGACCATCATTTCATTCACCGCCTGCCCGAGCTCTGTTACAAAGATGTTTTTCTTCTCTTTTGTTATATAGCGTCTTGCGAGCAGCGTGCCGATCGTCGGTGCATAGGTAGACGGTCTTCCGATGCCGTCCTCCTCCAGCGCCTTTACGAGAGAGGCTTCTGTATAGTGTGCCGGTGGCTGGGTAAAATGCTGCTCCGGATGGAATCCGGCATTTTTGAGTCTTGCGCCGACCTCCAGCTCAGGGAGAGAAACATCCTTCTCAACCTTATCCTCCTCGGACATGTATACAGTCAGAAATCCGTCAAATTTCCGTCTGGAACCGGACAGTGTAAAGGTGTAGCCTGCAGCGTCAAGCCTGACACTCTCTGTGTCATATACAGCGGGCTGCATCCGGGACGCAAGGAAGCGATGATAGATCAGCTGATAAAGGCGGAACTCATCCCGCTGAAGACTTTCCTTCGCCTCCTGCGGAGAGATTGTAAGATAAGTCGGACGTATCGCTTCATGTGCGTCCTGGATCCGTACCTCGCCCTGCTTCTTTTCCTGATTTTCCGAAGCCACGTAAGCATCACCGTATTTTTCCGCAATAAATGCTTTTGCCTGGGCATCTGCCTCCTCGGCAATACGGGTAGAATCCGTACGCAGATAGGTTATAAGTCCGATCGTTCCGTGATCCTTTACGTTGACACCCTCATAGAGAGACTGCGCTATACGCATGGTTTTGGAGGTAGGAAATCCGAGCAGCTTTGCGGCTTCCTGCTGCATCGTGGACGTGGTGAATGGAAGCGGTGCCTTCTTTCTACGCTCGGATCTACGGATGTCGCTTACGATAAAATCCTCGGATCCGATGGCATCTATGATCTCCTGAACCTCTGCTTCATTGGCAGGCACCTGCTTTTTCCCCTTACCATAAAAGGCTGCCATCAGTTTCTTTCTGCCGGCCTCCAGCTCGGCATCCAGTGACCAGTACTCTTCCGGCACAAAGCCTGCGATTTCATTTTCCCGATCGGCGATCAGCTTGAGAGCTGCTGACTGTACACGACCGGCGCTGAGACCCTTACGGATTTTTTTCCAGAGTAAGGGGCTAATGGTGTAACCCACAAGACGATCCATGACACGACGTGCCTGCTGGGCATTGACCAGATTCATATCAATTTCTCTGGGATTTTTTAAGGCAGTTTTGACGGCATTTTTAGTGATTTCATTAAAGCTGATTCTGGAAATTTTATTTTGATTGTTTTTATCCTTGTCAAGCTCATTTTTAAGATGCCAGCTGATCGCTTCCCCCTCACGATCCGGGTCAGTTGCGAGATAAATTTTGTCAGCCTTTTTTGCTTCCTTTTTGAGCTTGGATAAAAGCTCGCCCTTTCCGCGGATCGTGATGTATTTCGGCTCATAATCATGCTCCACATCTACACCGAGAGAACTCTTGGGCATATCAATAAGATGCCCCATGGTAGCATCGATTGTGTAGTTTTTTCCGAGAAACTTGCTAATCGTTTTTACCTTTGCCGGTGACTCAACGATAATCAAACTGTTTGCCATGAAATAAACTTCCTTATATATAAATTCTTACCAAAGATCTGGGTCAAGTGCACTCACTATATAACAGCTTTTTTTATTTTGCAAGACCGGAAGATAGTTTCTGGCGATAGTAACCGACTCTTGGACTCTCGATGTAATCCATCATTTCGAGCTCTACTAATACTTCTGCTGTCCTTTGAACAGATAGTCCGGTCGCGGCAATAATCTCATCCATATGGCGGACATCCTGGGCGAGTTCCAGATACACCTTTTTCTGCAGCCGGCTCAGTTTCTCAAGCTTCCGCTCCGGTAGCAGCAATTCCCCCTGCAGCTTAAGATTAAGAACCTCCAGTACATCATCAACTGAAGTCAGGATCCCGGCTCCCTGCCGGATCAGCTCATTGCAGCCTCTGGATAAGCGGTCATTGATTCTGCCGGGCACAGCCAGCACCTCCTTTCCCTGCTCGAGTGCATTTCCGACGGTAATAAACGTACCGGAACGTTCCTTGGCTTCAATCACAAGGACAACATCTGCAAGCCCAGCGATAATCCGGTTTCTGCTGGCAAAATGTGATGGAAGCGGCGGGGATTCCAGCGGATGTTCTGAGATGGCGCCGCCACCCAGGCGCAGGAGCTTGTCATATAGACGAAAATTTGATTCCGGATAACAGATATCCAGTCCACAGCCAAATACTGCAAAGGTTTCCGCTCCGGCATCTACCGCGCCCCATTGTCCGGCGGCATCTATCCCGTATGCCATACCGCTGATGATCTGGATGCCCTGACCTGCAAGAGCGCTTCCAAGAGACCGTGCGATATCAAGACCATAAGGAGTGGCATCCCTGGCACCGATAATCGCAGCACTTGGCACGTCGTCCTTTGGGAGGTTTCCTCGTACATAAATGGTTCGCGGACAGCGGGGGATATTTCTCAGGCGTTTTGGAAAATCCGGATCCAGAGGCGTGAGCTCACGGATTTCACTTTTTAAGTGCATGTCTCTGTTGGTCATAGTCTGCCTCCCATGTCTCCGGAACCATACAGACGGTCCTCAAAGGAACGGTAGCTGACAGCCTCGGCGAGATGCATCATCCGGATCTCCGGGGAATCGTCGAGGTCCGCGATCGTTCGCGCAAGCTTCAGTACCTTATGATACACACGGACGGACATCTGCCGTTTCTCATAGATCCGCTTCATATAGTCACTTTCCTGAGGACCCAGACTGCAGAAGCTGTGGATTTCGCGAATGCTCATTTCACCGTTATATCGTATCCCGGGGATTTCCCGGAAGCGCTTAAGCTGTATTTCTCTTGCTTTCTGAACCTTAACACGCAGCTCCATAGAGGAGACGCCGGGGATTCTGCCCTCTGCCTGCTCAAATGTAACAGGCGATGCTTCTACGCAGATATCAATCCGCTCCAGAATCGGACGGGAGATCCCCCGCTGATACGCACGGATTTTGCCCGGGGTGCAATGACAGCGGTCACGATCCGGATAGAAACCGCAGGGGCAGGGATTCATGGCAGCGACCATCAGGCAGTCTGCGGGGTACGTAAAGGTCCCCTGCATACGGCTGATAATGACTCTCCGTTCTTCCAGCGGCTGACGCAGAGCTTCGATTGCGGATTTTGAAAATAGGGGAAGCTCATCCAGAAACAATACACCTCCGGAGGATAATGCAAGCTCTCCCGGAACCACAGCACCTCCCTGTACGCCGCCGGTCAAAGCAGGCGTTGTGATGGTATGATGCGGACTTCGGAAGGGACGTTGATACAAAAGGGCGCTGTCCTTAGGCAGCAGTCCTGCGATGGAATAGATTTTGGAAATTTCTATGCTTTCATCGCGTGTAAGTGGAGGCAGGATCCCCGGGATGCGTTTTGCAATCATGGTTTTACCGGAACCTGCCATGCCGGAGAGCAGCAGATTATGTTTACCGGCAGCGGCGATCAAGGCGGCTCTTATACCGACGGACTGCCCTTGCACATCGGAAAAATCCAGCATGGCGGTCTCCTTTACGGACAGCTCCTCCGGCGCCGGGCGAGGGAAGCTTTTAAAATGCTCACTGGTGGAAATCAGCTTTAAAAGCTCTCTCACCGTGGATAGTCCGATGATATCCATGTTTTCCACTACAAGAGCTTCTCTCACATTTTCCGCGGGCACGATGGCACCGGTAAGTCCCTGCTTCCGGAACTCGGATACAATAGATAAAATGCCACGAACAGGACGGATCTGACCATCCAGTCCGACCTCGCCTACAATTCCATACGCATCCAAAGGGAAGCTTTCGGTTATGCCAAGGATCCTGAGCATCCCGGTCACAATCGGAAGATCAAAATAGGTTCCATCCTTCCGGATGTCTGCCGGCTGCAGATTAATGGTGACTCTTTTAGGAGGAAGAAAAATATCAGAATTACGTAAGGCAACATTGCACCGCTCGACAGCTTCCCGCACACTGGCGGAGACATTACCTACGATAATACTGCGGGGCAGCCCGCCGCTCTCATCCACCTGAACGGAAACCAGATATCCGCTGAGACCGGACAGACCGCCGCTATAAATTTTTGATAGCATGATACCACGATGGGAATCAGGAGTGTTTATACAAAGAATCTTTTACAAGCATACATGATTTGCAGGAGCTTGTAAACAGAAGCTTATAAATTCACGTAATTTTACACGATATCTTTTGCGTGATATATGATAATTTACAGGATTTCTCTGCCAATTGCAGTCCAGCCTGATCCGTCCGGTCGATCCGGATGGTCCAAGCTGTCTTCAAGACCGGATATGTCCCGGCAAACTTTATCCGTGATAGAATTGTTTCAGATCATCCGGATACTCTGCAACAAGCGTTTTACCACTGAGACCAGACAGTACTCCTGACATGTCCGGAAAGCAAAGCTGCCATGCATGCAGCAGCTGATGCTCAACCTTGTATTTTTTACGGCAGATTTCATTGATCCGGGACTTGCCATATTTCGGATCCCCCAGGATCGGATGACCAATGGAAGCAAGATGTGCCCTGATCTGATGTGTTTTTCCGGTAATAAGATGCACCTTCAGGACGGTCCATGCACCATTGGATTCCAGAGGCTGGTATGCAGTATGAATTTCCGATGCATCTTTAAAAGGCTCCAGACGGATCTCGACTTTGTTGTTGGCGGGATTTTTATACAGAAATCCATCGATCTGATGCTCACTGGAAATCACGCCGGAGACTACCGTGAGGTAATATTTCTTAAGACTTCGATCCTTAAGGATTTTGCCAAGCTCCTGCAGTGCCGGCAGCGTTTTACCAAACAAAAGGAGTCCGGAGGTATTGCGGTCCAGCCGGTTGGCAATTCCTGGCTTAAAGGTCTCCATCTGAGATTCTGTCAGCTCACCTTTCCGGATCAGATAGTTAAGACAGATCTCGTTAGCGGAGGGAGTTTTGCTTCCATCACTCTGAGAGAGCCACCCTGCCGGTTTATTAATAACCAGAAGATTTGCATCCTCATATACGATACAATGCTTTGGCAGGTTCGGAAGCCTGCTGTCACGAGTTTTCTTTGCCTTTTTATCATTCTCGGATTTCGATGCTTTCACAGCTTTATCCGCAGCGTGATCTTTACTATGTTCATTACCGGATGTTATAGACCTGCCTGTCATAAGCGTCAGTGTCTCATCAGAGAGATAAAGCTTGATCGAGTCTCCGGGACTAAGAATCTCATTTCCCCCGGCTTTTTTATCGTTTAGGACAATGTTTTTTTTGCGAAGCATCTTATAGATAAAGCCACTGCCTGCCTGACTCAAATATTTATGCAGAAGCTTATCCAGACGCTGACCGGATTCATTAACACCGGCGATAATTTCCTTCATGCTATGATCCTCAGTAAAACAAATATCAATTTGTGCGGTATAAGCACAGTACAAAGTCTTAAGACATTCATCGGCAGACCGTATATGGAAATATCCTTACCAATCACACTGTCCTTCACTGCCTTATACGCGACCTTGTCCGGCTCTGCCATAAAAAACTTTTTGAACCACGCAGTAGTACCGCTGGATTCCGCACGCTCAAAAAATTTTGTGTGTACCGGTCCGGGGCATACGGCGGTAACCTTGCAGCCGCTTTTTCCGAGCTCCTCGTTTAAAGCGCGGGAGAAACTCAGTACATAGCTTTTAGAAGCAGCGTATTCTGCAAAGTTAGGCTGCGGCAGGAAGGCTGCTGCAGATGCAAATTGCAGGATTCTGGATTTTGCAGCCATATACGGGAGACTAAGCTTTGTCATCAGGGTTAACGCCCGCATGTTAAGATCCGCCATATCACCTGCGTCCTTAACCGGTATCTGTGATACGGACCCAAGCTTGCCAAATCCTGCTGCATTTACAAGAAAAACGATCTCTGGAGCTTCTTTAAGCAGCAAAGATTCATAGCTGTAAAGATTCTTTTTTTTACGGAGATCCATTGCAAGCGTTTTTGCAGGTCGATGCAGCTGCTCCGCAGTTTCCTTAAGCTCTGCACTGCTCCTTCCGATGAGCCAGAACTCTTCGATATTGGGAATGAGACGATCAATCACTTTGGCACATTCTCTGCCCATGCCGGATGAGGCTCCGGTGATTACAGCAATTTTCATACGAAACCCTTTCTATGCTTGGAGGATTTAAAGGATTTAATATAATTCAACACATCTCAAAAAGCATTTTAAAAGCGTTCTAAAACCAGTTACAAAATAATACGTAAATATCGATATTAGTTCAAAATAATTATAAAAAAAGCACCAGAGATCATCTCTGATGCTTTGCTGCGGGAGATGGGACTTGAACCCACACGTCCTATCGGACACAAGATCCTTAGTCTTGCCTGTCTGCCAATTTCAGCACTCCCGCAAGACAGGCATTATCTTATCACGTCTGTCTTTTTTTTGCAAGCATTTTTTAGAACTTATCTCTGTATCCCTCAGAACCGTCCCTCAGAGCCTCAGAACCTATGCTTTTTCAGAAGCGTCATATGCCTCCTGATAAAACTGCTCCTGCGCATTGATACTGCCTTCCGCATGAAGCTGACGATCATGGTAGAGACCATCTGACTTCAGCTCCTTACCCTTTTCATCATCTGCCATCATGGTATCGAAGATATGTATGATGCGCGCTCTCAGCTCCGGATCGTAAACCGGCGCAGCAACCTCCACTCGGCGGAGCGTATTTCTTGTCATAAAATCCGCCGAAGCAATATAGATTTTCTGATCTTCTCCGGCACCGAATCGATAAATCCTTGAGTGCTCCAGGAATCTGCCGACAATACTGATCACCGTAATATGATCCGTATATCCGGGGATACCGGGGATGAGGCAGCAGATTCCACGTACAATGAGCTCGACTCTGACCCCTGCCTGTGAAGCTTCAATCAGCTTGTTGATAATATCCTTATCCGTCAGAGAATTGATTTTTACGCCAATATATGCTGGTAAGCCCTGTTTTGCCTTATGAATTTCCGCAGCCATCATTTCCAGTACCGGCTTCTGCAGACATTTCGGAGCGACTAGAAGCTGTCTTGTATGCTCTACAGTAGTACCCTGTAAAAGTGTTCTGAATACTTCTGCGGCATCAGCTCCGATTTCCTGATTTGCTGTCATAAGGCAGAGATCTGTGTACAGCGCAGCTGTCTTTTCATTGTAATTTCCGGTGCCGATCTGCGTAGTATAACGGAAACCATCACTCGTCTTCCGGGTAATGAGACAAAGTTTAGAGTGCACCTTATATTTCTCGAGACCGTAGATCAGCTGGCAGCCTGCATTCTCCAGACGACGGGACATTTCAATGTTGTTCTGTTCATCAAAGCGCGCACGGAGCTCAATCAGTACAAGCACTTCCTTACCGTTTTCCGCAGCTTCACAGAGCGCATCCACTACCTTGGAACGGCTTGCCACGCGATACAGGGTCATCTTAATGGATACAACGGTATCATCTTCAGCGGCTTCATTTAAAAGACGAATGAAGGAACGCATGCTTTCATACGGATATGAAAGCAATAAATCCTTTTTATCAATCTGAGGAAGCATCGGCTCACGCGGATTGACGGAAGCTGCAGGTCTGGGAGAACGCTTTGGATAAAAGAGGTCGGTCTGATCCCGGAGAGTATCCTGCAGAGTAAAGACATAGGACATATCCAGAGGTGTATCAACCTTAATCACGTGATCCACGGAAATTTCCAGGTATTTTGCGATTTCCTTTATTACCGAGTCATTCAGTGCCCTCGTATGCTCCAAACGGACCGGATGCAGCCTGCTCCGCTGACGCACCATGCGCTCCATCATATTACGGTAGTCCAGATCCTCATCAAAGACCTCAAGCGGATCAATGTCAGCATTTCTTGTGACGCGGATAATCGATTTTTCACGGATCTCATGCTTTGGATACAGCTTTGATACAAAATGCAGAATCAACTCCTCAGACAGCATAAAATATCCCGGACGGTTCGGCACCTCAATCAGACGTTTAAACACAGGATTGGAGCACTGCACAATACCGGTTTTGTTTTTTCCACCCTTGGATTTCAGCAGGACCACGGCATAAAGCTCTTTGTTATGCAGAAACGGAAATGGCTGCTGCTTTCCCAGTATCATCGGAGAAAGAAACGGAGCGATCATATGATCAAAATAGCCTTCCAGCATACTCTGCTCCGAGGCTGACATTTTATCAAAGTTGACAATGTGAATACCTTTTTCCTCGAGCTGACGCATGAGTCCGTGGTAGATTTCACTTCGCTTTTTTTCCAGTTTTTTTACTTCCTTGAGGATTGCGTGAACCTGCTCCTCAGAGCTCATATTGGTTTTATTTTCGCGGACATCCTCGCCGGAACGCATCTGTTCCATCAGGGTACCGACACGCACCATAAAAAACTCATCCAGATTGGTCTGATAGATCGAGACAAAGGTAAGTCTCTCTGCCAGCGGAACCTTAGGATTTCCGGCTTCATTCAATACACGTTCATTAAACTGAAGCCAGGACAACTCCCGGTTTTTATAACAGTTAAGCGGAAAAGGATCTTTTTTTGAGATACTTTTTTTCTTATTTTTATCCTCAGGCTCTACCTGGGACAGCTGCTCCTCTGTATCCTCTACCGGTACATCCGGTACGGCTTTGGCAGGTACTTCCTGCTCTGAAAAAATGCCTGGTCTAAGCTCTGAATCATCTGAAATATGAGCTTTCCGGGCTGCCTTATCCTTTTTCATTTCTTCTTCCCTGTCCTTTATCTCTGATGCAGTATCCTTATGTCTAAGCCAGCGAAACAGATCCTTTATTGGCATAAGCTTGTTTCCTTCCGTACGATATACTTATATAAATTGATTTAATCCATTCTGTATTTTCAACATATCTATATTCCTATATTTTAATTCATACGGAAGATTCTTTCAATATGCTTGGATCTAATCTGAATTTTGAATTTTGATCGTAAAAAACCGGAATCTGCCTTACTGCTTCAACGTACAGCTTAGGAGATTCCGGTTAATGGAGCTCTACATATTTTGTTAAATCTTTGTAAAATGAGTAAGCTTACACGCTTGCTGACGGATTGGAACTAATCACTTCTGCTGACGGCTGCCCGCTTTTTGGTACATCTGCAGATTCCATTTTTTCTGCATCAGCGCGTTCACTTTTTTCTACAGAAGCCTCGGACTCCACTGGAGCGGCTTTTGCAGCTTTCCGTTCTTTGACCATGTTCTGGAAGGACTTTTTGGTCTCATCATAGATGATGCGGCCCTGCTCTCTGCCAAATGCCTTCATCATCTTTAAATAGTATTGATGCAGGGTGTTGGCATTGGAACCGTATTTTTCCAGCACCTCTGCAGCATCATAATTCACTGCAGTCTGATGCGAGGCAGTTTGCCTGGATTGTGGCTTTTCAGGCATAGTCGGTTTAGAACTGGATTCCAAATCCTCCTGCGTGGTATCGGAATGATCTGAAATAGAGTCCTTCACCACGAGATTCTCCTGCACTGAAGCTGTTATAGGAATGTGAGCTTTTTCTGTATCAGAGTGCTCCGATGGCTTGCTGTTTCCTGCTGTATCCTTGTTTGCTGACTTATTGCTTTTTCTGCTTCTGGATTTACGTGCTGTTTGTTTCTTCTCCGGTGCTGCTTTCTCTTGCGGAGCCGTTTTAGCTGACGCATCGGAGCTCTGATCCTCAGCCCTCTCAGCATCTGATGCATTTATAGTCCCGGTTTTATCTTCTACGACTTCCTTTTTTTCTGCTTCCCTTGAGACAGGCTCTTTTACTTTACTGGAGACTATCATTTTTTCAGGGCTTTCATCAGCTTCCGTTTTGATCTTTTTCTTTTGAGAAACGGAAGTTGCCTTGGAGGAGTCCTCCACTGTATTGTCTGATGATGTTTCCTCAAATGTTGTCTCTGATACTGCAGGCACTTCTCTTTCGGCTTTTGTATCAGAGGCTTCCTTCGGGTGTGATTCAGCTGTGACGGGCTCTGCGTTCTGGGAACCGCCTTTACGGACCATAGTTCTGGAAACCGGATCATAGATAAAGTGTACTCTGTTAGGATCTTCTTTCTCTACATTGGCAATTGATGCCGCAGGCTCCTTGTGCGGTACAACAGCATGGAACACAGGCTTTGATTCCGGCTTTTGAGATGGGGTGATTTCAGAAGCATTCGCAGATGATGCTTGCAGAGAAGTGTCAAGCTGTTTCGCGGCATTCTGCTGCTCGCTTTGCTTTGCTGTGCTCGCTCTATTTTGAGTTTGAGACTGCTCGCGCTGTTCTTTACGGGGTTCAACCTTCTGCTGTTCCGTTACAGCTTTTACAGCTTTTTTATCCTGAGAATGCGTCTCACGTTCCAGTGCCTCTTTAGCTTTATGCTCCGGCTTTGCCGCTTTCTGCATGGAAGGACTGCTTACGGAAATGTCCGGCTCCCCGGAGCTTTTACCGAGAATTCCTTCATTCATTGAAGCATATGGATTAACCGAAGGCATATTGAAATTTGGAGCCTGCGGCGTTCTGGGTCTTGTATTTCCATTGTTTCGGGATCTTGTGTTTACGCTAGGAGCAGATGCAACGGACTCATTTGCGGTCGGAGCCGCCTTAATTGTATTTTTTTCCGAAGAGGTATCCTGAGCGGATTTTACAGCCTGTGTATCCACTTTTTTAGGAATTACCCGACTGATTTCCGAGAGCTCACTGCTCTTATTCTCCTGCTGAATCAGGGGATTGGGAAGGATCGGTTTTGGCTCATCCCGGTGCAGATTTGCACTTGGATTTGCGTTTCTGCGTCGATTGCTGCGGCTTAGCGTCGGACGCGTCGGGATCGTATTCATTGTTTCAAACGAATCTGTAAGGAGAGCCTTTTGATTTCGTTCCTTGCAGCGTATCAGGCGCTCCTCATCATTGGCAACAGAGTTCAGGAAGCATTCCTCAATGGTTTCGCCTAGCAGAATCTCAGCGCCCCGGAGGCTATGCCAGAAATCCCGTACGGCAGCGTAGCCCTTGTCCTTTGACACAATGCAGATCTTTTCTCCGGTATCCAGAAACATGCCGGTTGTAGATGCGATGTACATATCCAGCGCATTGGCATGCTGCTTTAAAAGCTTAACCATCCGGACATTTACATTTTTTTCTTTGAGATCGTCTACAATGCCTCTCGTCACAGCGGAATTTTCATCGCTATAATACATTACCAGAGTATCGGTATCATTAAGATACTCATACCCCTCAAGCCCACTTACATGGGTGTTTTCAAAATCTACTAAAATGATCACTAGAGTCCTCCGATTTATTTAATGACTTTTTTATTTTCTTTTGTTCCAATTTATTATGAAATCTATTTCATCTACTGTCTTTTGACTTTATGAAATTACAGTTTCAATAATCTATAAGAGTTCATCTATTATTTTGAATCCTGGAATTATAAACTTCATTGGATCGTGTCGATTTAAATGGTGTTAAAACCGTTTTTATTATATAGCATATTTTTTAAAAAACATACTTGATTTTTTAAAAATACTTTGCTATTATAAACGAGTTGCGAGACGAGGTGTGATAATGGTAGTCGGCCAGCCTGGAAAGTTGGTGCTCGCTTGTGCGGGTTGTGAGTTCGAGTCTCATCCTCGTCGCTCTTTAAAAAAGCACGTGTTTTCAAGGAAAAGCTTTAAAAGCCTTGAAAATACGTGCTTTTTCGCTACGTATTTTTACTTTTTCGTAAACATTTTATTCTCTGAAAAACACTATGTTTACCCTACAAGAACTCTATAAACAGCACTTCCGGATGAAAACAAAGATGTACCCGAAAACCCATGTATGGTTCGGGTACATCTTTGAAATGTCACAGTCAGAGTACCTCCGAATGATATCCGAGAGCAGACCGTAACCGTCATTACATTTCAGCATCTCCTGACTAGCTGTTTTCCGCTTCAATCCTCGATGCGAGTTCACTGAGATACTCCCAGCGTTCCATTTTCTGATCGAGCATGGCTTCTGCAGTATTCTTTTGTTCTGTGAGTTCATTCAGCCGGATAAAATCGTTGGCATTTTTAAGAATCTCCTGATCGAGCTCTGAAATTCTGGATTCCAGCTGATCAATTTCAGATTCTATGCTCTCCCACTCCTTCTGCTCCTTGTAACTGAACTTCAGCCGGTGCGTTCCACGACCGGATGCAGCAGACGTACTTGCCCCCTGGGACATGACATCGCCGAAAGTATTCTGAGGTGCCAGATCTGTCACAGAGGTATTAACGCCGGCGATGGAACCACCATTGGCAAAGACAGATCCACTGCCTTCGAGCTCCGGATGGCGCCGGAGATATTCGACCTGATAATCCGTAAAGCCGCCCTCGTACTGACTGATTTTGCCATTTCCCTCAAAGGCGAAGATGCGGTTTACACAGCGGTCCAGAAAATACCGGTCGTGAGACACCGTGATCACGATTCCCTGGAACTGATCCAGATAGTCCTCAAGGATCGTCATTGTACGGATATCGAGGTCATTGGTGGGCTCATCCAGGATCAGCACATTGGGAGCACTCATCAGGACCTGAAGGAGATAGAGCCTGCGCTTCTCGCCGCCGGAGAGCTTGGATACCATCATGTACTGCTGGGACGGTGGAAACAGAAAGCGGTCAAGCATTACACTGGCAGAGATGCTTCCGTCAACCGTCGGCACATATTCTGCAATGGATTTCACGGCATCAATGACACGCTGATCACCGTCCAGATCCTCATTTTCCTGTGAGAAATATCCGATTTTTATGGTCTGCCCGATCCGGATTTCACCCTGATCCGGCATCTCCCGCCCGGTTATCATTTTAAGCAACGTGGACTTGCCGGAGCCATTAGGACCGATAATGCCGACTCGATCATTTCGTAAAAAATAGTACGTGAAATCCCGGATAAGCGTCTTGTTGCCGAAGCCTTTGGAGATATTGTCGATTTCAATCGTGGTCTTGCCAATCCGGCTTGAGATGGAAGAAAGCTTCAGCTCCGCATCCTCTACCGGACCATGCATTTCCGAAAGTTTTTCATAGCGCTGGATTCTGCCCTTTTGCTTGGTCGTCCGGGCCTTGGCACCACGGCGGATCCATTTCAGCTCATTACGAAGGATGTTCTGCCGGGTGCGCTCCTGCGCCTTGGCAATGTCCATACGCTCCGCTTTAAGCTCCAGATATCCCTCATAGTTCGCTTTGTAGCTGTAAATTTTACCCTGATCCAGCTCCATGATCCGGTCGCAGACGGAGTCCAGAAAATACCGGTCATGCGTCACCATCAGGAGGCTTCCTTTAAATGCTTTAAGATAGCTTTCCAGCCACTCGGACATCTCTCCATCCAGATGGTTTGTGGGCTCATCCAGGATCAAAAGATCTGCCGTGGATAATAAGGTGCTTGCCAACGCAATCCGCTTCCGCTGCCCTCCGGATAAGGTACCCATCCGCGCTGTCAAATCCTCTATTCCGAGCTTTGTCAGCATTTTTTTGGCTTCTGCTTCCAGGTTATAGACATGCTGTTTTCCTTCATTATCGCGCAGCACAGCTTCCAGGATGCTGTCCTCCGGATGAAACTCCGGGTTTTGCGGGAGGAAGCGAATGCTTAAGCCGCGGCGCATCACAAGTCTGCCCTGATCTGGCTCCTCCAGTCCGGCAACAATCTTTAGCAAGGTGGATTTTCCTGTGCCATTGATTCCGATTAAAGCTGCCTTTTCCCCCTCCTGCAGGTAAAAATCTGTGTCGTCAAACAGCTGACGCTCGGTATACACCTTGCTGAAATGTTCAATTGTTACGATATTGTTTGCCATAGAAAATATCTTATTTTATCTTCCAGTAAAAAGTTCCATTGACATCACTGCGGGTCACGAAATCAAGTCCCATCAGGTATTCCAGCAGACTGAAGGTTTTGGTGACCATCATCTTGTATTGGAAAAACGCTCCATCATCACCGGGAAGCTTCTGTATATGATACGCCGCCTCTGCCACCTCACGCACCGTCATAGGATGGTCTGCCTTTTTTAAGATTTCCTTTATTATTGAGGATTTATTCAGATAAGAGTATACGGTAAGATCCACATCCTTACAGATTCTGGTAATCACATTGCCATGCGCGGGATACAGCTTCCAGCCCTCACTCTCCTTGCAGTGATGCTTGATCCACGCAAGAGACTGGAAAAAGCCATCCAGCAGAGCCTCATCCGGATAGGTGGTTGCAACAATTGGAGAGATCCCCTCAATTAGCTGATCCGCCGGAAAGAACAGACGATGTGCCTCATCAATCAGTCCCATCTGTCCATATGTATGCCCTTTTAAGGACACTGCCTTAAGTGCGTAATCTCCATAGCAAAAGAGATCCCCGGCTTTTACATCGGTATAGGGAAAGCCCAGTGTCGCAAGGACGCTCTCGCCTTCTTCCTCCACTCGCTCCGAGAGGCGCATAAAGGTACTCCAGATTTCCGGCGTATGGTCCGGGTCTACACCGACCGAATGCAGGACATGCTTTTGAGCCTCCCGAGATTCAACTGTAAGCTTATACGCAATACAGTCATATGGGTGCCGCTCCTCCTGCCGGTTCATGTAGACACGCGCCCCCTCCTTTGTGAGAATGCTGGCAAGTCCGCTGTGGTCGTGATGCCGGTGAGTCAAAAATATATCAAGATCTGTGACAGAAATATGCAGGTCTTTCAGCGCCTGCTCGAGAGTGACAAGACAATCTGTCGTTCGGAAACCGGTATCGATCATCAGGCTTCTGCCATGGTTAACCCCGGCTTTCCCGGGAATAATATAAATATGGATCTGCTGTACTCCGTTTTCTGCTGTTTTATTGTAAAGCTCCGTTACAAAAATACCCGGCTCTACTTCTCTTACGGTAGATCTATTAAAATCTGACATAGCTTACGTACTCCATGATCTGGCGCAGGCTTTGGAAACCGCGCAGCTTATACTCCATATTATAATAGGTTTCTGCCAAAACACCACCGTACATTTGAGTACTGGTTATTATATAAATGTACGTTTAGGCTTTTACATCGGAAAAGCCGACAGACTCCAGGAACTCTCTTGTAAGATTGCTTACATGCTTCTGACTGTTTCCAAGACCTCTGGCAAATGTCATATCGCTATTATCCGTAAAGACAGTCAACGTAACATGGAAATCATCAATGGCAGCTTCGTCATTGTCCGCTTCATCTATCAGCTTAAGCACATCCGCATAATAGCGACTGACCTCCTCGGGAGCTGCTGTCCGGTCTATGATCCGGGAGGCTTCACCATTGCTTCCGATAAATTTCCGATAGCGAATGTCACCGGACTTAGGGATATCGTAAATAAGATGATAATTGTTTTGGGCGCCGTTCATGGGGTCATAGTATGCGACCTCATAGCGCATGCTTTTTACAAGCTTAAGTAAATTTTTCATAGAGCTTATTTAAATTTATGTGCATGGTGTCCCACCAGATCGCTGAGTCCCGGATCTGTGTCAACAGAGGTTTCCTTGGTTTCTGCCGTTTTGGATGTATCAGCAGCGTCTGTAGATTTAGAATCTGCAAATGCCTGCGCTTTGGATGTTTCCATAGAAGCCCCGGATGTTTCTGCAGCAGCCCCGGATGTTTCTGCGGCAGGAGTCTCGCTTGCCTGCACGCTTTCCTGTGCGGTGCTTTCCTGTTTATCAGAATTTCCGCCACAGGCTGCTAAAGACATGCACAGAATGAGGGCTGCAGCGGCTAAGCTTGTATTTACAAAATTTCGTTTCATACGGTTCTTTCATTTCCTTTCTACTAACTCTGATATGAATTCTAATATTAACTCTGATGCTAATTCTCTTACATATCAGAAATCAGATGCATTGTACTTATGATTTGTGACGTAAATGTGTAGCCAAGCTAAAGATATCTGCAAATTTATAAAAAATATCTTTTTTATACTAAGTGTGTCCAGGCTGCTTTTTGAAATATGTCATTGATAAGCGCAGCGGCGATAACAAGCACTGATAACAAACACTGTTAACAAACACTATAAAAACGCGAGAAAAAGATGGACAAAAAAAATCCAGTTGAAGTTCAACTGGATTCACAGGGGTGCAGCGATTCGAACGCTGATGAACGGTTTTGGAGACCGGTATCTTACCATTGGATGACACCCCTATCTCGTTGCTCTTTTGTCTTTAGCAGCAACGACAGTAAATATACCTTATTTCTTTAGTATTGTCAATGCTTCTCTGATATTTTTTACAGGGATGATTTCAACGTCAGGATTTTCATGGAACTGGATCCGATCCTTATGATAGTACGGCATGACAATTTTATGAAATCCCAGGCGGGCAGCTTCCTCCATACGCTGCTCAGCTGATGAGACAGCACGCACCTCACCTGACAGCCCCACCTCTCCAAAAATCATGACATCATCCGGAACCGGAATATTTCTCCATGAGGAAATTAGTGCCATTACGATGGCGAGATCTGTAGACGGCTCGGAAATTTTAAGACCGCCTGCAATATTTACATAAGCATCGTATTTGGAAAGATCGATCCCAAGTCTTCGCTCAACAATGGCAGTCAGAAGGTTCAAGCGGTTATAATCTACGCCATTGGCTGTTCTCCGGGGGTAATTAAAGCTCGTAGGAGCAACCAGTCCCTGAATCTCAATTAGAAGCGGGCGGGTTCCCTCCATACCACAGGTGACAACTGAGCCGGAAGCATTCTCAGGTCTACCGGAAAGCAGCATTTCCGATGGATTCCGGACTTCCCGGAGACCGTCTGCATTCATCTCAAATACCGCAATTTCATTGGTAGATCCGAACCGGTTTTTCTGTCCATGCAGTATGCGTAGATTCCCGCCGGCTTCTCCCTCAAAATACAGTACAGCATCCACCATATGCTCCAGCACCTTAGGACCGGCAACTGCACCGTCCTTGGTTACATGTCCTACCAGAACGATGGCAATTCCGTTTTCCTTGGCAGCCCGCAGAAACTGAGCTGCAGACTCCCTTACCTGACTGACAGATCCGGGAGCAGCTGTCACAGATTCTGTATACATGGTTTGAATCGAATCGATCACAACCAGATCCGGCTGTGTTTCTGTTATGGTTTCCACAATGTTCTCTACATTGGTTTCCGTCATAAACCTGAGGTCTCCGGAAATGTCCGCTATGCGCATGGCCCGCATTTTTATCTGCTTAAGACTCTCTTCTCCCGAAACATAAAGGACAGATTTTGAGGCTTCTGCGGCAAGATTTCTTGCCACCTCCAGTAAAATTGTGGATTTACCTATACCGGGGTCTCCTCCCAAAAGGATAAGCGACCCTACAACAATGCCTCCGCCAAGAACTCGATTTAACTCCCGGAAGCCGGTGTCCATCCGGTCTTCTTCAATAAGCTTTATTTCATCTATTTTAACAGGGCGGGTGCGCTGCTGCCGGATGTTTTTTTTACCAGAGGCGGCAGAGGAACCCGCTGCTTTTGCCACGGGTTCCTCCACAAATGTATTCCATGCCTTGCAGGCAGGACACTGTCCAAGCCATTTTGCCGTTTCATATCCGCATTCCTTACAGAAATAGCGGGATGTGATTTTTGCCATCAGGCATTTCTCCTTTTACGTGTAATAAACTTAAGCTCTGTGCCCTCTTTGGATACAGTAATTCTTACAGATGATCCTTCCGTGATCTTCCCATCCAGAATATCCTCTGCCATCGGATCTTCAACCAGCGTCTGTATGGTTCTACGTAGTGGGCGGGCACCAAACTTAGGATTAAAGCCTTTATTAATCAATAATGCGCTCGCCTTGGCATCCATGCTGATGTTAAGCTCCATCTGTTTCTTGGCACGTGCACGTACCTCCTTCATCATGATATTGAGGATTTCTGTCATATTATCCTTGGTAATAGGATGGAATACGATGATTTCATCAATACGATTCAGAAATTCGGGCTTAAAGATTCTACGTACCTCGTCCATAACACGGCTGCGCATGAACTGATAATCCTTATCTTTACTACCGTCTCCGGAATCAAAGCCCAGACGCTTCGGACTGAGGATTTCCTCGGCTCCGGCGTTTGACGTCATAATAATGATTGTATTTTTAAAGCTTACTTTTCTGCCCTGAGCATCTGTAATGTGACCATCATCCAGAATCTGCAGCAGGATATTGAGTACATCCGGATACGCTTTTTCAATTTCATCAAACAGCACAACCGAGTACGGATTTCTGCGTACCTTTTCCGAGAGCTGTCCACCCTCATCATAACCGACATATCCTGGAGGAGAACCGATCATCTTGGAAACACTGTACTTCTCCATATATTCTGACATATCGACGCGGATCAGATTATTTTCCGAACCAAACATTGCCTCGGCGAGCGCCTTGGAAAGCTCGGTTTTTCCGACACCGGTAGGTCCCAGAAACATAAAGGAACCAATCGGACGCTTTGGATCCTTTAAACCGACACGTCCTCTCTTGATCGCCTTAGCCACAGCAGAAACAGCCTCATCCTGTCCAACCACTCTCTGATGCAATGTGGTTTCCAGATTCTTTAAGCGTTCTGTCTCTTCTTCCGCAAGCTTTTTTACCGGAATACCGGTCCACATGGAAACAATATCAGCAATATCGGATTCTGTGACATGAAGTTTTTTATCTTCCTTCTCCTGCTGCCATTTTAATACTTCCCTGTCAAGGCGGTCCTTTTTCTGCTCCTGCTTTTTCTTGATCTCGGAAGCTCCCTCAAAATTCTCGGCTTTAATAAACTCTTCCTTCTGGTTTTCCAGATCCTCGAGCTGCTGCTTAAGCTTCTTAATTGTCTCTGGTTCACCGGAAGCATTGCTCTTGAGCCTTGCCGCGGCTTCATCAATAAGATCAATGGCTTTGTCCGGCAGATATCTGTCATTGATATATCTTGCAGACAAGGCTACCGCAGCTTTGAGAGCGTCATCATCATATACCACATGATGAAATTCCTCATATTTAGATCGTATACCAAGCAGGATTTGTAAAGTTTCCTCTTCACCTGGCTCGTCAACTGTCACCGGCTGGAAACGCCGTTCCAGAGCCGCATCCTTTTCAATATGCTTCCGGTATTCATCCAGCGTTGTTGCGCCGATGATCTGCAGCTCTCCACGGGCAAGTGCAGGCTTCAGGATATTGGCAGCATCCAAAGCACCCTCTGCGCCACCGGCACCAATAATCGTATGGATCTCATCGATAAAGAGAAGTACTTCACCGTCATTCTGTGCTTCCTGAATGACTCTTTTAATACGCTCCTCAAATTCTCCGCGGTATTTGGAGCCTGCGACCATGCCGGAAATATCCAGAGTAACGAGACGCTTCCCCTGGATGGAATCTGGCACATCTCCGGACTGAATCCGCTCTGCAAGACCCTCTACAACTGCAGTTTTACCGACTCCCGGCTCTCCGATAAGACATGGATTGTTTTTCGTTCTGCGGGAGAGAATCTGAATGACCCGCATGATTTCTCTATCCCTGCCAATAACCGGATCCAGCCTGCCATCAGCAGCGAGCCGTGTCAGATCTCTTGAATACTGATCCAGAGTCGGTGTGGTACTTTCATTCTGCGTAGAGGCGCTTCCGGCTTTATTATCCACATAACTATCGTCTCCTACCGCAGACATAATCTGCTGATAAATTTTCTGCGCATTGCCGCCCAGCGTTGTAATAATTCTGGACGCAACACAGTTCGGATCCTTCAGGATGGAAATCAGGATATGCTCTGTACCAACCAGCCGGGAACGGCTGTGCATGGCTTCCTGCATGCTTCCCTCCATGACCTTTTTTGCTGATGGAGTATAGCCGGAACGATCTGTCAGCGCAACATTACTGTCCGGAGTGATAAAACGGCTGATCATCTCACGGATTTTATCTTCATTTATTCCATTGGCGGCAAGCACCCTGGCAGCTACAGCGGTATTTTCCCGCCGGAGCCCCATCAGGATATGCTCTGTGCCAATATAATGCTGATTCAGCTCTTCAGCGCTTTCAATCGCGAGTTGCAAAGCCCGCTGCGCCTGAATGGTGAATTGGTTCATTAAAATGCCTTTCTTAAATTTATGAGTACCAAATTGTGCGAGTACTCTGCGGATTTCTTTATCCAAACAGTAGCATACAGAAGCCTGCAAACATAATTCTATATACAGATTTCAATTACAGATCTTCTATTTCAAGCTCGTCTTTTTCTGTATTTTTCTTTTGTGAATTCTGCTTAGCAGTTGTCGAAGCTGTTGGTGCAGAGGTATCCTGTGCTGTCTCTGTCTTCTTTTCCTTCACATCCGGAATACTGATGGTAGGCTCATCCGATGCCTCCAGATCCTCTATTGTAATTTCATCGGTATCATCCGTAAGCTTCGCCTTATCTTCCTTTCGTATTACCTGCGTTACTTCCAGATCGGAATTGTTTTCTACCGGAGAGGATCGTTTTAATGTCTGGATTGCCTTTGTTTCGCCGAGTTCCTCTTCTGTTTCCTTTGGAGCTTTTTGATTCTCTCTATGATCCTGGATATTATTAATCATGCGGACAGAATCCGTATGACGGCTGCGGCTTCTGGAACGGATCAGTACAATTACATAAGCTGCAAGCGCCAGTGCCACTACGCCAAGTACACAGCTTAAAATAAACTGTGTATTATACCGGCTTACAAGTGCATCATACTTCTCTACCATTTCCGGATAGCTTTCTGCGTTTTGCTTGAGATTTGCCTCTACCGGATCTTCAAAATATCTCTGAATGGTCTTCTCCTCGAGATCATAACGGTAGAAATGCAGCTCACCTGCATCATTCATACCATAGACAATGCAGTACTGATGATCCGTATCTGCCTTCCATACCCATCCTTTGACATGGTGTCCGTCGATATCAATGGTGCTTTCGGCAAAACCGGCAGGGATTTCGACATCAGACCCCGGATTCATAATGGTAATCGTCTTTTCTTTGGAAGAAAGCTTAACGCCCTCATTTACTGTTTCCTGTGACTTGCCGGATGCAGCATCATTTTGAGAAGCACCACCGTCCACTTTATTAACATTGAGGGTATATACGGTCTGGGTTGTACCATCCTGTGCAGTAACGGTGACTGTAACATTATTTTCGCCCATGTTGAGGCTGTCATTTCCTGAAACTTTGACGGTGGCTCCGGAATCCGCTGCTACAGCATTTACTGCGAGAGTATTTACATCTGTGCCTACGGAAACATCATAGGTTGTCACATCGTTAGAAAATGCGGGAGTAAGCTCTCCCGGAGAAACGGTCAGCTCGGAAAGAGATGCATCCTTTGAAGCGGCAGCCTGAGAGGATACCGTTACCGTAGAATTACCTTCATGTGTAATCTGAACCAGAGACTCATCCGTATCATATACTTCCTGAGTCTCTATCGTGATCGCAGCTTTACCGGAACCAAGCGTTTTGAATTTTAAATTATATTCCAGAGTTCCGGTGCCCTGACCATTGGTGGCGCCGTGAATCCTTACCTTACCGGCGCCTCCGTCCGCATCCGTTCCGCTGACAAATTCCAGGAGATTGCTGTCATAATCCACAGTCACATCGGCTCTGCCAAGGGTACCATCTGTGCTGGAAACTTTCATTGTGACATTAACATCTGATCCCTCGGTAACGCTCGGATCAGAAAAAGTTATAGTTCCGCTTGCAGCAAATGCACTGATTGACAATAACAAGGAAGCTGCAGCTGTTGCAAGGATAAGCTTTATTTTATTCATTATGTCTCCTTTACAGAATATCTGCTCATCTACAGGATAATTTCTTCGGGAACCTGCAGTCATGAGCTTATGAAGGGCCCGAACCGGCAACGACAATATTCACGGTAGATTGATTATTTACCGTGGATCCGGAGCTGCTGCCGGAGGATGTACCCGGACCTCCCGAGCTGCCGGCATTCACAGTAGAAACCGAACTGCTCCCCACATCAGTATACATAGATCCATTATTAGTTTGTCCGCCGGACTGACGGTTAATCAAAATGGTATAGCTTCTGGTATCTCCATTCTGCGCGGTTACCGTAATGGTTACAGTTGTTGATGCGCCATCAAGTGAAATGCTTCCTCCGCCTGATACAGAGGCACCGGAATGCGCCGGCACAGCATGTACATTTACAGAGGTAACGGAAGGATCCACCACAAGAGTATACTGCTCGGTATCCATATTGAAACCAGGTGTCAATGTAAAACCATCCAGGCCTAGGGATCTCAGCTTATTGTTTGGATTTCCATCCTTTACCGGAAGCGGACAGGCAGACTCCGGCATGTTTTTATACACCGGTATACTAAACTCATGGGATGCGGAGCGCATATCGGAAGTATACGCAGCACCAAGCTTGGCACCCTCCTCAGCGGCTCCCTGTACATTGGTCATGTACTGATGCTTATAGGCGTTGCTGCCCTGAACATTCCATTTCTTTAAATATAACGTATCCTGCCCTGCATTTAAATAATTTGCGGCAAAAAATTCCGCACCTCCTACAATGGACTTTTCAATGGTGTTCCAGGGTCTGTTATAGGAACCACTCTGGGATGCATACCAAAGCCCCCGCTCTACTGCAGACATATTGTTAGCAGCATAAGCGCCAACATTAAAGAAATTATAGTAACCGCTGGCTCCGGATATGGATGCGCTTTTTCCGTCTTTTCCTTGCTCCTGCAGGATCATAGAAGCAAGCAGATAGGGATTTTCCTGCGATTTTTGTGCAGCCTCCATAATGATTTCGGCATAGCTCATGGATGTACCCTGTAGATCTTGTGTTGTACCGGAGGCTGGCACCGTGACCTCAGTGGAAACGGTAGATGCATCACTGCCTGCCTGTGAGACCGTTGTATCGTTTGTTCCGGTACCTTCACCCGGTGCTGCAAAGTCTAACAATGCTTCACTACCAAAGCCGGTAGCACTAGCAGAACCTGCATCTGTAGAAGCAGCACTTTCACTAGAGCCTGCCGGACCGGCAGCAACGATGGTTACGGTTTGAGAACCGGAGCTGCCGGAACCTGAGCCTTGGGAACCGGCAGAGGGTGTATTGCCGGAAATGCTGACCGATTTATCCATAAAGGTGCCTTTCAGCATTTCATTTAGTCCCTCAATATTTTGAAGATTAGGATTAAATTTATGGACTGCAAACTGAAAAACATAGGATTCATTAAGAAAGTTTCTTGGATCCATGTAGTAGGCAACTATGTCCCGGGAGGCAGCTACCCAGGTCGCACCATCAAATCCGGGCCAGGTGCTGGTAGACCAGTCAAACTTACCATTATCTGTAGACTTCCAGGAGGAAATAGAGTCGGTATCCACGAGGCTGTTGGTACCTTCCAGCTCCTTACTTACAGCGGTATTCCAGTCAATGCCTGTTTGATATGCTTTAAATGTCCAGTTAGGATATTTTGCATGCAATTGACGGAGACCGGTTTTGTAGCTTTCCGGAAATCCCTGCTGTGAAAGATATGCTTCAAAGCTTGCATCTGTTGTATAGGCAACGGGAAAGCTGATAAAGTCAGAGCGCACATATCCATTTCCACCATTATAGGATACCTGATACCAGACATAGCCATCCGATTCTGTAGACTGTCCTGTAACCGTAACAGAAGTATTGGCAGTAAGGGAGCCGGCCCTGCTGGTTTCTGTAGACGGACCGGAACGGACATTGACAACGGCGCCTACAATGACAGCCTGTCTTGTATCAGCATAAACGGTACCTGCAGGACACAGCATTTGTGCGGTCGGAGAAACCATAATTGCAGCTGCTGTAAGGATCGCAAGTCCCGTTTTATTTAAAATTCTTTTCATGTATCCTGTCTCCGAATCTTACGTAGTTTTTAATAAAAGGAAAGGGAGTGGATATGATCCACTCCCAACCAGTTTAATTTTGCGGCGTAGTTTCGTCAACGCAAAATCATTAATATACATGAAATTGTAAGTTCTTTACGATAATAATATATGTAAAGATCATCCGTTATTACGCCGGATATGCCTTATTTTCCTTATCTGCTGCAGTCTTGGCAACACCGGACTGCTGTGCAGCACGATACTCAAAGAACTCCTTTGCAACTGTCGGGAACAAAGCATAAGACAGTACATCCTCAGGCTGCTGAACCCATTTAGCACACTCCTCCTTAAACTTCGGAAGCTGTGGAGCAATGTGATCTGCTGGACGATCTGTCATCTGGGTCTCACCCGGCTTAAGGATCTTCTTTACAACCTCAGGGTTCATCGGCTTTACGGTACGCCCGAACTCTCCGGCTACAAGCTTATGAGACTCCTTCGGAACCATCTTGTATCTCTCACCGGTCAGTACGTTCATTACCGCCTGTGTTCCAACGATCTGAGAGGAAGGTGTAACCAGCGGCGGCTCACCGAAGTCAGCACGTACTCTTGGAACCTCCTCAAGTACAGCTGTCAGCTGATCATCCTTACCTGCCTGATGAAGCTGTGAAATCAGATTGGAAAGCATACCGCCTGGAACCTGATATCTCAGCGTATTGATATTTACGCCGAGTACCTTCGTAGACATAAGACCAGACTTGAGGCACTCCTCACGATACGGCTGGAAGTAGTTGGAAACCTCGATCAGCTTGTTGAGGTCAAGCCCGGTATCATACTCGGTTCCTTCCAGAGCCTTAACCATTACATCGGTAGAAGGCTGTGAAGTACCAAGTGCAAATGGAGTAGATGCAGTATCAATGATGTCAGCACCTGCTTCAATACACTTTAAGTAGGTCATGGAAGCCATACCTGAAGTATAGTGGGTGTGAATTTCAATAGGAAGCTTTGTGCCTCTCTTGAGAGCCTTCACCAGATCATAACCTGCCTGTGGAAGTAACAGACCTGCCATATCCTTGATGCAGAGGGAATCAGCGCCCATATTCTCTACATCTCTTGCAAGATTCTCCCAGTACTCAAGGGTATATGCATCACCCAGAGTATAGCAGAGTGCGATCTGCGCATGGCCACCCTCCTTCTTGGTTGCCTTTACAGCGGTCTCCAGATTGCGGATATCGTTAAGACAGTCAAAGATACGGATGATATCAATACCATTGGCGATGGATTTTTCTACAAAATACTCAACAACATCGTCTGCATAGTGATTGTATCCGAGGATGTTCTGACCACGGAACAGCATCTGCAGCTTGGTGTTTTTAAAATGCTTCTTCAGCATTCTGAGTCTGTCCCAAGGATCCTCCTTGAGGAAACGAAGGCAGGCATCAAAGGTTGCTCCGCCCCAGCACTCTACTGCGTTGTAGCCGACGGTATCCATTGTATCCAGAATCGGCTCCATTTCGGAACTCGGCATACGAGTTGCGATCAGAGACTGATGCGCGTCACGCAATACAGTCTCGGTAATTTTAACTTTAGCCATTTTATCTCCTTTATTTCACTCCATAAACCGCCATAAAGGTACCGGCTGCAACTGCAGTTCCGATAACTCCGGCTACGTTTGGTCCCATTGCATGCATCAGCAGGAAGTTGGTAGGATCTGTTTCAGAGCCAACCTTCTGAGATACTCTGGCTGCCATAGGTACGGCAGATACACCTGCTGAACCGATCAGCGGATTAATCTTACCGCCGGAAAGCTTGCACATAACCTTACCAAGGACAACACCTGCTGCTGTACCAAAGGCAAAGGCAACAAGTCCAAGTACGACAATCTTAAGTGTATCTACATTAAGGAACGCCTCAGCAGAAGTAGAAGCACCTACAGATGTACCAAGCAGGATAACAACGATATACATCATTGCATTTGAAGCAGTTTCTGTCAGCTGTTTAACAACGCCGGACTCCTTAAATAGATTACCGAGCATCAGCATACCAACGAGTGGAGCTGTGGTCGGAAGAAGCAGACATACGACAACAGTAACGATAATCGGGAACAGAATTTTCTCAAGCTTGGATACAGGTCTCAGCTGACCCATCTTAACCTTACGCTCGGATTCTGTTGTTAACGCACGCATAATAGGCGGCTGAATGATCGGAACCAGTGACATATAGCTGTATGCCGCTACGGCAATCGGTCCGAGCAGTGCAGTTTGTCCAAGTTTATTACAAAGGAAAATTGAGGTAGGTCCATCAGCACCACCGATAATGGAGATCGCAGCGGCAGCTGCACCGTTAAATCCCATCAGGATTGCAAGGAAATAAGCGGCATAGATACCAAACTGCGCGGCTGCGCCAAGGAGAAAACTGATCGGGTTAGCGATCAATGGTGCAAAATCCGTCTGTGCTCCAACTCCCATAAAGATCAGCGAAGGAAGGATCGTCCACTCATCCAGCTGGAAGAAATAGTACAGAAGACCTCCGGTACCATTGATGGACTTTTCCGGCCGCAGCATAATATCCGGATAGATATTTACAAGCAGCATTCCAAAAGCAATCGGAACCATCAGCAGAGGCTCAAAGCCCTTTGCGATTCCAAGATAAAGGAATACAAATGCTACAATCATCATGAGGTAGTTACCCCATGTCAGATTAAAGAATGCTGTCTGCTGGAGAAGATTTGATAACGTCTGAGCAATATTCATAAATTAATTTTTACCTCCAGATCAGCAAAATCACATGATATTCTCAACAATCAGTTAAGAGTTGCAAGAACAGCACCGGATTCTACTGAATCACCAACAGAGACGTTAACAGATGCAACTGTACCATCCTGCGGAGCAACAATATCATTTTCCATCTTCATGGCTTCCAGTACAAGGATCGGATCGCCCGCCTTAACTGCATCACCAGGATTCTTCTTAACAGCAAGGATCTTGCCTGGCATCGGGGAAGTTACCTCGACGGAACCCTGGGTACCAGCCGGAGCTGCTGCTGGAGCCGGAGCTGCCGGAGCTGCCGCCGGAGCCGGAGCTGCTGCCTTAGGAGCTGACTGAACGGCTGAGCTTGTTCCCTCTTCTACTGTAACGTCATAAGCGACGCCATTTACTGTAATAGTATATTTTTTCATCTTATTACCTCACTTATAGGGGCTCGTCAGCCCATCAATTCATTGTAGCAAGTGTAGCGCCGGACTCGACAGCATCACCAACCGATACGTTGATGGAAGCAACCGTACCATCCTGCGGAGCAACAATATCATTTTCCATCTTCATGGCTTCCAGTACAAGGATCGGATCGCCCGCCTTAACTGTATCACCAGGATTTTTCTTAACAGCAAGGATCTTGCCTGGCATCGGCGAAGTTACCTCAATGGAGCCAGCCGTGCCGGATGCTGCCGGAGCGGACTCGGTCTTAGCCTGAGAAGCTGCCGGTGCAGCTTCCGCTGCAGTTGGAGCCGGTGCTGCCGCAACTGCGCTGGCAGTAACGGTTGGAGCCATTGGCTGCGCAGCTGAAACGGAAAATCCACGTCTACGGATGGAACGAACGACAAGACCATTGTTAAGAGTCGGTCCCGGAACAAATCCTGTATCCGTACTATTGCTGGTATCTGCTTCATACTGGGCAATGGCAGCTGCAATCACAGCCTGAAGCTCATTACCTGCCTGAGGCTTCACAGGAGCTGCCTTTACAGGAGCTGGTGCCGGTTTCACAGGCGCAGCCGGAGCTTCAGCACTCTGCTTGTTCTTTTTTCTGTCTTCAAATACCTTGATGTATTTAAACAGGCTGATAATCCATGCAATGAAAATCAGGATGATAAATACAGATCCCATACCGAGAACCAGGTTACCGGCTGCATCCGCGATTTCCTCGCCTAATGAGTAGGTCGGTTCAAAGGTCATTTCGGTTATTTTGGAAAGATCTTCACTGAGTCCGAGTGTAAGCTTTAATGTTCTGTCAGAATATGTCGATTCAATGTCGATGGAATATCCATCCTCTGTAGCAGTGGCAGTCGCACTGTCAACACTCTGGAAGGTTCCAAGGCGGTCGAGGTCATTTTTAAAGTTTGTAAGACCATTAAATACAACTGCGTCCTTAGACTTTTCTGCAGAATCAATCGTTGATTGAATCTCATCCGGTGTAAGCTGGGCAATGTTTTCCATGTACTGCTTTCCGGATTCTTCCAGCTTTGTCTGAGTGGCTGCATCCATAGGAGCTGTTTTGACTTCCTTGGTGCCACAAGCTGCGAGTGTTACGACACTGAGAACAAGAAGAACACTGAGGACCGCTTTTCTAATCCATTGTTTCATCTTGTCTCCTCTCATACTGTTCCGTGCTTCTTATCTGGTCTGAACACACTCTTTGTAAACAGCATTTCAAATGCAGCAATTACTCTCTGTCTTGTTTCCTCTGCATTGATGATGTCATCTACATAACCATGCTGAGCTGCAGACTGTGCTGCATTTTTCTCTTTCAGAAGCTTGGCATTGGCTGCTTCGGAGGTGTCATCCTCTGAAATGATTTCAGCTGCCTTGGCTGCATCCATGATGCCGATCTGTGCTGTCGGATATGCATAAACAATATCTGTACCAAGCGGCTTGGAGCCAAGGGCAAGACCTGCAGTGCCAAGAGCGTTTTTAACAACGGTAACCATCGGAACAGATGCATTGGCATATGCATATGCCAGGGAAGAAATAGCCTTCGGACCAAACTTTTCTGTGCACTGGCAGTTACGATATCCCTTTACATCGGCAAGTGTCAGAACCGGAATCTCAAATGCATCACAGAAGCTTACCAGGCGCTGTGCTTTATCGGCACCCTTCCAGGAAAGCTGATCTTGTTTATTGGCAACAACACCTACGGTTGCTCCATTCAGCTGGATCAGACCGGTAACGACATCCTCAGAGTATGCCTTGCGGGTTTCAAAGAAAATACCATTATCAGCAATCTGCTTTACAGCTTCTGCTGCGTCAAGCTTTTCAATACCTGCAACGGAACGGTTAAGGTCATCTGTACATTCATCTACAGGACCGCCGTCCTCATTGTTGCCTGGCAGAATTGCGACAAGACGTCTGATCTCGTCAAAAATCTCTGACTCTGTGCCGGCAAAATCAACATGACCATACTCAGCCTGTGCCTCTGCCTTGGCAATAGTGTCATCCTTGTTGCCCTTTACAGCATCCGGAGCATTGACATAAAGTCTTGCACTGTTGTCCTCCATAAATACGAAGTCAGAAAGTCCGGTAAGGACAGAAAGACCGCCGCCACAGTTACCAAGTACAACAGAGATCTGAGGTACCACACCGCTTGCAAGCGTCTGTTTTTTATACAGTCTGCCAAGACCGAAAAGCGCATCAGATGCCTCCTCAAGTCTTACGCCGGAGCAGTCCAGGAGACCGATGACCAGAGCTCCCATCTTCATTGCCATGGAATAGATGTTGGCAATTTTCCTGGCATGCATTTCTCCGATAGAACCGCCGAGAACGGAAGCATCCTGAGAGTAAACATACACAAGGTTGCCGTCAATCGTTCCATAGCCGGTTACAACACCGTCTGATGGTGCCTTTTTTTCAGCCATGTTGAAGTCTGTGGATCTTGCCTGAACAAGCTTACCAACTTCAACGAAGCTGAACTCATCAAGCAGCGTCTGAATTCGGGACAAAGCTGATGACTTTGACTGATTATCCATTTTTTATCCTCCATTTCATTATAAAGCGGGAAATATTCCCGGATTATCTCAAGTAATTGTATACGATGAAGATTCATATTTCAAGGGCTAGTGATTAATTTGACAAATCGTGAAGCGACAAATCTAAGGACAGCTGTCATACAAATCTAAGTCCCTTGGGATAATGATTTTTAATTCTGCTGTTGGAATACTTTCCGAATCCGAGAGCAGCGCCATCGCAGGCAATCAGTACATACCCTTTAAATGGATTTTCAACTTTTTCACCTGCTTCCGCAGGTACCAGTTCATCTTGAGAAGCAGAAATTTCCAGCCCATGCAGGTACTGCCCGACTCTCGGGTCATCCACAGAGAGATCCAGGAGTGAAAAATACATCTGAAATGCATCCTTGGAAAAACGGATTGCATGACTTAATGCATGTGCCGGCTCCAGACGATTTTTAAGTCTCTCGGCAAAAGGTATGCCTTCTCTCAATACGTGCAGTCCCCGGAGATCAGGCATGTATTCCGGTATTAGGAAATCCTGATCTTTTCCTTTTTTTCTGCGGAAGCCCGTTTCACGGAAAAGGTCCAGGCTGCAAGGCTCCGGAGCTACGGTTTCCGGACCACGCTTTTTAAAGACAGCAATATAATGACCTTCTCCCCGTTCCTTGTGCGGCCAGAGCTTCTTTTCATATATGAGCTCGAGCTCCGGATCCAATGTGAGGATATATTGTGCCATTTCTTCATCTTCACCCGGCTCAAAGGTGCAGGTTGAGTAACTCATTTTTCCGCCGGACGCAAGCATCTTTACTGCGTTTGCGACAATTTCTTTTTGACGGATAATGCATTTCAGCACATTATCCGGGCTCCACTCGGAAATTGCGGTATCATCCTTTCGGAACATGCCTTCACCGGAACATGGCGCATCCACGATGATGCGGGAAAAGTATCCCGGAAAGTATGCGGCAAGCCTTCCGGTATCTTCATTCAGCACTGCCCCGTTTAGGATGCCCATACGTTCAAAGTTTGAGGACAACGTCCTCGCACGGCTTGCAACATATTCATTGGAAATAATCAGACCGCCCAGCTCCGGATCCAGATGATCCGCAGCCTGTGTGGATTTGCCTCCCGGCGAAGCGCAGAGGTCCATTACACAGTCAAAGGGACGTATGTCAAGCTGCTCTACCACCTGCATGGCAGAAGGCTCCTGAATATAGTATACCCCTGCCTCATGGTATGGATGCTTTCCGGGACGGATCCCAAGCTCTGCTAGTCTTTCTTCATTAATGTAAAATTCTCTTGAGCGCTCTGCTTCCGTGTCTTCGGAAGTCTTCTTCGCGCCTTCGTCCAGTGGCATCAGCTTCCAGTCATGCAATAGTGACCGGTAACTGATTTTGTGCGTTGAATCATGCGCCGTTGCGAGTTTAGAGAGATTCAGCCGGAGACCTCTCACCGGGGTTTCATTATATGTCTTTAAAAAAGCATCATATTCATCTCCCAGCAGCACTTTCATGCGCTTCAAAAATTCTTCCGGAAGGATTTTTTCCATTTCTGCTCCTATCCCGATGTTAAACTTTGTACATCATATACTCAGAAAAAAACAGCCGCAGATTGATCCTACATCATGTCTGCGACTGTCCTTAATATTCATCCGACGTTTTTTTTCTGTAATACTTTGTGATGCTTACAGATCAATGCGGTTATCTCCGCTGTTATCCCCGTCTACAACATAATAAGCAGCATTTTCTCTTGCTACTACGTAGACCTCAACATCCTTGGCATCAGCTTTTTTTGCCTTGGCGGCCTTTACAGCCTGGTCAATAATATCAGCTGCCTTAACCTGCTTACCATTAAACTCAAAGGTAACGGTAGTTTTTACGGATTCATCTTCCTTCTTTGCCGGTACTTCCTTCTTTACTGGAGCCTTGCTTTCCGCAGCTTTGGTTTCCGCTGCTTTTACCACGGTTTCCTTTTTAACTGATTCTTTTTTAACCGTTTCCTTCTTTACAGGGGCCTTTTTAGCAGAAGCTTTATGAGCAGAAGTTTTTTTAACAGAAGCCTGCTTCTCCTCTGCCTTAACTCCGGCGTTATCTTTTTCTACAGCCTTTTTGATTTCTGCAAATGACTCTGTCAGAGCAGCATCTTTTTTAGCTTCGGTAGCTTTAGCTGCAGCCGTTGTATTCTTCTCCATCAGTAATTATCTCCTTCTTCCGGGTTCCGGAAAATTTAAATACAGCCAAATTATAAAGAGTATAAAATTATTTGTCAACCTAAAGCCTTATTTTAAGCCATTTCTGGGCTTTTGCAGAGCTTTCAGAATTATTTTTTGGTATTTTTAATATAGACCGGATAACTTCATCCATGCTATGCAGGAAGCTTCAGCATTATAAAAACGATAATAGTAGCTCCACCAGCTCTTTTACAGACGCAAGCATTTTATCAAACGCGCCGTAGCGATAGAAGCATAGAAACAGCATACCTACCGGTACTGCAAAAATCATACCAGCCAGACCATATAATTTAAAGCCGAGATACAAAAACAAAATTGTCATAAAAGGAGGAAGTCCCATGGTATCCCCCATGATCTTGGGCTGCATAAACTGACGGACGATCTGCGTAGCGACATAAATCACCAATAACCCCAGGGCTTCCAGAAATTTACCGGAAAAAAGATCCATCACGATCCAGGGCCAGAATATAAATCCGACGCCAAACATCGGCAGAAAATCCAGAAAGGCAGTAAGAAGTGCAAGCGGTACAGCAAAACGTACCCGTAAAATCAAGAGACCAATTGCTAGAACCAGAAACACAACGAACATAATCTGAAACTGTGCCAGCAGCCAGCCTTGCAGAATTTTGCTTATGTCTCGTTTCAGCAGCTTTCCGTACTGGAAAAATCGTTCCGGTATCCATTTGCGAATATTTTCTTTATATACGTCCCCATCCTTGGAAAACAGGTATGCGGAAATAATGGTCACTACGGCATATACGAGCAATGTCGGCAGGCTTCTTACCACATCCAGAGAAATGGAGGCAACCGGGCTGGAAGCATTGGCGATAAAGTCTGATGCGTACTGGTTAAAGTTACTTTCCAGATTAGACAGTGCTTTGGAAGCCATGTCTCCATAGGATCCGGGCAAAAGGTGATGTAGAACGTCCTGATGCTCGGCGATCATTTCGTTGATTGTCAGTGAAAGATCCTTATAAATGGAAGGAATGGAGACAACAAAATCCCGTATTGCATGTACCAGAAGGTTACCTGCAAAATATAAAAGCAGACCGATCAGCAGAAACAAAACGACAATGATGACAAGCGAGGCATGCTTCCGCTGCATGAGATGTGTTTTCTGATGCAGCAGCCGTATAAATGGGGCTGCAATTACAGAAATCAGAAAGCCAAGGAGAAATGGAAGAAAAAACACAGCTATCCTTGGCAGAGCCATTACCAGCAGACCGAGGATAGCAATCGGAATGATAATATTGGCAATCAGTTTCAGATAGTGGTTCAATTCATTTCCTCCTTATAAGTATGCGGATCTGGAACAGCAGGTAAAGGCACACACTGCATCCCAGATAGAACCAGGTTGCTGCATTGGAAAACCAGGTTGTAAAAAATGAAAAAAGAAGGTAAAAGGCAAGCTGTGCAAAAATAATTCTGGAAAAAGGATTTCGGTCATGATGAATTTCCTTAGTAATGCATCCGGAACATAAGCCGAGAACTCCGCCCAAAAGCATCACTCCCCATATCCCAAAATCATAATATGCATCATAGATCAATGTCAATGTCGTAAGCTCTGCCTTGGTGGTATAGAGTGGAAAAGCAAGCTGCATGGGTATAAAATACTTTATCCCACTGAGCGTTACCAGGGGATACAGCATTTTCGTCCCATGGGTATGCTCGCTGAGATGCTCTGTCATGACATTAAAATTGTCATAATTGTTGGCAATATACATGTAGGGCTGTGTAATAAAAATCGGTGTTGCCGGATTTTTCATTTCAAATATTTCATTAAGATACGTAACGGAATGCGCCCGGGCAATCGTAATCATGACATATACAAGGACCATAAGTACAGATAATATCAGGACCTGCCAGGGCTTAAGACGCCTGCCGCCAAGCATCATAGTAAATACCATCAGGATGACGGAAAATAGAAACTGAAAGCGGGAAACGAGCAGAATCGTAAGAAGCAGTGAGAAAAAAATACCTGCTGCGCTTATAAGATCTGCATGCTGCTGCTCCTCAATCGCCAGAATGGAGATGGACGGAATTAAGATCACAAGTGTCGTAAAATAATGGATTCCCTTCAGATGAAAGTATGAATACGCATGTGGCATGTCTTTTGTAAAAAAAGGAATGAATCCAAGCTTGTATGCTTCGATAAAAAAGCATACCCAGGTGATGACAACAAGGCAGAGGATACAGTGCTTATAAAAGCGAATGCTGTCTGCATGAAGTAAAGCATTCTGCGCCATATGCTCATGCGAGCGATTCACCTGCTCAGGCAGAACCCCTCCGTCTTTTCTTTTATGCAGATACCGCTCCATGAGCGTAGATGTGATATAAAACACAAGATACATGAGATAGAAAGACAGCCAGGTTTCCCAGGTCCATATGGTACTGAGTCTGCTTAATTTAAAACATGCGATGCCTTCCCCGCCAATCAGTCCCAGGGCAAGAAATCCCCTCAGGTTAAGGAGCATCCCGGATCGATGATATTCGCGGAAATAGAGAAAAACAGCAGCAATAATCAACGAAGCTCCTGACAAGAGCAAAAAGCCTGCCCTTGTCAGAATTACTCCTATGATGTACGCCGCTGTAAAAATAAAAATATCTGTAGTCATGCTGTTTCTGTTATATCATGCTTTTCTGTCAGCCTGTGATTGCAGCCGAAGCTTCACTATGCTCTGAGTCCGTGGATTTTGTCTGCTGATCTCCGGGCTCCCGGATGCCGGATACCGCTTCACTTGTTTCTGCAGGAGCTTCTGATACTGACGTTTCCGGCAACGTCGTCTCAGCCTCTGTAATATGCGGAATTTCTGCAGAACTTTCCGCTGTTGTAGTACTTTCCTCTTCTGTTTCCGGTATTTTTTCGATCCGCACCGTAACAATAACCTCCGCATTTGGCTCTGCCAGTTCAATACCGCTGGGCAGATAATCCTTTAACTGGAAGGTCTCTGTAACGGAATCCGTTGCATCGGAAATATCAATGGTTGGAAGCTCAAACACTGTCATCTGGTCAATGATACCGGGAGCACCTGCCAGAATTTCTGACTGCGGAGAAACCGTGGTGCTTTCATACTGATAGCCTGCTGCCGGAGTACCGGTCACGGAAGGCAGAAGGTTGATGGATTTTTTCTTATGCAGTGTGACGGAGTAATGCACGGAGTCGGTAGAAAGTGTTACATCATTTAATGTAATGGCATTTCCATTGGCGTCATATAAAACCGGCTTTGCTGTAGCATCCTTGTTTCCGGTGAGTCCATTGACATCGACGCTGATTCCGACACTGGAAATCCGTCCGATCTGAGATTCCGGTCCTGTGACGTAAACCGTTTCCGGACTGAGTATGATACTGGAAACCGCATAACCATCTGCAGGATTACCGCTCTGGTGCACCTTAAGGTCAAATTTCTTCTCCTGAATGTCTTCAAGCGTCACGTGAATCACGGTTGGACGGACCGTAACATCATCTACGGTATTTTCCTTACTTGCTGCGACATTAACATATACCGGCACTGATCCGGTAATGGAATAATCCTTAAGATCAATGTAAGCATGAAAATCATCGGCACTGATTGTAGCCGCCTGATCTGTCCTTACCTTATAGCTTATGGTAACCGTGTTGCGGTCTACACTCCATTTTTTGTTTTCCGCATTAAAGGTGTCCGTGCTTTCGATGTCAAGATTTACCGTCTGGGTTCTTGTGATTTCCGGACGGGAAACATTCACTACAATCAGCCAGATCAGGATGGCAAGAAAAAAGCTCAGAAGCTTAAGAGAAAAATTGTCACGAAATGCTTTGAATTTCATGGTCTTCTCTCCTCCTTCCCGGCGCGAAACAGTCTGAAACGGCTGCCGGACCGTTTATCCTTGTCATCCGTCTCCTTTTCCACCGGAAGATAGGACCTAAGAGCCTCTGCATCAGGCACACGGATCAGATGACCGCCTACGGCAACGGATACCTTGCCGGTTTCCTCTGAGACAACAACGGTGACAGCATCCGTGTTTTCTGAAACTCCGAGGGCAGCTCTGTGCCTGGTTCCATAATCCTTGGAGATTTCTGCATCCGATAATGGCAGGTAACAGGTTGCTGCTGTGATTTTGTCCCCTACAATTACAACCGCACCGTCGTGCAGGGGCGTGTTTTTTTCAAAGATATTAATCAGTAATGCTGCACTGACAATACCATTGATCCGGATCCCTGTGTCCTCAATTTCTTTTAGTGGCTGGTTTTTCTGTATTACAATCAGGGCACCGGTTTTCTTTTTAGCCATTTCAAATGTAGCTTTGATAATTTCATTAATTGTGGCTTCTTTGGTGTTTTTGATATCATCAATGGCGAGCAGATTTGTAATGAAGTTCCTGGATCCCAACTGCTCCAACGCCTTCCTGAGCTCAGGCTGGAAAATAACAATCGCGGCGGTAACCGCAAGCGTGCCGACGTTCTCGATCAGCCACATGATGGTTTTTAACTGAAAGATTGCAGCAAGAGCGATAAAGGCGGCAATAACGATCATACCTTTCAGTAGCTGCCATGCATGGCTGTTTTTGATCCACAGTAAGCATTCGTACACAAAGACTGTCAGAATGATAATCTCCACAGCTCCTGTCAACCCAACCGGAGGCAGCAGGCTGGTCCAGCTTTTCAGTTTTGTGAAAATATCAGACACTTCTATACTCCTTCTCTATCGTCAGCAGTCATTGTTATGATTTGGTCACAGTGTCATGCTTTGATGCCTTTAGCTTTGGTACAGCCTTGACATAATAAAAATAGTCATCATCCTCAAATTTTACCCGTTCGGTCCGTTGATAATCCGCGCCATGAAAGGTCAGCACATAGAGCGCAAGGATTAAAGCCGATATCAGTAAGGAACCGAGTGCATTCACCGGATGAAATGCAGCTTTGATGTATTGAAATCCGGCAAGCTCTACGGCAAAGACTGTAATGAGCCCAGCAGATGCAGCAATTTCCCACGCATAATTTATCTGCAAACTGCTGATGACATACACCACAAGTATAGCCAGTATGAAGGCGAGCGCAGCTACAATCATGGCATGGTTGTTAAAAAAGGAAAGAAAAATATCAGCATACTGCGCTGCCATTTCCGTCATGTCTCCTGCTTTGGTGAGTGTAGAAGCATTCGCGGCAGCGTATGTAAGATAATAATACATCATTACCCCGATCGTTGTAGGGATGATCGAGATAAATCCTAGTGATAATCCAGCGGCAACCGGGATAACATACGGAATATGCAATATAAAGGCAAGCGGAACCAGGACAATCAGGATCGCATGTTTTGCCTGAAAGGTCGTCTGGAGCAGCGCAGCAATTAAAAAGATTACAAGGGTTACAGCTGTAAACTCCAGGGAAATCTTATATAAGCCGCCCAGCATAAACATTGCAGCAAATACCGTGATTCCAGTCCAGGGCAGAAAAGAGCACAATAAGGCAGCTGCCAGCAACACCAGGGGATTTCTGACGAGACCTGCGGATCCCAGATTGCTTCCGACCATAAAGAAAATGATAAGGGAGACGATGGCTTTGCAAAGAGGAATCAGCCAGTAATCATATTTCCGATAAATGTTTTCAAGAGTGTCTCTATACTGAAGTAACGGGGTCATGATTGCCTGCCTCCATGGTTCTTTGTTTGACCGGGATCTTCCTCCCAGTCATCCGGAGAAATCTGGACATTCTCCGTAGCATTGTCATCATCAGCATCGATCTGATAGTCGTCGTCCAGCCATCCATCCTTGGGTTCGTTTTGGGATTGCCGGGGCTGTGTGTCTTCCCAGTTGTCATCCACTGTATCCAGCCATCCATCATCCGGTTCATCCGAGGATAGATCTAGATCCTCATCCAGCCATCCGCCGTCTGGAGCGTTTCCAGCTTCAGAGTCTGAAACATAAGGTCTCGGATCCTTTATACCTGCATCCTTCATGCCTGAAACATGATGCTTTGTAACCGGTGCATCCTGCGTATTTTGTGCAAGAGAAACATTCAGGTTTATAGTATTTGCTGCATCACTCTCTGAGATGCTGAGAATTTTTTCTAGTTTTGCTTCATAATATAAGGTGAGTCGGTGGATGGACTCATATTTTGACGCAAAATACATTCCGGATGTAACACAGCTGATCACTGCACCCAGGCAGTATAACATAAGAAATGTTTTGCCCAGGGCACTGATAAAGTCCAGGTTTAAATTGACAAGAATCATTTCTACCTGTGTTAAAAGTATAATAAAGCTAAGCAGAATGAACAGGAGCGTATATTGCAGAAAGATTTTAATAATCTTTTTGGAAATATAATCGCTTTTAAAGTATCTGCTTGCTTCCTCTATATCTTTCCCTCGCTTTTTTTTAAATACGGCAAGCTGTGTCATAAGCCGGACCTTGTTAATGTTGAGCATCTTAATTTCCTTTGGCTTGTTTTGCCCTTTCCGCATAGGAATCATCCGGGAATTGTCCGATGATCTGGTCAAAAACTGCATTGGCTTCGTCTGTATTGCCCTGAATCTGATAAAGTCTGCCCAGCAGGAACATGTTTTCGGGAACAGCTTTTAACTGAACACTTAGCTGATAGCAGGTCAGTGCCTGTGTTGTGTCGCCTGCATTCCAGGAAGCAGTTCCCAGATCTGCAAGCTTCTGATAAACGGTATTTTCCATCTCCTGCTTGATGCCATTTAACATACTTACCAGATTCTCATCAGTGATCTGTGACTGATCCAGACTGAGATACAGCTGTGCTGCACTTACCAGATCACCACTTTGATATGCAGTGCTGATATTTGTCAGTGTCTGATACTGTGATGCAAACGCCGCATTCTGATTTTCATACTGGGACAGCTTTGCATTGGCATCATCATACTGTGACTGCAGTGTGTCATTTTGCGACTGCAGATCGGTAATCTTACGATTGCTTGCGTCCAGTTTTTCTGTATAAGTTATCAGTTCCTGATTATTGGCACTGTTCAATGCCTTGGTGTGTGCCGGAAGCACAAGCAGATAAAATGCAGCAAGTGCAAGTGCCATACCGATAATGATATACACAACTACCATCCAGGGAGAAATCTGCTTTACTTCCTGTGGAATCAGTACATCGTCATCTGTCATTTTTCTATGGGAAAATACATTTTTAAGGCGGTTCTGCTCGACCTCTGCTCTTCCGGTATTTTTTTTAACTTCATCCATGAGGACAAGTGCTTTAGGATTATTTCTGTCAATTTTAAGAACCTTATATAAGCTTCTACCGGCTTTTACCCAATTCTCCCGTTTCATATATAAGAGAGCGAGAAGGATATGCGCTTTAATATAATTTGGACTGTCCTCAATTACGCGGTTAAGCTGCATTACTGCCAGATCCTCATTATTATTCTGCGCATAATCCAGCGTCTGATTATAACGCTTGACATTATCTGAACAGATTCTTAAAATGGCCGGCTTCCTCTGAATCTGATCAAGGTAATAATCCGCATCATTATCTTCCGGCATCAGATTCATACTGATAACCCATTGTACAAGCGCGTCTGCTGTTTCGCCACATTCAAAAAAGACAAGTCCCAGCAGATTCCTTGCGTCCTTCTGATATTTATCAAACAAAAGAGACTTCTTTAAAAGCTCTGCCGCACCGGAAAGATCCCGGAGACGGGCACGTTCCAGACCAAGGTTATAGTAGCAGTTTGCAATTCTTTCCAGAGTAACGTCATATTTCATTGCTTATCATCATCCTTTTTTATGGCGTCCTCTATGAGCTGAGTCATGATATCATGCATATCCGTAAGATCCACTTTTACGATGGCATCCTCAATCTGATCTACATCAAGACTAGGTTTAAATCGCTGTATTTCCTCTTCAAAATTTATCATTAAAATCTCCGTATATTCATAAGCAGCTTGACTCTGCCAGTGTATTCAATTAAAATCTGTCACAGCATCTCTGAAGTCAGTAGATGCTGAAAATCATTTAGTAAGTTTATCACAACTTATATGGTCATTCAAGATTTATCACTATACTTTACAGGAGTACTGCGTAATGGAATCTTTGGTAACTTTTTTTACTTCTACCCTCTCCGGAGTCCTATCGAGCGAAGCGGTGACCTTTATCATATCCATGCTTCCGGTTTTGGAGCTGCGAGGCGGACTTTTGGCGGCGTCGATCATGAAGGTGCCCTATATAAAAGCGCTGATTATTTGCATCATAGGGAACCTTCTCCCCATTCCATTTGTGCTTTTATTTATTGAAAGAATTGTAATCTGGATGGAACATTTTGGTCCAACCAAAGGGATCGCGATGGTCTTCCGAAGCAAGGTTGACAAGCACCGTGCAGAAATTGAAAAATACGATTTCTGGGGGCTGACCTTATTTGTTGGCATTCCTCTGCCAGGTACCGGAGCCTGGACCGGGTCTATTGTAGCAGGTCTGATCCGCATGAATCGAAAAAAAGCATTTGCGTCTATCATCGTTGGGGTGCTGCTTGCATCCGTAATCATGTCTATTATATCCTATGGGGTCCTCGGGGCGGTGATTCATTGAATCACACCGCTCTGAGGATTTTTAAGTCCTTTATTTTACGCCTTTCATTTTATAATCATGGTACGAAAAATGGCTTAAAACCTGAGGAAGTAAACATCCTTACGGTTTTAAGCCATTCATAAATCGTGCAGAAGAAGGGAGTTGAACCCTCATGAGTGTTAGCTCACACGGACCTGAACCGTGCGCGTCTGCCATTCCGCCACTTCTGCGTTTTTGTTTTTTGCTCTTGCGAACTCATTTATAATACCATGGAGGCGATCATCCGTCAAGCTGAAAATAAAAATATTTTTTAGCCTTCAATTGGGTTTCTGAACGGGTCCTCAGGAGCTTCTCTTAGATCGCAATTGGTATTATGAGCTTAAACGAATGCTCCGGCTTTATATAAATTTATATAAAATCCGGAGCACTGGTATTAATATAAATTACTTTGTCAGATTAGCCTTAGCAGTCTCGCAAAGCTTTGCAAATCCTTCCGGATCAGCAATAGCAACTTCAGAAAGCATCTTTCTGTTCATGTCAACGCCTGCATTCTTAAGACCAAACATCAGCTTGGAGTAAGAAAGGTCATTCATTCTTGCTGCAGCATTGATACGAGCAATCCAGAGCTGTCTGAACTGTCTCTTTCTTTCCTTACGACCCTTATAAGACTCAGTCAGAGCTCTCATGACACTCTGCTTTGCAACTCTATACTGCTTGGAACGAGCTCCTCTGTAGCCCTTAGCCAGCTTGAGTACTCTATTATGCTTCTTCTTAGCGTTTACTCCGCCCTTAATTCTCATTGTAATTTCCTCCTCTTTCTAAAGTCTACAAATTAAAGATATGGAAGAATCTTCTTCATATTCTTCACATTTGTCTGATCCAGAACAGTATCCTTTCTCAGACCTCTCTTACGCTTGGTAGTCTTTTTTGTAAGGATGTGGGACTTGTTAGCCTTGTTTCTTACGAGCTTTCCAGTAGCGGTTACTTTGAAACGCTTTGCAGCGGCTCTCTTTGTCTTAAGCTTGAACTTTGCCATATTAGCCTCCTGTAAATTTACTTTTTTGGACTTAATACAATTGCCATGTTTCTGCCTTCAACCTTTGCCGGCTTATCCAGTATTGCGATGTCGGAAAGCTTTTCAGCAAAATCATCCAGTATATATTTTGACTGATTCATACGTGACATCTCACGTCCGCGGAATCTAAGAGCAACCTTTACCTTGTTGCCTTTTTCCAGGAATTTACGTGCAGCACCCATCTTGGTATTAAGGTCGTTGGCATCAATGTTTGGTGTCATACGAATTTCCTTAATTTCAGTTACGTGCTGATTTTTTCTGGCCTCTTTTTCTTTCCGGATCATCTCATAACGATACTTGCCGAAGTCGGCGATTTTAACTACCGGTGGAGTCGCAGTCGCTGCAATCTTGATGAGATCCAGATCGGCATTTCTGGCCAGCATATATGCATCCTTGGAAGACATAATTCCAAGCTGCTCGCCATCCTGACCGATAACTCTCACTTCTTTGTCTCTGATCTGCTCGTTAATTTCAATTTCAGCGGTCTTTTTAGCCATTCAATTCCTCTCAAAATATTGTAATGATTTGCTTTAGATGCAAAAAAATGGCGGATTGTAAGCCAATCCACCATAATGAAAATACACGAAGTATATGATTCAATATGAACCCGGGTCAGCATCTTACTGCCAAGGTGAGGTGGATACCTACTTTCCTGTCTCAACGACTTTGATATGATATCATGTCAGCTGATTTGTGTCAAGGACTGTATCAAAAATTCGATAAATTTCGTCAAGCCCCTGTTTGCTCTCCGCAGAGAAGGCAATCATTGTGCAGTCAGCTGTTGCATTAAGTGCCTTACGGATCGTTTCGATCTGCTTTTTGACCTGTGAACGTTTAATTTTATCCAGCTTTGTAAGGATCACAATCGGTTCATATCCGGTAGCAGAGGTAATATATCGAAACATTTCGAGATCTAAAGCAGTTGGATCATGCCGTATATCAATCAGCTGGATCACTTCCTCAATCTGCTGCGAACGGTCAAAATAACGATTAATCATCCTTGCCCATTTTTCCTGTTCAACCGGCCCGGTTGCGGCATACCCATAGCCAGGCAGGTCAACGAGGTAAAAAGCATCATTAATATTATAAAAGTTGATCGTTCTTGTCTTTCCGGGCGTAGATGATGTACGAGCATATGCTTTTCTATTGATAAAGGCATTGATAAAAGATGATTTTCCAACATTTGATCTGCCGGCCAGCACAAATTCCGGCTTTTCTGTTTTGGGAAGCTCGGAATTAACTCCGAGTACATAATCAAGATTTACCTTTTGTATTTTCATGCACTTTTTCCCTGTGAAGCATCTGACGATTTTGTATCAGCCGGCAGAGTATCCGTCGCGGAAGCAATTCTGGTAAGCTCTGGCTTACCGCTTCCCTCTACAACCTGCTTTGTAATTCTTACTTCCCGGATGGAAGGATCCGACGGAATTTCATACATAATATCCATCATCATGTCTTCCATGATCGAACGTAAGCCTCTGGCACCGGTTTTTCTTGCTACTGCTTTTTCTGCAATAGCTTCAATTGCGCCATCCGTAAAGCTCAGCTTGACGTTATCAATCTCAAACAGCTTCTGATATTGCTTCACCAGCGCGTTTTTAGGCTTGGTCAGGATCTGCTTCAGGGTCTCTACATTATGACTGGAAAGCTCAACATCCACAGGAACTCTGCCGATAAACTCCGGGATCAGACCGAACTTAACCAGATCCTCCGGCTGTACCTGTTTCAGTATGTCGTCATAATCTGTTTTATTTTTCTCGACAATTTCAGCTCCAAAGCCCATGGAACCGGAAGCAACGCGCTTTTCGATGATGTGCTCCAGACCATCAAAGGCTCCACCACAGATAAAGAGGATGTTGGTCGTATCAATCTGGATCAGCTCCTGCTGAGGATGCTTTCTGCCTCCCTGCGGTGGTACAGAAGCAACCGTGCCTTCCAGGATTTTCAAAAGAGCCTGCTGTACGCCTTCTCCGGAAACATCCCTTGTGATAGAAACATTTTCGGATTTTTTTGAAATTTTATCAATTTCATCAATGTAGATAATACCTACCTCTGCCCTCTTGATATCGTAATCTGCAGCCTGAATCAGCTTAAGCAGAATGTTCTCAACATCTTCGCCTACATAACCTGCCTCTGTGAGTGCGGTCGCATCAGCAATGGCAAAGGGGACGCCCAGGATTTTGGCAAGTGTCTGGGCAAGATAGGTTTTACCGGTACCAGTGGGCCCGATCATCAGAATATTAGACTTTTGTACATCGATATCCTTGATCTTGGATGTAATCCTCTTGTAATGATTATATACGGCAACAGAAAGAATCTTTTTGGCTTCATCCTGTCCGATGACATATTCATCCAGGAAGTCCTTGATTTCCTTCGGTTTCAGCAGACGGATCTCTGAAGCCTCCGGCTTTTCGATCGGTCCCATCTCTTCATTGAGTATTTCCTGACAGAGATCAACACACTCATCACAGATATAGGTATTATTCAGACCGGCAATCAGCTTATGTACCTGTTTAGCGGATTTACCGCAAAAGGAACATCTTATCTTATCGTCTGGTTTCATTGGCATATTTAATAGTCCTTTACTAACAATTCAATTATTTACTCTCAACTCCGGCGTCTCTGGATTTAAAAATATGATCAACGATTCCATATTCCAGTGCCTGTTCGGCAGTCATCCAGTGATCTCTTTCGGTATCCGCCATTACCTTTTCCAACGGCTGACCACAGTTAGCGGCAAGGATTTCCGCCATGTGCTGTTTTGTCCGGAGGATCCACTCTGCAGTAATCTGAATTTCAGTTGCCTGACCCTGCGCACCTCCGGATGGCTGATGAATCATAACCTCGGCATTTGGCAAAATCATACGTTTGCCCTTTGCGCCACCAGCAAGAAGAAACGCACCCATAGATGCGGCCATACCTACACAGATGGTTGATACATCACATTTAATGTACTGCATCGTGTCATAGATCGCCATACCAGCAGTGATAACACCACCCGGTGAGTTAATGTAAAGACTGATATCCTTATCCGGATCCTCAGACTCAAGATATAAGAGCTGCGCCACAACCAGAGAAGCTGTATCATTGTTTACTTCGTCTCCAAGAAATACAATTCGCTCATTCAGAAGTCTTGAAAAAATATCATAAGAGCGTTCACCTCTGGATGTAGACTGGATTACATATGGGATTGTCGAAATATTACGTGGTAAAAAATCATTGTTCATGAATCCTTTGCCTCCTTAAAAGGATGTGACTTCACGTCAACAAAACTATTGTAGCATATACTGTCAATATTGCAATTTAAGTCTAAATTTACACCTCAATTTGCAAATGAGCGATGCAGATTATACTCTGCATCGCCCATCTAAAAAACCATGCGATTAAAAATCAATTAGTTTTCCTTAGCTTCTTCCTTCTTTTCCGGAGCAACAAGGTTAGCCTCGGAGACAAGCATGTCAATTGTCTCCTGCATATCAAGCTCTCTTCTGACACTTTCCTTCTGAGAATCTGTAACAGTCTTCATCAGATCCTCGTACTTCATCTTGTACTGATCTGCGATTTTCTTAAACTCCTCATCAACTCTCTCATCAGAAACAGAAATATTTTCCTTCTTCTGAATAGCCTCAAGGACAAGAGAAGTCCGGATGTTTTTCTCTGCCTGTGGCTTCATCTGCTCCTTGAGCTTTGCCTCGGTAAGACCTGTAATCTGCATATACTGATCAATTGGGATACCCTGCTGCTGGAGTCTCATGGAGTAATCATAGTACATATTATCAAGCTGAGCATCGATCATCGGCTCAGGAATCTCCATAGAAGCATTTGCTACAACCTTATCTACAACATTATTTTCATTGGTTGTAGTTGCACGCTCCTCTTTCTCTGCACGGATGGTCTTTTCAAGATCCTTCTTATACTCATCCAGTGTATCGAACTCGGAAACCTCAGAAGCAAATTCATCATCAGCTGCCGGAACCTGCTTCTCCTTAACAGCCTTGATACTTACCTTAAACAGCGCTTCCTTGCCAGCAAGATCCTTTGCGCCGTACTCCTCAGGGAATGTCACATTAACGTCAACATTTTCGCCAACCTTATGTCCGATCAGCTGATCCTCAAATCCAGGGATAAATGTGCCGGAGCCGATGGTCAGAGGATAATCCTCACCCTTGCCGCCGGCAAATTCCTTACCATTTACGGAGCCTACGAAATCAATTGTAGCGATATCATCCTTCTTGATCTCACGCTCTACATCAACCAGACGGGAGTTTTTATCAAGCTCTTTGTTCAGTCTGTCCTGCACCTCAGCTTCTGTTACGGTGACATCAGCCTTTTCTACCGTTACACCCTTATACTCACCGAGAGTTACTTCCGGCTTTACAGCTACGGTTGCTGTATATACAAGATCCTTGTCCTTGCCGATTTCATCGATACCGATCTCAGGACGGCTTACAACATCAAGACCGGATTCCTTTACAGCGTCCGGGTAAGTTTTGTCCAGGATTTCATTCAGAGCATCATCATAAAGAACCTGCTCACCATACATCTTTTCAACCATTGCCATCGGAACCTTACCCTTACGGAAGCCCGGAATGCTGAAACGATTTTTATTTTTATTATAAGAATTAACCAGAGCCTGGTCAAATTCCTTGGCGTCCACAGTGACAGTGAGCTTCGCCATGTTCTTTTCCAAATTTTCTACTTTTACGCTCATGAAAGAGTACCTCCAAATAATATCTCATCTATTCAGGACAGTACTCCGTCTGCCAGAGTAAACACGTCCGAATCAAAAGTATAACACTTGTTTTCAAGGGATGCAAGGTTTAATGCTTGTTTATGCAAATGCTTTCCGCCCGAGTGCTGCCATCCTGGCATTACTGTATTTGCCTCCTGACGTAACATCTGTGCCGAACCAGTCCGGAGCCAGGAATCTTTCCGCATCCTCTACCGAAGGAAACTCCACCTCAATAAGTCTTAAGCCAGCAAGCTCACCTTCAAAAATATCCAGCTCACCTGTATACTCGCCGATTGGGATCAGGTATCTTGTTTTACGTATGATGATTCCATCATGCTTTGACAGAAGGTTCTGGTAGGATTCACGGTCCAGCGCCATGTTTTCCTCCTGATGGCAAAGAACCCCGGATCCCTTATACGTCAGTTCATATTTTTCCAGGCTCTGGCTCATGTCATGGCGCACACGGATCGCAGGGTGAAAGTTAAGATACGCCTGCTCGATTTTTCGTTGAGGGTAGTCCTCAAGGTGTTCCGGAAGCTTTGCAATTAACCACTTTCTCTCAATTTCAACACCCATTTTTTATCCTCCGATACAAAAAACCGGCCAGGTAAACCTGACCGGCAGAACATATCATATATAGATTACTCGGCGTCTGTATCGTCTATCTTTGCAGCCTCAGCCTGTCCAACAGCCTCAATGTCAACATCAGCTACATCCGGATCTTCTTTTCTGTCATCATTGCCTGGAAGCAGTGCTTTGATGGAAAGAGAAATCTTGTGATTCTCTACATCAAGATCTACAACCTTAGCAGTGATATCCTGACCTACTTCAAGTACATCAGATGGCTTGTTAACATGCTCTCTGGAAATCTGAGAAACATGAAGCAGAGCATCAATACCCTTATCAAGCTCAATGAATGCGCCGAAATCTGTCATACGGGCAACCTTACCCTGTACGATAGAGCCTACTGCATACTTGGTCTCGGCATCCTTCCAAGGATTCTCCTCCGGGAACTTTCTGGTAAGAGCGATTCTCTCATCATTAATCTCTTTTACAAGAACCTTAACTTCCTGACCCGGCTTAAAGAGCTTCTTGGGATTCTCGATTCTGCCCCAGCTCATCTCGGAAATGTGAAGCAGACCATCAGCTCCGCCAAGATCAATGAAAGCACCGAAATCTGTGAGATTCTTTACGACACCGGTACGTACATCGCCAACCTTAAGCTCGCTGAAGAGCTTATCGTGCATTTCCTTCTTTTCAGCAAGCATCAGCTGCTTTCTGTCTCCGATTACTCTTCTCTTCTGCGGATTGAACTCGGTAATAATGAACTTGATATCCTGTCCCTGATACTTTGTGAGATCTCTCTCAAATGTATCGGATACAAGAGATGCAGGAACAAATACTCTTGCTCCATCAACTTCAACATTCAGACCGCCCTTGACAACCTGAACAACCTTTCCGGTAAGCACGGTCTTTTCCTCAAAGGCCTTTCTAAGCTCCTCAGAAGCCTTGCTCTGAAGTGCCTCTCTGTGTGAAAGCACTACCTGACCCTCGCCGTCATTGACCTTTTTAACCTTGCACTCGATTTCATCACCAACATTTACAACTGTGGTTAGATCAAGTGAATTATCAGCGCTGTAGTCGTTTCTAGTCATGATACCATCTGACTTATAGCCGATGTTCAGTGCGATCTCATCAGGCTTTACACTGATGACTTTACCAGTAACAATCTCCCCCGCATGAATTGATTTCAGTGATCCTTCAAGCATTTGTTCAAAACTCATTTCTGACATAAGTTAGAACCTCCTCTATTATTTCTTTTGGGGTGCTTGCCCCTGCTGTAATACCTACGTTTCCAATCGCATCATCTTTTTCTAATTCAAGATCTTTGACCGTCTGTATCAGCTGGGTTTTCTGGCATTCTGCCGAACAAATCTCAAATAGTTTCTTTGTGTTTGATGAACTGCTTCCTCCAATGACAATCATAGCATCGGAGTGTTTCGCGAGCTCCTTAGCTTCTGTCTGCCTTTCGAAAGTTGCGTTGCAAATCGTATTTATAACATTAACATAATATCCCTTTTTCTGCAAAATATCAACAATTACTTTGAATTTGTCAACATTGAATGTCGTCTGCGCAACAAGGAATATTTTTTGTCCATTCCCCTCCGGCAGACGCTCTGCGCTTTCGGGATCCGGGATCGTACGTACATCTCCGTCAGCCCATCCTACAATTCCCTGAATTTCAGGATGCAAAGGATTCCCTGCAATCCATGTCGTTTCGCCCTGCGATGTATGATCATGCACCAGCCTCTGGATTTTCCGGACAAAGGGACAGGACGCATCGATAATTTCCAAATGATTGTCATGCATGATGTCGTAGATCCTTTTCCCGACACCGTGTGCCCGGATAATCACGATGGCATTTTTCACATTCTTAAGCTCATCCTCGGAGGCAATCACTTCCACGCCCCGGCTTTTAAGCTTCTGTACCACCTGGTCATTATGTACGATCGGACCAAAGGTAAAGATGGGCTTACGATCCTCAGGAGCTTTTTCCTGTTCTCTCGCAAGTATTTCATAAACGGTATCGACCGCACGCTGAACTCCAAAGCAGAAGCCGGCTGTTTTAGCAAGTTTCACATTCATAGTTTTATTTTTTCATGGCAAGCTCCAGGATCCTGTCAATGGTTTCATCAATCGTAAGCTCGGAGGAATCCACCAGTATGGCATCCTCTGCCTGTACCAGCGGTGAATTTTTCCGATGCATATCCTGATAGTCCCGTGCTTCTACATCCTTTCTGATTTCTGCAAAATCCGCCGATATTCCTTTGGAGGCATACTCAAGGGTTCTCCGCTTAGCACGGACATCTACAGAAGCTGTAAGATATATTTTTGTGTCTGCATGAGGCAGGACCTTGGTTCCAATGTCCCTCCCGTCCATTACAACCGAGGTTTCAGAGGCAAGTTTCTGCTGGAGGGAAACGAGCTTGTCCCGCACCGGCTGGTACTGTGACACTAGAGACGCCGCATTCCCGACTTCCTCGGTGCGGATTTCTTTTGACACATTTTCTCCATTAAGAAATACCTGCTGCGCTCCATCCTGATCATATGCAATGGAAATATCAATGTCCCGGATGGCTGCGGAGACCATTCCCTGGTCCTTCAACGGCAGTTCCTTCCGGAGACAAAAAAGACCCACGGCGCGATACATTGCTCCGGTATCAACATAAACATATCCAAGTTCTTTTGCCACTGCCTTGGCAATGGTAGATTTCCCTGCTCCAGCAGGACCATCAATTGCAATACTATATGGCATTTTTACCTTCCTGTCTGCTCTGCGAAGCTTAATTTTTTGTTTATGCTTTGGCGGCACTTACGCCTGCAAGATGCCCTGTGGAAAATGCCATCTGCATATTAAAACCGCCGGTGTAGCCATCGACATCCAGCACCTCTCCGGCAAAATAAAGACCCTGCACTTTTTTGGATTCCATGGTTCTCGGGTTAATTTCTTTAACTGAAACGCCGCCTTGTGTTACAATGGCTTCCCTGAAATTGCCGGTGCCTGCTATAGTATAAGTAAAATTCCTAAGAAGGTCCAGCAGCTTTTTTCTGCTTTCTTTAGATACTACAGTCACCTTCTGATTGATATCTACCCCTGTCTTTTCAAGGCGTTTCAGGAAAACCGGTATCAATGTGGCAGGCAGAAGGTCGGACAAGGCATTACGCAGCTCCTTATTACGATATGTGTTAAAATCCCGCAGTAGTCTTTCATCAAGCTGCCGATCTGTAAGTGCCGGCTTGAGATTGATATGCAGCGTAAGAATTTTATGCTGCTTTGGATCTTTGGCATTGAGAAATCGTGTAACATGCGTTGATGCTGATAGTATGACCGGACCGGAAAGTGCCTGATTAATAAAATCCAGATCTCCAAAGTCCTGATATACAACCTTTCCCTGCTCATCCTTAATTTCAATGCTTATATTTTTAAGCTTAAGCCCCCGCAGCATACGTATGTCTTCCTCATGTACATCGAGACTTACCAGGGAGGGAAAGCATTCCGTAACTTGCATGCCGGCGGACTCCGCAAAGCGATAGCCATCTCCTGTAGACCCGGTGGACGGATAGGACAGCCCTCCGGTTGCCACAATAATCCGATCGGCGTTGAGATGACCTTTGTCGGTTTCCAATCCGGTTACGTAACGGAGTATCTGATCTGAATCCTTTTTTTCTGAGATGAGGAGCGATTTCACACAGGTATTGTAGCCTATATTGACACCGGATTTTTTCAGGTATCTTTTAAGACAGTCTGTAATACTGTAGGCATGGTCTGATACCGGAAAGACTCTGTCGCCTCGTTCAATTTTAACTCTGCACCCGCCTTTTTCCATCAGCTTTATCACATCTTTATTGGTAAAATCATAAACAGCTGAGTATAGAAACCGCGGATTTGTAACATAGTGCTCCAGCAGATCCTCCGTATTACATGCATTGGTCAGATTGCCTCTGCCCTTTCCTGTAATGAATATCTTTTTTCCAAGCTTTTCGTTTTTTTCCAGTAATGTAACCTGCGCTTCCGGATTTTCCGATTTTGCGGCATACGCCGCCATCATACCGGCAGGACCTCCGCCGATCACTACAATTTTCATGTTCACTCTTTCTTTTGATTTCATTTTGTCAGGATGTGTGAGTTGGATGAGTCTCTCGTCAAAAAGTTAAGTATATTACCAACGAAGCCTCCCGGGGGTTCAGAACCCGGGAGGCCTTCATTTAGCTTGCGGAAAGCACAAACATATTATAAATCGCCCGGATGGCATTTTCAAAATCCTCATTCCGGACTCCGATGATAATATTGTACTCACTGGAGCCCTGATCAATCATTTTGATATTAATATACTCGTGTGCCAACGCGCTGAATACCCTGCCGGCAACACCTCTTGAGGATTTCATGCCTCTGCCAACCACTGCGATCAGTGCAATATCAGATTCCAGCTCGATCAGATCTGGATTTACAGCCCGCTGGATCCCCTGCAGGACCTTCTGCTCGTATTTCTCAAGCTCCTCCTGATGAATCACAAGCGTCATGGTATCGATGCCGGAGGGCAGGTGCTCGAAGCTGATGCCGCAGTCCTCGAGCACAGAAAGCACCTTGCGGCCAAATCCGATTTCCGAGTTCATCATAGCTTTTTCAATATTGATGGAACAGAAATCCTTTTTACCGGTAACGCCCGTGATGGTAAATCTCGGCTTCTTGAGCGTATTGGCGACAATCATTGTACCATGATCCTCGGGTCGGTTGGTATTTTTTATCTGGATTGGAATGCCCTCCTTACGTACTGGGAAGATCGCATCCTCATGCAGCACACCTGCACCCATATAGCTTAGCTCTCTTAATTCCTTGTAGGTAATATAGTCAATTACCTCCGGATTTTTAACGATTCTCGGATCTGCAACCAGAAATCCGGATACATCCGTCCAGTTCTCATAAAGATCTGCATTTATACCGGCAGCAATGAGAGATCCGGTGACATCGGATCCGCCTCTTGTAAAGGTAATGGTATGTCCATTTTGATCGGCACCGTAAAATCCGGGGATAACGGCATAATCCACGCCCTCCAGCTGCTTACGGATTTTCTCCTCTGTCTTTTCAAAATTACAGCTTCGGTCATCATTGAACTCGATACAGTTCACTGCATCAATAAACTGAAAGCCAAGATATGCTGCCATAAGCTTGGCGTTGAGGTACTCTCCACGGGAAGCGGCATAATCCTTACCCGCACCTGATTTCAGATTATCAAAAATGTTCTGGAAATCCTCGGAAAGACTGAAGTCAAGCCCAAGTCCGTCAATAATATCCTGATATCTTTTCTGGATTTTTTTGAGAATTCCTTCTGCATCTCCATCCTGTTCTACAGCATCATACAGCTTATACAAAAGATCTGTTACCTTTGTATCCTTTGCATTGCGTTTTCCTGGCGCAGAGACAATGATATATCTCCGTCCCCTGTCCTGCATGATTATGTTTTTTACCTTCTGAAACTGTTCGGCAGATGCGCAGGAGCTGCCTCCGAATTTAGCGACTTTTAGCATTGAGTACCTCACTTCTTACTAATATGCTTATGTATTTATTCATTACGGATTGCTGCCAGAGGACTCAGCTTCATAGCCCGTACTGCAGGCAGATATCCGGAAAATGAACCAACAACCATGGCAAACACAATTGCCGCAAGGATCAGCCAGGGTGGAATCAGCGAAATTCTGGCTGCGGACTGTCCCCAGCTCTGGGTTAGATTGGAGACAAGCTCGCTCTGGCTTCCTGTAAAATAATTTATCACTGCGGAAATCAACATACTTAAGATGATGCCCGCAATGCCGCCCATCAGTCCGATGATCGCAGACTCCGCAAGAAACATGTTCCGGATATCCTTCATATCACATCCGAGAACCTTCATGACACCGATATCCCTGGTTCTTTCATAGATCGACATCATCATGGTATTCATGATACCGATTGCCGCGACCAGGAGGGACACCGCACCAATTCCGCCAAGTACCAGCTGTACCGTATTGAGCGTCTGCTGTGCCTGCTCTAGCCACTGCATGTTGGAGCTGGCTTCGTACCCCATATCAGTAATACTTTTCTGAACAGACTGTACATTATCCATGTCATCGACAAAAACATATGCCTGATCATAAACGTAATATCTGAGCGGCTTTCCATTTTTATTGGTGGCAGGATTCGGAACCAGATTTTTTTTATAGATCTTCCGTAAGAAGGTCTTAAAGGTATCAATATCAGCGTAAATATTCATGCTGTCCATAGAAAAATGATCCGGTCCGCCAGCCATCAGACCTGCCCTCTCCAGGATATATTTTTTCTTGTTACCCTTCTGCTGACCGCCATCGTCTCCTCCAGTGCCATATTTACTGTCAGAACTCCCGGTATACCCATCTGGAAATGTAAAAAAAATGGTATCCTTTTCCGGGTCAACCTGCTTGAACTGTGAGTAATCCTGCCCTTTGATAAAGTAAGAGCAGGACGTATTGCCATATACAATGCTGAGCGTCGGCTGGTCCGGCTTGGGAATGCTTCCGGATGCAAGCTCCATATCCCTGAAGTAATCCTGGGAAACCCCTATAATGGAGGTATTAGCTGTATATGCCCCGGAACGCATTTCTACATTTACGGAAAGAGATGGAGATGTACCGGTTACATGCGGGATAGCTGCAAAATCGGAAATCACCTGATCGGTAAGCTGATGATCCTGATCCCCGTAGCCTCCATATACCGTGACCATTGTAAGCGAACCTGAGCTCTGGTAGGAAGCAAGCAGCATGCTGGACATTCCGAGACCGAGACTTACCATGACAACGATGGATGCAGTGCCGATCACCACACCCAGAACGGTCAGTACAGTTCTTGTCTTTCTCCTTTTCAGATTGCTAAATGCAAGCCTGATCAGATCAGATGGTCTCATCTTCCGCCTCGTTTTTCTTTTTCTTACGGAAATGATGCATGCCGAAACCAGCTGCAATCAAACCGCATACTCCAATCAATAGAGGTACCTTGTATTTCTTTATAAAAGAAGGCTTCTCCTCCGGCATTTCCATAGCTTCATTTTGAAAGTTATCCATTGCCTCCGTGACCATGAGATTTACGGATTCTGCCTGCGAGGATGGATTGCCGTCCACATCTTCATAAGTAATTGTAACAGCGATGGTTCCGTCATCCGTTGTCGGAGCAATGCCCTCCAGCATGACATCTACGTTTCCGGTTTCACCGGGCTTGATATTACCTACGTAGGTGGAAGCAGATTTAATAGAATCCGCAGCAAAGGATGCCTCAACATTATAAAGTGTAACCTTGCCGGTATTATTAATACCAAACATGACATCGGCTTCATTTCCAACCTCAATGGATGCCGGCATGACATCAAAATTGGAGACCGAGAGCCGTGCATTTTGTAATACGTTGATATCAACCTCTACATCCTCAGCCGCATTTTTAAATTCCGGAGAGTCATATTTTTCATGGATCTTCAGGCTGTACGATCTCGGATCTACGCCGGAAGCTGCCTGCATGCCGATTTTAAGCTCTGTAGAAGCGCCTGCGGCAAGACTGTCTACCGCAATGGAGCTGGTTCCTCCCTGCATAGCAAAAACCGCTGAGTCTGAAACCTTTTCCGACTCCATGGTAAAAAGGAGGTTGCTGGCACTGATGCTGGAGGATGCATTTTTCATGTTAAGTACCAGTGTAAAGGGCTGTCCTGCGTATACCTTCTCCGGCTCCGTGTGATACGAATCCACAACAATACGTGCCTTGGTACGGTCGTTTTCGTTAAACTCCCGGTAAGTTTCCGTCTCTGTTTCAGTCATCGCAGGATTTGTGATATTAACATAAAATGTATAATCCTCTGAGATGCTTACCGTTGCCGTGGGTGTCTGCTTATACGTTACAGTATAGCTTAAAGGATAGTATCCGGCGGCAGCTGTCTTTTTAACAGACATAGAGTACGGAGGTGCGAATGTTTCTTCCGGTTGAATTACGTCAAAATGTCTGTCATAGTTGGCTTCATTAATGTTAAAAGGAAAATCGGTCGTCGCCGAGCTTTTGGAATTAGCAGTTTTCTGTACATCCAGATCCTTGGCTAACACCGTATTGAGATGCACATTGACATCATACAGTGGCTGTGATTTCTGGTTTCTCAGATTCACACCAAATTCCATGACGGAAGCAGGGCTTCCCTTTGGTGTGGACTGATTTTCTCCGATTGCAAAGGTCTTGTCTTTGACCGTTGCAGATGGAACCGTAACATCGCCGGCAGCGGCAATATATACATTTACAAATTCTGTTTTTAAAAGATGACCGGAAGCACCTGTGGAATTGGCAGGCACGTCATACCAGATCGTAAACGGTATCCCGAAATAGGACCCGGAGCTTCCTGCGTCCTGCAGTGCATCGCTTCTCACAGTAACATTAAATACAGCCTCGGTATATTGTCCTTTTTTCAGGGTACCGAGATTCTGCTCCTGCGTAAAAATGGAGTTGTTGACTTCAAACGGATATTTTCCACCGTCAACAGGATATGTAAGGCCTATGCTGGCATTATATGCCCTTTGTATACCGTTTTTCCATCCCTCATTGTACGCATCATGAGCGGCGGCTTCGGAATCATCCTCGGAATCTTCTTTATATGGATTATTTTTAGGGGATGTATTGGGAGAACTGTCTGTAATCGTAAGATAGTTCTGATCATTGGAAAGACGAACCCTTACATTATTGATCTCATCTGTTGCAGGATTATACAGACCGTTGACGCCATTGTACCCGATCCGTACATGGAGCTGCATATCCTGACCTACATAACCCACCTGGAGATCCTCTGCATCATGTATAAACGTATTGAGATTGGTATCTACATAGGACGCCCTGACGCTTACAGGCATAAGAGTGCTCAGCATAACAGCTGCCGCCAGTCCTGCAGCGATTGAGGCTATTGATTTATGAAAGATTTGACTTAACATGCTCCGTTTACCTTACCGCTTTCTTCTGTATTTTCACGCACATGGACATCTGCAAAAGGAGGCTTCTGATTTTCCAAAAGGATTTTCTGCTCTATGGCACTGTCCTGACGTATCAGCATTTCCGTGATCTGACCATCCACAATCCGCAGCTGCCGGTCAGCATACGCTGCAATATGAGGATCATGCGTAACCATGATTAAGGTCCGATGCTGCCCTGATACAATACTGCTCAGCAGCTTAAGAACCTCATCCGTGGTATGGGAATCCAGATTTCCGGTGGGCTCATCTGCAAATATGATTTCCGGATCTACCACAAGTGCGCGGGCAATGCCGACTCGCTGCTGCTGACCTCCGGACATCTGATTGGGCATATGCTTTGCCTGATCCAGGATCCCGATCATATCCATATATTTTTTTGCGAGGCGAATGCGTTCCTCCGACGGTACCCCACGAAACATCAGCGGCATTGCAACATTCTCAATGGCATTCATCGAAGCAATCAGATTATAGCTTTGGAAAATAAATCCGACATGCATCCTGCGAAATTTGACAAGCTGGGATTCATTCATACGGTCAATACGCTTGCCGCCAATCTGGATCATACCCTGTGAGGGTTTTTCCAAACCTGCAAGCATATTGAGACAGGTGGATTTTCCGGATCCTGAGGTACCGATAATGGCTATAAATTCGCCTTGGTACACATCAAAGGACACTCCGTTAAGGGCATAGACCTTATTGTCTCCGATATGAAAGATTTTATAAAGATCACGGACCTTAATGACTGGCTCCAACATAAAATTACCCCTGCTTTCATTAGTGATTAACAGTATATCGCATAATGAAAACAGGGACAACATACGATTATATTAACAAAAAATCAGAAAAGCAGATCTAAAAGACTCCGGCGTCCGGGATCAGTTTTTCTTTCCGGTAATGGAATTATACTTCGGAACCAGAACAGACTTTCCACCCATATAAGGTCTCAGAACCTCCGGGATGGTTACAGTTCCATCTGCCTGCAGACGGTTCTCAAGGAAGGCAATCAGCATTCTTGGTGGTGCTACGCAGGTATTGTTAAGCGTATAAGCCAGATGATTTTTGCCATCCTCTCCCTTGATGCGGATATGGAGTCTCCTTGCCTGAGCATCGCCAAGATTGGAGCAGGAACCGACCTCAAAGTACTTTTTCTGTCTTGGAGACCATGCCTCGACATCACAGGACTTTACTTTGAGATCAGCCAGATCTCCGGAGCAGCACTCCAGTGTCCGTACCGGGATGTCCATGGAACGGAAGAAATCAACGGTATTTTTCCAGAGCTTATTGTACCAGCTCATTGCATCCTCCGGCTCGCAGACTACGATCATCTCCTGCTTCTCAAACTGATGGATACGGTAAACGCCTCTCTCCTCTATGCCATGGGCGCCCTTTTCCTTACGGAAGCAGGGAGAATAGGAGGTCAGAGTAAGCGGCAGCTGCTCGTGAGGTATAATCTGATCAATAAAGCGTCCGATCATGGAGTGCTCTGAGGTTCCGATCAGATACAGATCCTCTCCCTCGATTTTATACATCATGGCATCCATTTCCGCAAAGGACATAACGCCATCCACTACCTTGGAACGAATCATGTAAGGCGGGATAACATAGGTAAATCCTCTGTCAATCATGAAATCACGGGCATAGGATAAGATGGCAGAATGAAGTCTTGCGATATCACCGACCAGATAATAGAAGCCGTTTCCGGCAACACGTCCGGCAGCATCAAGATCAATGCCTCCGAAGCTTTCCATAATATCTGTATGATAAGGCACTTCAAAATCAGGAACCTTGGGCTCTCCGAATCTCTCGTTTTCCACATTATGCGTATCATCCGGACCAATCGGTACAGAAGGATCAATGATGTTGGGAATTACCATCATACGCTTGGTAACTTCCTCCTGCAGCTTTGGCTCCTGAGCTTCCAGCTCCTTAAGTCTTTCCGACTGGCGGGCTACATCCTCTTTCACCTTTGCGGCTTCTTCTTTTTTGCCCTGTGCCATGAGAGCGCCGATCTGCTTTGAAAGCTGATTCTTTCTGGCTCTCAGTTCATCTGCCTCCTGCTGTACCTTTCTGGCTTCCGCATCATATTTGATGACTTCATCAACCAGAACAAGCTTCTGATCCTGGAATTTCTTCCGGATATTTTCCTTGACTATGTCAGGGTTTTCTCTGACAAATTTAATATCCAACATGGAAACTTCATCCTCCCGTAACGTTATAAATCATGCCTGAGTGACAGAACTTTCTTTCAGACATATCAACAATTTACTATACAAGCAATCCAAGGGTTTTTCAAGTCATATACGACTGAGAATATCCTCAAACTGAACACCAAATACCGGTGCAAGAGCTTCCTCCTCTGAGTGTTTTACCGACAGCGCCACAAAATCCGCTGCTCGTTTTACACTATTGACAAGATCTCCGGTTTCCAGATAGTCTCCTGTCATGATGGATGCAAACAGATCTCCGGTTCCGGGTCGTCCGGCACCGGATTTTGAATTATAAAGGATCTGAAGCTCTGCATCCGGCTGCCATACCGCATTTTGATAAAGATCTCCGCAATCTATGCCGGTAACAACAATTTTTCCTTCTGTAAGGCAGGACAAGCCGGAAAACATTGCGTTAAGCACCATTTTTCTGCCCTCTTCTGATGTGCACTGTGTAAGCGCGTACGTTATCCCCTGATAATCCAGGTCAGACAGGAATGCAGCCTCAGTTAGATTAGGACAGCAAAGGTCTGCAAGCCGGATCAGCTTCCGCATGGAGTCAATGTACCTGGAAGTGATGTTACGATACAGCCTGCCATGATCCCCCATAACAGGATCCAGAATAATGATAAGCTCCGGATTTTTTTCTCTTGCATGGGTAAGGAATTGGTACAGCACATCCGCCTGCTCCGGTGATCCAAGATATCCGATCAGTATGGCATCCTGTTGAAATCCGTTTTTATCCCAGGCATCGAGGTAGGGCTTAAGGCTCTCTGTGAGACTTACTGAATACGCATATGGAAAGGCGGTATGATTACTTAGAACTGCAGTGGGTACAGGATTTACGCAATACCCCATATAAGAAAGTACCGGCAGAATGACGGAAAGCGAGCACCAGCCGACCCCACTTAAATCGTTGATTGCCGCAATGTGTTTCACTCTCTGCCTCCCATGAGCTTCCGCATGGCATTGACATTCTCCTCAATTTTATTATTCGGCTGAAAAACGGCGCTGCCTGCAATGATGAAATCCGCACCTGCGTCCAGTACAGAGGTAAGATTTTGCAAATTGACGCCTCCGTCAATGCCTATCGTAAGATCCATGCCGGCTTCCTCGGATTCTCTACGCAAGGTTCTGATTTTATCCAGTGTATACGGAATCAGCTTCTGTCCTCCGAAGCCGGGATTTACAGACATGATCAGAACAAGATCCACCATCGGCAGGATACAGTCCAATGTACTTACTGGTGTCGCAGGATTCAATGCGACGCCTGCTTTCAGACCGGCCTCTCGGATCTGATGGATGGTTCTGTCAAGATGACGGCAGGCTTCCTGATGTACGGTAATGCTGTCCGCGCCTGCATTTTTCATATCCTCTATATAACGACCCGGCTCCTCAACCATCATATGCACATCAAAAAAAGCATGGCTTCTGCTCCTCAATGCCTTGATTACTGGTGCACCAAAGGAAATGTTCGGCACAAAGCTTCCATCCATTACATCAAAATGGAAGCAGTCAATGCCTGCCTGTTCTGCTCTCTTTATGTCTTCCGCAAGATTTGCAAAATCAGCGGCGAGTATAGAGGGGGATAATGTACAATTCATAAAAGACTGTCCTTTCTCATACTACTGTTAGTAGTGCTGTTCCTGCTCCTTTAGTTCCTGATATAGCTGCACATAGCTTGCATAGCGCTCCTCGGAAATTTCACCCTCCTGCACAGCGCGTTTCACAGCGCAGTCCTTTTCTCCGATATGTACGCAGTTATGAAAACGGCATTTTGTGCGGTAGCTCTCAAACTCCGGATAGTAATACATCAGCCGATCCGAGGGGATTTCACGTACATATAGAGACGTAAAACCTGGTGTATCAAGGATATACGTATGATCGCCTATGTAAAAGAACTCGGCATGACGTGTTGTGTTTCTGCCTCTTTTTATTTTGCGTGAAATCTCTCCGGTCTCCATTTTGGCTTCAGGATGAATCATGTTGGTCAGTGTAGACTTACCTACTCCGGATGGACCGGAAAGAACACTGGTCTTTCCTTCCAGTATTTTAAGGATGTCAGGAAGATACTGATTTGTCCTGGTATTAAGCACAAGCGTTTTATATCCAATGCTCTGATAGATTCGGACAATCCGCATTTCCTCTGCTTCCTCACGGCTGTCCGAAACAAGATCGCTTTTATTAAAAAATATGATAACGGGGATCTCCAGCTGCTCCATATTGATCAGAAACCGGTCCAGCATATTGAGGTTTGGTGCGGGATCCTTGAGAGATACCACAATGACCGCCTGGTCTACATTGCTGACTTCCGGACGAACCAGCAGATTTTTTCTGGGCAGGATGCGGATCACATTGCCCTGCCTCTGCTTCTCGGAATCCTCCTTGGGTTCAATTTCCGCCATGTCTCCGACGACCGGCTTTTCATTCCGGTTCCGGAAAACACCCTTGGCACGGCATTCATAGTCTCCCTCTGAAGTATGGACATAATAAAAACCACCGATACCTTTAAATATTTTACCTGTCAGACTCATGTGCCCCCACTTTTTATGATTCAGGTGCAAATGTTACCGGAAATTCTGCAATCACCGTATCATTTTGTGCATCAACCACTTCCACAGTGCCGGAGGATATTCCGGCTTCGCCTTTTATACTGGAAAAAACCACCTGCAGCTCTGTACCGAGCGGATAGCTTCTGGCACCCTGCAAGGTTGTATAATAGCTCTCTCCGTTATGGTCCTGCCGGAGCCGGATTGACACCACCATGGAACCATCAATTCCGGGGCCGCCGGTTCCCAGCGTTACAGCCTGATTGATACTTGCGTACCAGTAGCTCTGAGATCCGTTTTCCTCATTTTCCGAGGAAGCTGCCTTAACAGAGGACTGTCCATCCGGTCCGGAGCTGACGGTAAAGCTTATCATCTGATCTGGTTCCGCAGGACTGCCGGGAGCCTGGGACTGATGGATCACCACTCCTGCAGGATTGGATGTATCCGGTTGATATGTGATATTTCCGGTCTTAAGTCCTGCCTGTTTCAACGCAGCGGCTGCTCCCTCCTCTGTATTACCGAGGAGATTTGGAACCGTTACTGTTTTTGTATTTTTTCCTTCACTTACGGTAATCACCAGCTGCTCGGAGCCACTGGTGTCCGGTTTATTGGTGGCAATGATATATCCCGTTGAGACAGTATCACTGGATTCTGTCTTAACAGTATAGGAAATATTTCGATCCTTAAGCTCTTTTTCCAGATCCTCAAGCTTCATTGCGTGCAGCCCGTCGAGCTGATCCGGCTTGTTTTTATCATAAAAAATTATCGTTGCCGGTCCCTTGGAAACGGTCACATCTACAACATCGCCGGATTCATACTTTTTATTGGGATAGCTTATGATTAATCCCTCATTGTATCGGTCTGAATACTCTTCATTGGCAGTACGGATGTGCATATTATAGTCAGAGAGATAGTCCTCTGCTTCATCAACACTCATACCCAGGATATCCGGCATGCGGATTTCCAAAGCTGAAATTGTAATATTTACCTCCTGCGAAGCACTTTCCACTTCAGCCGTGCTTTCTGCTGCGGATGTTACCGTGATCTCACGGGATTCCTTAAAAAAGCCGTGGATCCGGATGGCAAGAAATCCGATAATGCCCAGGATCAGAAGCGCACACACAATCGAGATCGCCCGGTTGATATGAGAAATGCTTTTTACAACAGAAGCTTCGCTGTTTGTCTCCGAGTCTGTGTCTGTTTCTTTTTCTTTTATCTTTGGAGCAGATTTCCGCTTTTCCTTAAGCTCCTGCATCTCATCACTGGTAAGCACTCTCGTTTCCCCAAGAGCTTCCTCGTCAGCGGCAGCATTCATAAAGGAGCCTTCCGGATCCTTCAGTGCCATGCGGAGATCCGCCCCCAGATCACTGATGTGCTGATACCGGAGAGAGGATTTTTTCTGCATGCATTTATAGACCGCCATATCCAGTGCGGGATATACATCAGGTACCAGATCATGCACCCGCGGAATTTTATTCTTGAGATGCGCAAAAACAACGGCAACGGAGGTATCTCCGTCATAAGGCACTTTACCGGTAAGCATTTCATACATCGTACAGCCAAAGGAGTAGATGTCCGAACGTTCATCCGACACACCGGAGCGTGCCTGTTCCGGTGAAATATAATGTACAGAACCCATGACAGTTGCATTCACTGTCTGCTGCGTTGCAGCTCTCGCAATACCAAAATCGGCAACCTTAACAACACCGTCTTCTCCCACAATCATATTCTGCGGCTTGATATCCCGGTGTACAATGTTCATTTTATGTGCCTGTTCAATGCCGGAGATCACCTGCAGCGCAATGCCAATCGTTTCCCGATTGCCCAGGCGTCCCTTCCGCTGGATATAGTTTTTAAGAGTGATCCCTTCCACCAGCTCCATAACAATATAATGAAGCTTGGCTTTTTCATCATCCACTACATCATAAGCGGCGACAATATTAGGATGATTGAGCTTGGCTGCCGCCTGCGCTTCGTTTTGGAATTTACGGATAAACTCCTCATCCTCGCAGTATTCTTCCTTTAGTACCTTAATGGCGACCGTTCGACACATTTTCTGATCGTAAGCACGGTATACGTAGCTCATACCGCCCTGACCAATCATATTTTCTATCTGGTAACGTCCATCCAGAAGCTGACCCTCCTGAAGCATCATTCCGTCACCTCCTTATGGAAGGGATCAATCAGCACAACGCCGATATTATCCCTGCCTCCATTGATGTTGGCCATATCAATTAATGCCCTGCCTTTATCCTGGATAGAGGAATCGTCCCGGACGATGCTCAGGATGCTTTCATTATCGACCATATTAAACAGTCCGTCAGAGCATAAGAGCACAAAATCTCCCTCACTTAAGTCAATTTCAAAAAAATCGGCTTCGACGGTTGGTTCAATGCCAACCGCACGGGTAATGATATTTCTTGCCCTGAGATATTCAGGTGAGCCACGGCGCATCATACCCCGCTCCACCATTTCTTCCACATAGGAGTGGTCTCTGGTGATCTGGCGGATGGTATTTCCATGAATTAAGTAGCATCGGGAATCTCCGATATTGGCAACGGTCATTACCTCTTGCTCAATGACCGCTGCTACCAGAGTGGTCCCCATGCCGCTCAGGCTTTCATTTTCTCTGGAAAGCATGTAAAGCTCCGCATTGATGCTTTCGATTCCCTTTTGCAACAGCCTTACTACAGGCCCCGAACTGGTATTGGCAAAGTACTTTTTTAATTCCTCCACCAGATATCGGGAGGCATAATCTCCGGCTTTATGTCCGCCCATACCATCTGCAAGAAGAAACAGATCATCCAATGCACCGATCGGCTGATCGGTTCCATAGACATAATCCTGATTCATTCTCCTGCGTTTTCCTTTATCGGTTTCTGCAAAAAAAATCATGTAGCTCTCCTGTTTCCATTATTACTGTTCAGAATCTTCCAAGAAGCTGCGTCTTAACTGACCGCAGGCACCGGAAATATCCGCTCCCATTTCTCTACGGATGGTAGCTGCGATACCATGCCGTTCAAGGATATGCTGGAAGCTCTCGATTTTTTTACGATCCGGTCGTTTCCATGCACGCTCCTTAATGGGATTTACCGGGATCAGATTGACATGGCATTGCAGCCTGCCTCCATGCTTCATGCCCATGATCAGTCTTGCAAGCTCCTCTGCTTCTCCGGCGTTATCATTGACTCCCTCCACGACGGAATACTCAAATGTGACTCTGCGTCCTGTTTTTTCAAAGTAATACTCGATCGCCGGCAGAACCTCCGAGAGTGAGTACTTATTTGCAATCGGCATCAGGGTTTTCCGGACCTCGTCATTAGGAGCATGGAGGCTCAGTGCCAGAGTCACACCGTAATTTTCATCTGCGAGACGACGTATATTCGGTACAATGCCACAGGTGGAAATGGTGATGTTTCTTCTGGAAATATTGAGGCCATGCGGATCGGAAATCATCCGGATAAACCGTGTCAGATTGTCGTAATTATCCAGAGGTTCACCGGAACCCATAATTACGATATTGGAAATGCGTTCACCGGATAGCTTCTGCATCTGGTATACCTGAGAGAGCATCTCTCCGGAGCTTAAATTGCGGGCGAGACCGTCAAGGGTGGATGCACAAAAACGGCATCCCATCCTACAGCCTACCTGGCTGGAAATACAGACAGATATCCCGTGCTGATACGGCATCCACACAGATTCTATTACATTGCCATCTTCCATGCGGAAAATATACTTCCGGGTTCCATCCAGTTTGGATACCAGGATCTGAACCGCCTCCGGCAGAGAAACAAAATATTGTTCCGCCAGATGCTCTCTCAGAGTCTTTGATATATTGCTCATTTCCTCATAGGAGCCAACCAGCTTCTGATGCAGCCAGGTATAAATCTGCTCTGCACGAAACGGCTTCTCACCTAGAGATATCATCAGCTTTTTTACATCATCTAATTCCAGGTCTCTTAAATTTTCCATTTCACTTCTTTATAAATTCACTGATAAAGAACCCATCCGATGGGTTCCCGGGCAGAAATTTTATTTCCTTTACCTTCTGAAGTCTAAGCTCCGTTTCAATCCAGGCAGCATTATCCTCGTTTTCTTCTCTCGTAAGGGTGCAAGTCGAGTACAGAAGCTTTCCTCCGGGTTTTACATAGCATACAGCTGTCTTAAGGATCTCTCTTTGCAGCTGCTGTAGTGATTTTATATCCTCAAGACTCACCGAGTACCGGATGTCCGGTTTTTTACCGATGATTCCAAGTCCGGAACACGGCAGATCGCATAGCACAATGTCCGCCTTTCCGCTGCCATCCGCTTGTATCAGGTCTTCATCCAGGATCCTGGCATCCCATACCTTGGTCCGGATATTGCCAAGCCCCAGACGCCTGATGTTTTCGTCTATCATCCGTACCTTCTCAGACGAGATATCACGTGCATCCACCATCCCTGTTCCATTTAAAAGTGCTGCCGCATGGCAGCTTTTTCCTCCGGGGGCAGCACACACATCCACGACGAGATCTCCAGGCCTGGGATCCGCGATCATACCGACCTGCTGGGACGCATAATCCTGTACTGTGATTTCACCCTGTTTAAATGCTTCAGAGTCCGAAATATTGCCCTTCATTTCCTCAGTATGACCATCCCGGAAGCGTACATAATTGACATTATCTCCGGAAATATAATACTCCGCGATTCTGCAAGCCTCGGTTCTACCGTACATATGATCCAGATACTGAAACAGCCACTCCGGCAGGCAGTATCTTACAAAAAGAGGTGTTTTATCCGGATCATTGAGTCCGGCAAGAATCTGATCCCGGTTTCTCGCAATACTCCGGGATACGCCATTCACAAAACCACTTAGCCCCTGAAACTTATGCTTTTTTGCAATTTTTACAGCTTCATTAATTGCTGCAGCATCAGGAATCCGGTCCATATAAAGGATCTGATATGCAGTCATACGAAGGAGATTACGGATCAAGGGCTTCATTTTGGAAACCTTTATCGATGCATAGTCGTTAAGTATGGCATCAAGCTGGATCATATACTCGATGGTGCCTTCCGTAAGACGAGTCACAAGTCCCCGGTCCCGGACCGGAAGCGCCTCATGCGCCTCTAAAGCTTCCCTCAATGCGATATGGCTGAATGCTTTGTCTTCCAGTACCGCGAGAATCACATCCAGAGCAATCTCTCTGGGCGAGGCATTGCTCCTGACCATCTGTGCTTTTGTATCTACTGTATTATGCTTCATTTTTAATTGCGATCATCCCTGCTTCTTGAAATCAAAACAAGTCGCAGAAGCTGGAGCAGTGAGGATGCAGCTGCAGCCACATAGGTAAGTGCTGCTGCAATCAGGACTGCACGCACACCTGCAAGCTCCTCCTCCGTTAATATATTGTATTCCCGTAATGTTGCAAGTGCCCGGCGCGACGCATTAAACTCCACCGGAAGTGTAAGGATCTGAATGGAAATCGCAATGGTAAACGCGATGATGCCAAGATTTATCAGCGGTGTCAGACTGATTATCAGCCCAAAAAATATCAATGGAATGGCAACTCTTGACGCCACTGCGCAGATCGGATTAATTGTATGGGTCAGTATAAGCGGAGCATAACCGTCAGCATCCTGTATGGCATGTCCGCACTCGTGTGCCGCAACACCAATTGCCGCAATGGAATCGGAATCACGTGTTGCGTCCGAGAGATTAAGCACCTTCCTGGATGGCATATAGTTATCTGTAAGATTTCCGCGAATTCCCTGGATACTGACATTACGGATCCCGTTCTTTTCCAGAATCAGCTCCGCAGCCTTGGCTCCAGTGATGCCGATCCGGGAGTGTACATGGGCATACTTGTTAAATGCACGATTCACATTGGCACTGGCGATCATAGATAATACTGCGCCAATCAGAACGAGAATATATGTCCAGTCATAGTACATCGGATAATATCCATAACCGTACATGCTGAGCCTCCTTACGTAAAATATTATGAGAAACGGTGTCCTCGCAGAAATTCCGCGCACGTCATGCGCTTCTTTCCTTCCAGCTGCAGCTCATTGATACTAAGAACGCCGGCACCTGTCATAATCCTGAGCGTCTTTCCATCCGTCCAGATCGTACCATGCTGATCTTTCAGGCGGTAGTCCTCCGGATCCGGCAAGGACTTCTCTGCTGTCATCCGGATCTTATCTTCATCAACGCATGCAACCATCCGGTATCCGTCATGAGAGATACTATGATCATCCAGTACATCCGCATCCCAGAGTTTCAGCTGCTTACCTGCAAGATAGGTGAATGCAGATGGCCACGGATTCAGTCCCCGGATCATGCGCTCGATTTTTAAAGCGGGATCATTCCAGTTAATAAGACCGGAGGACTTATGAAAGATTCCGACCTTCGTCGCCTGTGTGTCGTCCTGCCGGGTTCTTGTCAGCGTACCAGCCTCCAGGTCGGTAAGTGTTTTTACAATCAGTTTACCGCCTTCAACTGCAAGCTTCTCAAATAAACTTCCGCCGGTTTCCTTCGGAGCAAGCTGAACCCGTGATACCTCCAGGATATCACCGGTGTCCAGTCCCTTATCCATCATCATAGTGGTGACGCCGCTTTCCTTTTCACCATTCAGCACAGCCCACTGAATCGGAGCGGCTCCCCGGTATTTTGGAAGGAGCGATGCATGTACGTTGATGCATCCGTATTTCGGAATCTCCAGAATGTCTTCCGGCAGGATCTGTCCAAATGCGGTTACCACAATGACATCCGGATGCAGTGCGCGCATCTTTGTCTTTGCTTCCTCATCCTTGCGAATCCGCTCCGGAGTGATTACGTCGATGCCATATTTCTCTGCGGCAATTTTTACATCTGATTTCTGAAGTTCATGCGAGCGTCCCTTCGGACGGTCCGGCTGTGTGACAACAAGTGCTACCTCATGTCCGGCTTTGACCAGCGCATCGAGTGTCGCTACTGCAAAGTCCGGCGTTCCCATAAAAATCAGCTTCACGGCTTCTCCTTACTGTTCTCCCTCATCCAGGGCTTCGTACTCCACATCCTCCAGTTCACCCTCGACCTTGCTCACATACATAATGCCATGCAGATGGTCGTTTTCATGAGCCATAGCCCGGGCTAAAAGCCCTTCTGCATCAAACTCATAGGGCTGGAAATTAATATCCATTGCCTTGACATGTACCTTCATGGGACGGGTGACAATACCCTGCTTATCCGGTACAGAGAGGCAGCCTTCCTCACCGGTCTGAACCTCATCCCCAAGCGGAGTCACTTCCGGATTAATGCATACAAAGCGCTTGCCATCTCCGATATCAACAACAAAAATCTGACGCAGGATACCAACCTGTGGCGCTGCCAGCCCGACGCCATTGGCATCATACATGGTATCAAACATATCCCGGATCAGCTCCTTGGTTTTGTCAGTTACTTCTTTTACTGCTTTTGTTTCCTTTTCCAGAATCGGGTCTCCTATCACCCGGATTGTTCTGAGTGCCATAAAAAATCTCCTTTATACTATTGCTATGGTTATGTCATTATTTCCATGCCATTATTTTTGTGTCATTATCCTGATGCCATCATTAAAATAAAGCATATCTTACTGCAGATCAAAATTTAACAGGATCTGACTACGGCGGTCATGCTGACGGATCAGCTCCTGGCATTGATCCCGTAGTTGGATAATTATATCATGTGACCCATGTTTAATATATATAATTTTTCTGAAAATGTCATTAACCCGGTATACGGTAGCCCGTAAGGGACCAATGAGCTCTGCATTACAGGCTGCACAGTATCCGGACATTTCCTTAACTGCGAGCTCGGAAACCGCATCCAGCAGATTTTCATCTGCACATTGAAGCTGTATCGTCATGAGCCTCTCTACAGGAGGATATCCCATCAGCTTCCGGAAGGCCATCTCCTGTTCGTAAAATATGCGGTAGTCCTGCCTGGCAGCAAGCTGTATTGCATAGTGCTCCGGCTGATAGGTCTGGATAATCACATGACCTGCTTCTCTGTCCCTTCCGGCACGTCCTGCTGCCTGTGTGATCAGCTGGAAGGTACGTTCCTGTGCCTTGAAATCCGGTGCGGAAAGACTCAGATCTGCCGCGATCATGCCAACCAGCGTCACATCCGGAAAATCATGTCCCTTAACTATCATCTGGGTTCCGATCAGGATATCCGCCCTATGTGCTCGGAAAGCTGCAAGAATCCTTTCGTGACCCCCCTTATTTCGTGTCGTATCCGCATCCATCCGTAAAACTCCGGCATCCGGGAAGCTTTGTTTTACATATTCCTCCAGCCGCTCGGTACCAAAGCCAAAGGGAGCAAGATACGGAGAACCACAGGACGGGCACAGCTTCATACGCGGAGTTTCATATCCGCAGTAATGACAGCGCAGCATGCCATCGCGATGCAGCGTAAGTGAAACATCGCAATGAGGACATTTTACAGCTTCACCGCAGCTTCTGCAGCTGATGAAGCTGCTGTAGCCTCTCCGGTTCATAAACAGCATGATCTGCTCTTTTTTATCAAGGGCTTCTGTCATGAGCTCATTAAGATGCCTTGAAAAGATCGACCGGTTTCCCTCGGCGAGCTCTTTTCTTAAATCTATAATCTCGGTCGCAGCCAGTGTGCTTCCGGGCTTTGCTCTGTGCGTAAGCTCAAGAAGGCGGATTTCTCCATGTAAGGCCTTAGTAAAAATGTCAAGAGACGGGGTTGCAGATCCGTATACGACGGGACAATCCGTAAGCTTCGCCCTCTGAAACGCGACATCCCGGGTTTCATACCGCGGAGCTGTCTCCGATTTATAAGCGCCTTCATGCTCCTCATCCATGATGATCAGGCCAAGATTGTCAAACGGTGCAAATATAGCAGAACGGGGTCCTACCAGGATATCGACCTCTCCCCGCTCGCACTTCATGTACTGCTCATAGCGTTCTCCAAGACTCATCCGCGAATGCAGTATCGCGACTTTGCCCCGGAAGCGGGACGAAATACGCAGCACCGTCTGAAAGGTTAAGGAAATTTCCGGAATCAGCATGATCACCTTACGCTTAAGCGCCAGTGTTTCCTCTATGGCATGCAGATAGACCTCGGTTTTTCCGGAACCGGTAATACCAAAAACCAGATATCTTGGCGGATCCTGTGTTTTACCTGCATTTTCCGGTTGCGTCAAATCAAGAGAACCGGGAGTTCTGTCAGGAGAGACCTTTTTTCTGGCAAAACAGCTGCGGATGCCGGAAACAATGGCATCCGCAGCTATCTGCTGTTCTGGATTCAGGATATGCTGCTCATCTGTTTCTTCCCGGTATCTCTCCATCGGGTCAATCCGACGCAGATTTTTACGCACCGTCTTTTTAACGGGAAGCACAGTTTTAAGACATTGATTCAGTGTTGTACCATATTCCCGGGACATCCAGACCGCAAGCTGAATCAACTGCTCCTTTACAGAGATTGCATTGGAAACAACGCCGAGGATGTCCTTGATCTTGTCCTCATCATAGGCACTTTGCTCCGAGAGTGAGATTACATATCCATTTTTAGGTATTCTGCTATTTCCAAATGGAATCGATACCCGGTCTCCTGCACTTACATGCATCCCCTCAGGTATATGATAGGTATAGGGTCTGTCCAGAGCTTCATTCGTAATGTCAATAATAACCTGGGCGTACATCAGACCTCATTTCTGAAATCAGCGACAATTTTAGTTAACCCCATGGAATTGGAGCCTTTAAACAGGATGACGTCACCGGATTTTGCAGAGTCCTTAAGAAGACTGCGAAGCGTGTCCAGATCTGAAAAGCACTCGATGACCGGATGCGGAACGGAAGCCTCGATATCCATTTCACCGGATGCTTTTTTCTTAAGCTCCACTTCATCCAGGTAGTGCTCCACTCCATTTTGTATATGTTTCGCAAGAGGACCGTACAGATAGATGACATCGACCGGCAGCTGCCCGAGATATTCGCCGACTTCAAAATGATACTGCTCTGACTTTGGACCGAGCTCCAGCATATCTGCAAGGACAGCAATCTTACGGCTGCCCTTCAAATCTGCAAGCACATCCAGACCGGCCTTCATGGAAACCGGAGATGCATTGTAGGCATCATCGATTACCGTGACACCTGCTTTGGTCACAAAGGTTTCACCCCGACCCTTAAGACCGGTAAACTGCTCCAGCGCTCCGGCTGCCTTATGTAGATCAAGCCCGAGCTTGTCTGCTACATGCATCGCAGCTGAAGCATTTTGCAGCATATGATTTCCATGTACCCTGAGCTTTAAAGGAAAGTCCGCGGATGTGTAAAAATGCAGGGAAACACTCTTACCAAGAATCACATCCATGTCATGGATTTTTTCCAGCGTAAGCTGTTTTAAAAGCGGATCCTCTCCGTTTACATATAAGTCTCCATTTTCCGGCATTCCATCCAGTATGTGCAGCTTTTCCTTCAGGATATTTTCCTGCGTTTTCAGCTGCTCAATATGCGCTATGCCAATGTTGGTTATTACCGCAATGTCCACACAGGCAGTATTGGCAATCCTTGTCATTTCTCCCGGATTTGACATACCCAGCTCAATCACCGCAGCATCCGCGCCGGAACGTGCCATATTGAACATGGTAATCGGAACACCTACCTGAGAGTTGGCATTTCCTGCTGTCTCAAAGACCTTAAGCTGAGAAGCAAGAGCCGACGCAATCATACTGCGGGTCGTCGTCTTACCGACAGAACCTGTCACGCCTATCACGGTTCCATGAAATTTAAGGCGTTCCATGTACCCAATCTGCTGCAGCGCCGTTACCGTATTCTCTACCTGATAAAATCTGACGTCCGGATATTTTGACAGATACTCTGCAACTGGACGACTGGACAATACGGCAATCGCTCCGTGAGAGATTGCCATATCAATAAAATCGTGTCCATCACTTCGCTCACCGATGATCGGCACAAACAGACCATCCGTAATATCCTGCCTGGAATCCAGTACAATCCTCTTAATTCCTGTGTCATCAAATCCAAAGCTTTTATCTGCTGGAATCATTTCTTCTCCTGTCATAAGCCAAATTGTCTTGCGGTTTCTTCAATCACTTCCCGGTCCAGAAAATGCGTCCGCACACCATTCACCTCATTGTAGTCCTCATGCCCTTTACCGATGACAGCGATCATATCGCCATCCTCCGCATGCGTCATGGCATATTGGATCGCCTCTCTCCGGTCCGGTACCTCCACATATTTTCCGCCGGCAGGAACCAGAGTTGACTTGATATCATTAATGATATCCTCGGTTTTTTCATACCGTGAGTTATCCGCAGTGAGAATGCTCAGATCTGCCATTTTAGCCGCGGTTTCTCCCATGCCATATCTCCGCTCTTTGGAACGGTTGCCTCCGCAGCCAAATACCACAACAAGGCGTTTCGGATGGTATGCACGCAGTGTACTCAGCAGGTTTTCCATTGCCATGGCATTGTGTGCGTAATCTACAATTACCGTCATGCGGCTGTTCTTAAATGCAATTTCAACCCTGCCATCAACCTTAACATAGCGCATAGCTTCCAGGATCCGGTGAGAGTCAATGCCGATCAGGCTGCAGACAGAGATTGCCGCCATAGCATTATACACATTGTATCGGCCCGGCAGATCCAGCTTTACATCCAGCTGCAGACGATTTCTGCCTCGTACCTGAAACTCCACGCCGGTAAATTGATCGGTATGTACATGCTCGATGCTGCTGCCCATAAAGTCTGCCGTCCGGTCCAATGCAAAGGTATACATTTTGCAGGGCGCATTCTGCAAAAGTTCATCTGCATAGTCGGCATCCAGATTGAGGAGTCCCACCTTGGACTGCCGGAAAATCATGGACTTATAATATTTGTACTCGGCAAAATCCTTGTGTTCATTGGGACCGATATGATCCGGCTCGATATTGGTAAAAATACCGTAATCAAACTGGATCCCGTCCGTGCGGTGCAGCTTGAAGCCCTGGGAAGAAGCTTCCATGACAAGATATTCGCATCCGGCATCCCGCATTTTACGGAAGTAGCTGTGGAGGTCATAAGACTCAGGAGTTGTGTTTTTTGTTTCAAAATGTCTGCCGCAATATTCCACTCCTGTCGTTCCGATGATACCGCATCTCTTTCCGGCAGTTTCCAGAATGCTTCGGATCATATGTGCTGTAGTCGTTTTACCCTTGGTACCGGTCACGGCGATCACCGTCATCTCACGTGCAGGGTATCCGAAGCGCGCTGCTGAGAGCTTTGCCAGCGCCTCCCTTGCAGAGTCAACTCTGATCAGGGCAACGCCGTCCGGCAGATCCTCAAGTGAAACAGGCAGTTTTTCCGGTTCCTCCTCTACTACAATTGCAGAAGCTCCCTGACGGATGACCTCCGGGAGAAAGCTATGGGAGTCTACATTGGCACCCTTCATGCATACAAAGACAGTCTCCGGGGCAGCCTTTCTGGAATCAAATACCACCTCGGATACCTCGACCTTGTCCGGATTACCATGAACGACAGTATAATTTATATCATTAAGCCAGTCACTGAATTTTGGCATGGGTTATCTTCCTTTTAAAATAGTAAATTTGAGCATACGCATCATGGCTGTCTTACGTAAACTACTTAGACAGCCATGCTTTTATCCGTATCAGAATCAGAACAAACCGGTAATCTTTCCGTCTACCACATCGATATCAAAGGCGGCAGGTTTTTGGGGCAGACCCGGCATCGTCATGATGTCACCGGTCAGACATACGACAAATCCGGCACCGGCTGAGACATAGGCATCCCGTACAGTGATCCGGAAGCCTGTAGGACGTCCCAGCTTTTTAGGATCATCAGAAAGGCTGTATTGTGTCTTGGCCATACATACCGGCATATCAGCAAAGCCAAGCTCCGTGAGCTTTTTCAGCTCCTTCTGCGCCTTAGGAGCAAAGTCAACGCCATCTGCTCCGTAGATGTTGGTGGCAACTGCCCGTACCTTATCCTCCAGAGAGTCCGAGAGCTTCTGAACAGGTGTGAAATGCGCTTCCTTGGTTTCCAGTGTTCTCACAACGGCCTCTGCCAAAGCAGCTCCGCCCTTGGCACCCTCGCCATGCACCTTGGAAAGTGCGAAATCTGCACCCTTACTGCGGCAGAAATCTTCAATAAATTGAAGCTCTGCCTCGGTATCTGTAGCAAACTGATTTATTGCTACAACTACTGGAACGCCAAAGTTCTGTAGATTTTCAATATGTTTCTCAAGATTCACGATGCCCTTTTTAAGAGCTTCCAGATTTTCCGGAACCAGCTCTGTCTTAGGCACGCCACCGTTATATTTAAGCGCACGTACAGTTGCAACCAACACTACCGCATCCGGACTCAGTCCCGCCATCTGGCATTTGATATCAAAAAACTTCTCGGCTCCAAGATCGGCACCAAAGCCTGCCTCTGTAACGGCAATATCTCCAAGTTTCATTGCAAATCTTGTCGCCTGCACGGAGTTGCAGCCATGCGCAATATTGGCAAACGGACCGCCATGAACAATTGCCATGTTATGCTCCAGTGTCTGAATGATATTCGGTTTGATTGCATCCTTAAGCAGTGCAGCCATTGCACCGACGGCATGCAGATCTTTTGCCGTTACAGGCTTACCGTCTACATCATAGGCAACAATGATTCTCGCAAGGCGTTTCTTAAGATCCTCCATGCCGTTCTGCAGACACAGGATAGCCATGATTTCTGATGCTACAGTAATGACAAAATGATCCTCACGTACTACGCCATCCCCCTTTCCGCCAAGACCTACAACAATATTTCTAAGCACACGATCATTCATGTCCTCACAGCGCTTCCAGTTAATGGCTTTAGGATCAATCCTCAGCTCATTTCCCTGCTTGATATGGTTATCAAGTAAGGCAGCAAGGAGATTGTTGGCACTCGTAATCGCGTGGAAGTCACCTGTGAAATGCAGATTCAGATCCTCCATCGGTACAACCTGTGCGTATCCACCTCCTGCAGCACCGCCCTTAATACCAAAGCAAGGACCGAGACTTGGCTCACGCAGTGCAACGACAGCTTTTTTTCCAATGTAATTCAAAGCATCTGTTAGACCGATGGACGTTGTGGTTTTTCCCTCTCCGGCAGGCGTCGGATTGATGGCAGTCACCAGGACAAGTTTCCCGTCCGGGCGATCCTTGACCTTCTCCCATAAATCATCGGAAAGCTTTGCCTTGTACTTTCCGTAGAGCTCCAGGTCATCCTCCTCAATGCCATATTTTGCAGCGACATCCTTGATTCTGAACATTTCAGCTTCCTGTGCGATTTGGATATCCGATTTCATCCTTTTTACCTCGTACTTTCCAATCAACGCTTCTCTTTGACCTGTGCTTTAACCGGAAATCATCTGGTCAAACTCATCAATCGTCATGAGAATCTTCCTTGGCTTCGTACCTTCCTCCGGTCCGACAACCTGTGCCTCCGCCAGCTGGTCCATGATACGTGCAGCACGGTTAAATCCGATACGGAATTTCCGCTGCAGCATACCTATGGATGCCTTCTCTGACTCTATGATCAGAGCGCCTGCTTCATTAAACAGTTCATCTCTGTCATTTTGTGCTCCACCCCCGGCACCTGAGCCGGAATTGTCCAGAGTATTTTTAATATTGTCATTATACTCCGCTTCTGTATTTTCTTTAAGGAAATCCACAACTGTCTGAACTTCCTCATCAGACACAAAAGCACCCTGGACACGAATCGGCTTTGGAAGCCCCTGTGGGAAAAAGAGCATATCGCCCTTACCGAGAAGCTTTTCCGCTCCGTTCATATCAATAATGGTGCGGGAGTCCACACCTGAGGAAACAGCGAATGCAATCCGCGATGGGACATTCGCCTTGATCAGTCCCGTAATGACATTAACAGATGGCCGCTGGGTTGCAATCACAAGATGCATACCACAGGCTCTTGCAAGCTGTGCAATACGGCAGATGGCATCCTCCACCTCCTGCGCGGAGACCATCATAAGATCTGCAAGCTCATCAATAATGATTACGATCTGCGGAAGCTTCGCGGGCTTCTGCTCGTCCGGGATTTCAGGATCCTTACGCACCTGCTCGACCTTTTCGTTATAGCCCTTCAGGTCCCTTGACCCGGTGGCGGCGAACTTTTTATATCGATCCGTCATCTCGGCAACACACCAGTTAAGCGCGGCTGCCGCCTTTTTGGGATCTGTCACAACAGGAATCAACAGATGCGGGATGCCATTGTATACCTGAAGCTCCACCACTTTGGGATCCACCATGATCATCCGGACATCCTCCGGCTTGTACTTATAAATAATCGACATGATCAAAGTATTGATCGAAACCGACTTACCGGAGCCGGTGGCTCCTGCAATCAGAAGATGGGGCATCTTGGCAATGTCTGTTACCACAGTGTTACCGGCAATATCCTTACCTACACCAAATGCAATCTTAGCTTTGGAGGACTGAAATTCTTTGGAGGCAAGCACATCTCCAAGGTAAACAACCTGGCTCTTTTTATTAGGAACCTCGATACCGACAGCGGATTTCCCTGGAATCGGTGCCTCAATACGGATATCCGCAGCCGCAAGGCGCATCTTGATATCATCACTTAACGAAGTGATCCTGGATACCTTGACTCCAATTTCCGGCTGCAGCTCGTATCTTGTCACCGCGGGACCGACAGTAACATTGGTCACAGTAACTCCTACACCAAAGCTCTTTAGTGTCTGCTGCAGGATAATCGCGTTTTTTTGTATTTCCTCACGAGAGTCCATATCCTGCTCGCCGCCTCTTTTGAGCAACGTAAGCGGTGGAAAGATATATGGCTTCACAGGCTTTTTTTCAAGGATTTCCTGCTGAACCTTGGCATTGTCAGCTTCCGAAGCAGCTTCCTGCTTTCTTGCTTCGATCTTTTTCTGAACCGACTCTACATCAGAATCAATCACTTTCCCATTGGAAGTTATGATTCTGCGATTCCCACTCTCGCCCTCTCCAGAGTGAAGGCGGATTTTATCAGGTGCAGAAGTTTCTGTCATAAGAGGCTCTGTAGACCCGGTCCTGAGCGCCCGCTCCTCCGCCGCGCTGAGCCTTGACTCTGCAGCGTCATAAGGATTATCGTCGTTAGCCTCCGGTTTTGTCACGACAGCTTCCGGATACGAATGTGACATATCATCACTTGTACCCATTACATCAGAACCAGCTGTATCAGACGGAGCATCCGTTACATTGACATCGTGAACCTCGTCCTCCGGTTCCGGAAGGTCGATCTTGATTTCCTCCGGATCCGTTTCCGGTGTTTCCGATGAGATATTACCCGCATTGCTGTGAATTTCCTCAGGCTCGCTTCTCCTGGTAAAAGGAGCATCCTCTGATTTCTGTCCCAAACCGGAAATCTGCCCGGTAAAGATGTTATAGTCCGGTTCTAAGGGCGCAGCTTTGGACGTGTAATCCTCTACCGGGATCTCTGCTTCTGTCTTCATACGAAGCTTCCTATCATCTGCTGCCGGACTCTCAACAGTTGAATCCTCTGCAGCAAAGCCTGCGCTCTTAGCTGCATGCTGATCTGGAGTCCGACCCGCCTCCTGATCTGCTTCTTTATCTGCGTCTTCCTTAATATAGAAGCTCCGGTTTCTAAGTGCAAGCTCCTCTCTGGACAATACTGCTGATGGATGCCTTGTATTGAGCGGCAGATCAATTTCACCACCGGTTTTAAGGATGGGAATGCTGTCCAGCTTCCGTTTTCCCTCGCCTTCCGTTTCCAGGGGCTTAGCGGACAGCATCGTCGCATCAAGATCAACACCTCGTGCCGGGATGTCCTCGCCACGCTTAGAGTCTCTTTCTTCCAGTCGTTTTGCATGATGAATCCTGGCGTTCTCCGCCATCAGACTGAAATCCTCCCGGGCTCTTTCCGTTGCCCGTTCCGCGGCATGCATCGATCCTCTTGCAAACATTCTGGCAAGGGGTTTTTCTGTAATATATACAAAGCAGATCAGTATTGCTGCAAGCAGGATCAGCATTGCGCCAACCTTGCCTGCAATGCCGTAAAGAATCAGCGCCAGGGCACCTCCAATGATGCCTCCGCCGATCCCCTGCTCCTCTGCCTCGACAAAAAAATCTCCTAAATTCCGGTTTTCCACTCCGCCTGCAAAGGTAAGCTGCAGAATCGCTGCCAAAAAGATCATGATGCAGATTGCTGCAATCATCTTTAAGGTGGCATAGGTATTTTCCTGATTGGATACTTCAAATGTAACGAAAAAGCTTAGTACCAGAGGAAACAAATATCCCAGGCTCCCAAACAGACCAAGCTGCATTGCTTTTAAAAACGCTCCTACGGGGCCGCAGACTCCGAGATTTGAGAGAAACAGAAATATTGAGATTGCGAATGTAACTATAATTGCAATCTCCTCTCCCATAAATGGTGCTGTCTGCTCCTGCGCTTTTACCTTGCTTCTGTTTCTTTCTGTATTTTTTGATTTGTTTTTGCTTCCTTTTGGTCTACCCATGAAATCCTCGCTAATAATTAATGAACCAATTTATTATATACGATTTTTTATCAAAATGACAGCCCTCGATAGTATCAGCCTTAAACTGTATGTCTAATTATACATCCCCGGAGCAATTGACTTTTACATATTGCAGTGGTAATCTTCAATATAGTTTATGTCGTTTATGTCTTTTACAAAATCTGGAAGCGAGGCTGTAATATGATCAGTGTTGCCGTGGTCAGCCCTGACCATGGGCTGGAGCCCATTGATAAAGCCATTAGTGAAATGGACCTTGGATGTCAGTTCCATACATACATCTATAAAAAGATGTCTGACATCGACAGTATTTATGATGAGTGTCGGGGAAAATGTGATGTCATATTCTTTTCCGGAGAGCTTGGATATCATTACATGAAAAACAAGTTTCCCGACAACCGGATTCCATGTGCATTTACTGCATATGAAACCATCGATGTACTCTCCATCCTGCTGAATTTTAAAATTGAGCATCCGGATATCCCGTTAAATCGGGTATTCTGCGATTTCCTGACGATTACCAATCATTATATGGATATAGATCAGTATATCAAGCCAGAGAACATGCCCTACTGTTTTAATGACACCCATTACGACTACCGGCACATTACAAGCTATGCCAAAGATCTTTTTGACCAGGGCAAGATTGATCTTATCCTTTCAAGGAGTATTAATAATCTGAAACGTCTGGACGAACTGCATATCCCGTATGTAGCCGTCTGGCCTTCCAGGGAGATGATCATCAAGTCTATTAAATCAGCACTCAATGAACTGAAGCTTGACAGCATTGAACAGAAGGATGAGCTCAATATCCTGATCCGCTTACCCTTTGGTGAGGACATTGACCAGGAGGAGCAGGAATACAGAGAAGCCACCATTTATAAAATGCTTGCGGATTATCGCAAATCCAATCACCTGCATTTTTCCATCAATCAGGGGTTTAATCAATTTGAACTGCATACACAGATGGATGCAGGGACATTTGAAGCTGAATCACTGCGGCCGATTTTACTGGATCTTAGAAAAAAAATAGGATTTCCCTTCCGCATAGGTGCAGGACTGGGATCCTCTCGGGAGAGAAGCCGCTATTTCTCAGAGCACGCACTGCTTGAGGCAAATCGTTATGGCAGAAATGATGCATTTTTTGTCGGTGAGGAAGGCACGGTAACAGGACCTCTGTCTGCTGACACCAAGCTGATCTACAGCTACTCTAACGAAAAGGCACTGGCTTTTGCAAGAGACAAAGGCATCAATGAAACAAACATCCTGAAGCTGATCAGTATGTTTGAGCAGGATGAGGGGCAGATTTTAAGCTCCATGAATCTTGCTACTCTGCTTGGAATTACACCACGTTCCGCGAGCAGGATTTTGGTGAAGCTGACAGAGCTTCATATTCTGGATCTTACCGAGGCAGAGGATACTCCTAAAAAAGCCTCGCATCTTGGACGACCGACACATTATTATAAATTTAATTCCAAAGAATTCCGGAATGCCCTGCTCTGATAAATTACCTTTTGAACCAAAAGAAGCAAAAAAAGAAGACGTTTCCCAGTATATACCGGGGAAACGTCTTCTTTTTTAGTAAAGGCTCATTATGTATACTCAATATATCCTTATACACTAATAGAAAATCCAATGAGTCAATGCCATGCAACAATGAATATAAAAATTTGTTATCGCTTCTGTCCCCAGAAAAAGAGCGCCACGGTTCCGGGACCGGTATGGCAGCCGATGGTTGAGCCGATCGGATAAATCTGCACCTTACCCTTCATGTGCGGGAATACAGCCTCAATCCGGCTTCGCATAGCTTCCGCATCCTCCAAACAATTGGAATGACTGATAAAGCACTTCCCATCATATTCACTGCCATGAACGGCAAGCTCTGCCATTTTACTTACGGTTTTTTCTATAACCTTTCTTTTGGTGCGGACCTTTTCCACCGGCTGCAGTGTGCCATCAGCAGCAACATGCAGCAGTGGACAGATATTTAAGACTGAGCCTATAAACCCGGCAGTCTTTGATACTCTGCCGCCACGGATAAAAAAGGTAAGATCCGAAGTAAAAAACCAGTGCTGAACCTCTGACTTATGTTCTTCCAGCCAGTCCCGCAATTCCTCGATTGATGAACTGCTATCCCGGAGGTCGGCAGCCTTATCCACCAGAAGTCCATATCCGGAGGATGCGCAAAGTGAATCTACGATATAAATTTTACGGTCCGGAAATTCCTCCTTCAGATCCTCCGCGGCGATTCTGGCTGAATTGACAGTTCCTGATATTCCACTGGAAAGGGCGATATGCAAAACGTCCTTACCATCCTTAAGAAATCTACGGAAATGCTCCTCATACTCCTCTACATTAACCTGAGAGGTTCTGGTCGGCTCCCCCGCCAGCATCCTTTTATATAATTGGTCAGGACGAATTGACTGGAAAAAATCATCCAGATACTCATCTTCGCCCACATACAGATGGAAATATGCGGGATATACCGAACGTTCTCTTACCCAGCTCTCCGGCATATCTACCGTTGAGCAGCAGCTGATTACATAATTAGCCATGTGTATTCCCCTGATAAGATGTGATTCAAAGTTTCAAAAACGATTTAATCATAGCGTATACCTGTATAGAATACAATGAGAAGTTTCAAATCATTTCAAAACTTTTATCAGACTGTCTGCTGGATACTGCCGGGGATCTCTTATTCTCAGCTTCCGATGACATTGCGGATTGCGACAGGCGTTCGGTAATTCCAGCGATAAATGCGGATTCCGGACCTTCTGGAGGCAGCATTCACCACCTGCCCGTTTCCAATGTACATACCAACGTGATTAATGGTGCCCCTACGGTTGGCATAAAAAATCAAATCACCAGGCTTCATGTTCTGACTGCTGACAGCCGTACCGGTCCTTGCCTGATCTCTGGAAACTCTCGGCACAGAGATTCCGAAATGCTTCAGTACCTGCTGTGTAAATCCGGAGCAGTCTACACCGTTGGTGAGCGAATTTCCACCCCAGACATATCTGCCGCCGACATACTGGCATGCAAAGTTTACAATCTGACTACGGAATGCTGCCGCTTTATTTGCTGCGTCAAGGGCCGGATAATACTCTACCGCTTCCTGCAGTGCGTATGTAACAGATACATTATTGTCTCTGGTTGAAACATAAGAGCCCTGCTCTGTGTCTTCATCATCACCGCTGTCAAGATCCAGCTGCACCCATCCATCCAGCTGATTGATCACGCTGTAACGCTGATCCCTGGTGATCTGCGTCCATGCCTGCGAGTCTGTAGATGGTTCAGAGCGCACATTCAAAGCATCTGTATTGACAATTGCCATAACCTGGGCGTGGTTCACGGCAAGCTGTTCCGCTTCTGTTCCGCTCGCAATAAAATCAGCCCTAACATATCCGGTAACCTTACCGGACTGAATCTTGTACCAGCCATTTTCTTCCCCGAGGATATTGGCACCGGCAAATCCAGGAAGCTTCCCGACGATGTTGTTGATGCCATCTTCCTCCGGCGTTTTACGGACATTTACATAATCGGATGCCTTGGAAACGCCCAGATGGTCATACATGTTGAGCACCTTCTGCCTTAAATCAAGGCTTCGGGCTTCATCGAGCCCATAAGACATGGAAACATTCTCCGGCTTAGATGACATGTAAGCCACATCTACGCCATCGATGTTATCCGGCACAATTTCCAGCCAGTCCGAGCCAATACGGCGGAGGACCTGATATTTCTCTCCCTTTGCGGCAGAACCGACGGTATTTCCGTCCCTGATTTCAGGTGTGGAACGGATTCTCAGTTTATCGGTAACAATACATGCCCTGCTCTCGATAAGCTCCGGCACAAGTTCCTTTGCTTCCTCTCCGGTAATGACGAAGCTGCTCGAAATGTAACCCTCCATGCCGCCGGAACGGATCTTCATCCACCCATCCGCACCCTCCGGGTGCTCCTCTATAATGTCAACCGCCGCGTGATTGGACAGCATCCCTTTGATGTTGGAAATATCCTTCTGGTCCGGTGCAGAACGGAGATTGATGTAAGAGCTGCATTGCACAATTCCAAGATTCTGATATTCTGAAATTGTATTTTTTACTGTCTCCGCCTTAAGCGCATCGGTTAAATTCCTGATCTCGGATACTGTTGCGTCGGAGAGGTCTGAAGCAGACGCAAGCTCACTCATAGCGGAAGCCTGCCAACGCTTCTTAGTTCCGTTTGTTGAGCCTGTGCGACGTGCAATCAGTACCCCGCATAAAAGGAGCACCAGTACAATCAAAATGATACTGGAAATTTTAAGGAGGAGTCTGTCCCGATCAGAGCCTGGCTCAAATTTTATTTTGATATTAGGTTTTTTCATACGACTTCCTTATATAATTTATATAGGTTCCTATCATAGCAGTTTTTCACTAAGAAGTACAATGTTATTCGTGTGCGTATGTTAACGAATCTCAGCGAGTCTGAGTTTCGTTATCCTAAATTGACCTTTCTTATATATACAGACCGAAAAAAGTCCGCCGACAGAATCGGCAGACTTTTACTTGAGAATCAGATTTATATAATCAGTTCATAACCGGCAGACAGCTCCCTGCCTCTGATTATTTTGAGAGAATCATACGGTCATTGGCAAAGGCGCCTCCCGACACCTCCTCAAACTTTTTAAGCAGATCCTCAACGGTTAGCTTTTTCTTTTCCTCACCTTTTACATCATAGATAATATGTCCGCTGTCCAGCATGATCAGCCGGTTGCCATGAGCGATGGCATCCCTCATATTGTGGGTTACCATCAAAGTCGTCAGATTGTTTTCTGTTACAATCTGGTCGGTCGCCTGCAATACCTTGGACGCAGTCTTAGGATCCAGCGCCGCTGTGTGCTCATCCAGCAGCAATACCTTGGGCTTTTTCATGGTTGCCATGATCAGTGTAAGCGCCTGTCGCTGACCTCCGGAGAGCAGTCCGACCTTTGCAGTCAGGCGGTCCTCAAGTCCAAGGTCCAGTCTCGACAGCATTGCGCGATAAGTCTGACGCTCTCTGGCTGTGCAGCCCCAGCGTAACCCTCGTTTCTGACCTCTCCTTGCAGCAAGCGCCATATTTTCATCAATCTGCATATCTGCAGCGGTACCAGTCATCGGATCCTGGAACACGCGTCCAAAAAAAGGAGCTCTCTGGTATTCCGAGAGTCCGGAAATGTCTACTCCATCTACAAGAATCATACCAGAATCCAGCGGCCACACTCCGGCAATGGCATTCATAATCGTAGATTTACCGGCGCCATTACCGCCGATCACTGTGCAGAAGTCGCCGTCCTCAAGTGTCAGATTGACATCAACCAGCGCTTTCTTTTCATTGATGGTTCCGGGATTAAATGTTTTGTAAATATGTCTTAACTCCAGCATCAGTCTGCCTCCTTCCCGGTTTCTGTCGTCTGCTCCTGTCGCTCATCCTCAGCTGCTGTATCATTAATCACGTCATCGCCCTCCGCAGCCTTGCGCATGGCTTCCCTGAGCTTTGCGTTTCTTCTTTTCAGCCCATGGAAGGAGCTTGTCTTCTGCTCCTGGAAATATGGAACTGCCAGGAAGATCGCTACCACAATTGCAGTCAGGAGCTTCATATCATCCGCCGGGAACTTAAGCCAGAGAACAAAAACATAGACCATGTAATATACGATGGCGCCAATCACGGTAAAACTCAATCGCAGGATAAAGTTAAGCCTTTTACCTGCAACAAGCTGTGCAAGCACCTCTCCGATGATGACGGCAGCAAGACCAATGACGATGGAGCCTTGTCCCATCTTGACATCGGCAAAGCCCTGATATTCTGCAAGGATGCCTCCGGATAAAGAAACAAGGGCATTTCCTACCATGAGAGCTTCCACCTTCATGCGGTTCGTATTAATGCCCTGGGCGCGTGACATATGCGCATTGATACCGGTCGCACGGATCGCACTGCCGTTTTCAGTGCCGAGGAACCAGTAAAAAATCGCAATCAGGATTACATCCACCACCAGTGTCAGGGCAATTGTCTGTCCGAGATAACGGATATTGGAGGTAAAGAATACTCTCACCTGACCAACGGGAACCGCCTGATTCGCTTTACCCATGATGTTCAGATTAATCGAGTAAAGAGAAATCTGTGTCAGAATTCCTGCAAGAATGTCGGGGATACCCAGCATGGTATGTAAAAAGCCGGTGATAAAGCCGGCGCCAAGACCTGCAAGAAATGATACTACCAGCACAATCTCCGGGTTAACTCCTTTTAACATCAGCATGACGGCGATTGCTCCGCCAAGGGCAAAGGAACCATCCACGGTCATATCCGCAAAATTAAGGATTCGGAATGTCATGTAAACGCCAAGTGCCATGATACCCCAGATCAGACCCTGCGCGATACCTCCGGGAGCAGCATTCCAAAGCGCTACCGGATTAAGGGATGCAAAATAGGCTGCCATAAATACTCTCCTGTCTCAATTCATAAAAAAGCGCAGGCACTATAGCACCTGCGCTATTTCGTTTATTATACTGATACTGATGCAGTTCTGTAAAGTACGGAATCGCTAATTATTCCACTGCAGTATAGTCGGACGGGATTGTGATACCGATCGCATCAGCATATTTTTTATTGTACTCCTTGGTTGTAGCACTTGCATAGGCGATTTCCATGGTGGAAACATCCGCGCCGTTTACAAGGATATCAATCGCCTGCTTGGCTGTTGCAGCACCCAGATCATAGTAGCTGATGGAAAGTGTTGCCAGTCCGCCGGATTTCATCATATTTTCCTCGCCGCAGATGACCGGAATCTTTGCAGGTTCCGTTACGTTGTTAACAACGGTCATGTTGGAAGCTGCCGTGTTATCGGTTGGGATGTAAAGCGCATCAATATTTCCAACAGCAGAGGTAACTACCGACTGCAGATCGTTGGAATCGGAGAATGTATACTCCTGATATTGCACACCGTCCTCATCGAGATACTTCTCGATCTGTGTTGCCTGGAACTTGGAGTTAGCCTCAGCCGAGCAGTACAGAATACCAACCTTCTTTACATCCGGTACCAGCTCAAGGATCATATCCTCCTGCTGATCGAGTGGCGCAAGATCTGAGGTTCCGGAAACATTAATGCCGGTAGTACCGCTGAAATTGCTCATGTTAAGCGCAGTGCCATAATCGGTTACAGAGGTTCCGAGAATTGGGATATCTGTAGTTGCAGATACAGCTGCCTGTAAAGCAGGTGTAGCATTTGCCATGATGAGATCATATTCATTGGAAACAAAGCCATTGACAATCGTTGCACAGGTTGCCGAATCACCTTGAGCGTTCTGAAGGTCAATTGTTACGTTATCTCCCAGCTCTTTTTTAAGAGTTTCTTCAAAGCCCTTGGTTGCTGCATCCAGAGCGTTGTGCTGTACCAGCTGGCAGATACCAACCTTAAACTTCTTGTCTCCTGCTGTTTTAGCACCACCGGACTCGGCTGCTGCCTGTGAGCTCTCCTTTGCCGCTGAAGTACTTTCATTGGATGCCGTTGTTTCTGATGCAGCAGTGGTTTCTGCAGCAGCTGCCGCAGTTGTTGCATTGGGCGTAGAGGAAGATCCGCATGCTGCAAGTGAGGAAGCTGCAAGAATCGCTGTCATAGATACAATTGTAAGTTTTTTTACTTTTTTCATAATTTTCCCCCTCAATATTAACCAATTTGCACTAATCTGCTTTAACGCGTTAATATCTTTGATATGTGTGCATTATAATCCAGCTTTATAATATTTGCAAGCAGAACTTAATTATATAACTCTATGTTATTACTTATATAATCAATGAATAAAAAAGCAAAAGGACTAAAGCTTTAACTGAAGGTCCTTTTGCTCTTTTATATATATGTTTCTTACAAATTTAAGCACAATGAGGTCAGAATGTAACCGGATCGGAAATTTCGCCCGTTCTTACGAGAGACAGACATTCCAGCACGGGTCCTTCGCCATTATATTCTTCCCGTTCCGCCATACCAACCTTTGCCGTTACCTTAGCCCAGTCTCTGGTCTTGTAGGCACTAAGCTCCTTCGGATCTCCCTTGCAGACAAAGCCGAGGAAGGTCATATCCTGTGCACAGCAGGTCATCGCCATACGTCCCGGAACAAATTCATTTGCGGGACTTCCTTTCCGCTTCAGAATCATCGCATCAAAGGAAACCTCTTTACCGATATAGCGGTCCGGATTATCCATGCAGTCAATAAACCAGGTGCCATAGTCCTCCGGCTTCAGATCGATTCTGTCCGCATTAATGTCATATGGCAGATCCTCCGGCAAAGTATCCTGAGGGATTTCGCCATCCTTATCTTCCAGGACAATCATGGCATTCTGTCCCATTGCACGGATTTTTCTACGATAGTCCACGAGCTTGTCATTGCTGATGCCGTCACAGCGGTTTACAATCGCAAGCTCTGCCCTTCTTAACATCTGTCCCAGGAAGGATTTCATGTTATTAAGATAAAGATCCAAACTGGAGCCGTCCAAAATGGTAATCACCTGATAGATGACCCAGTCCTCCGGCATGGATACCTCGTAACCCGGTTCCCGGTTCTGTGCTTTGGCAAGGAGCTTTTCGCTCATTGGACCATCATACAGATCGTCCTGATTCCACATGCCGTTCCACTCGATTAGGATTCTCTCCGGATCATACTTTTCAGCAAGCTTACCGAGATACTCCTTGGTGAGCTCGGTCTCTTTAGAAATTGGAACCAGCACCGTATGGTTCCGCTTGAGCATAGCCGGATCATATTCGGATTCGCCCTCCTCGCATAGAAGCAGGATTGTGGTTCCTTCCGTCTGGAAGTATTCCTGCTCCATTGTGAATTTTATAAACTCCGTCTTTCCGGCTTCCAGAAATCCGTTTATGACAAATACAGGAATCTGATCATCTCTCAGACTCTCGTAATTTTCGTTTTCTGCCATATATTAATTCTCCCCGCAAAATTCCTGCTTCAGTACATCTTCCTTAAGATCCGAGCCGATAACGACAACCTTGCCTGTATACTCAGGACTGCCCTCGCGGATCTCTGTCTGACCTGGTACCAGATCAAAATACATCCACTTGCCCTTCTCTTCCGCGATCTCAAGCATACCCTTACATCTTACGACCGTTCCAAATTTATCGGAATCAGACATATCCTTAAGAATCTCGGCAAGCTTTGCCTTGCTGAAAGGATGCGGTGTTTCCATACCCCAGTTTGTGAATACCTCATCCGCATCATGATTGTGATGATGATGGTGCTCATGCTCGTGATGCTCGTGATCATGATCTTCATGGTCATGGTGGTCATGATCATGCTCGTCGTGGTCATGGTCATGGTGATCATGATCATGCTCCTCTTCATGATCATGCTCGTGAGCCTCATGGTCATGCTCGTGATGGTGGTGATGGTGATCATGATGGTGATGGATGCTGATACCATTGCTCAGAGTCTCGATTACGTCATGATCGTCATCGTCTTCCTCTTCATGCTCATGCTCGTGAACCCGGTCCATGACCTCCTTCATCATATCATCCTCCAGGGTATCCTTACCCGAAATGATATTGATGAGCTGCTCACCTGTAAGCTTTTCCTCCGGTGTGGTAATGACAGTTGCCTTAGGATTGATTTCCTTTACAATCTTAACCGCTTCCTCAATTTTAGCATCATCCGCAATATCTGTTCTGGAAAGAACAACCGTACCGGCGTACAGGATCTGGTTATTAAAAAACTCGCCGAAGTTTCTGCTGTAAAGCTTTGCCTTTTTGGCATCAACGACCGTAACGGCAGCATCCAGTACGACATCAAGCTTTCCGGACACGGTTTTTACCGCGCCAATAATATCCGAGAGCTTGCCGACACCGGACGGTTCAATGATAATACGATCAGGCTGATATCTGTTTACTACCTCTGTAAGAGATTTCTCAAAATCTCCGACCAGTGAGCAGCAGATACATCCCTGGTTCATCTCCCGGATTTCAATGCCGGATTCCTTTAAAAAGCCGCCATCAATACCAATTTCTCCAAATTCATTTTCGATGAGAACCACCTTCTGGGTCTTCAGTGCCTCATCCAGAAGTCTCTGAATAAATGTGGTTTTACCCGCTCCCAGGAAGCCGGAGACAATATCTATACGTGTCATAACTATACTCCTCTCAAAATGGCAATAACAAAACCCTGCGGACACGCCATAACCTGGATCCGTCAGGGACATTAGCACTCTCTAAAAAGCATTGCTAATTATAGTCCCCGCGTAAAGGCTTTGTCAACCTGTACGGTTGGTCTTTCCCCCGCGGGAATGTGAAATTTCTCTAAACAGACCGCATTCGCATCCAGGCGTCGTTAGCGGGAGATGGAATCAATTGCCTTAACAAGCTCTCCTGCATGATCAATGATCGTTGTCGCATGATATTTCTCAAGCTCCTTTGCTCCCCGGTATCCGAATGCACATCCTACAGACGGCATCCCAGCCTTTGCCGCAGTTTCCATATCGGTTCTGGTATCTCCGACGAAGATGCATTCTGAAACAGGAATCTGAAGCTTTGTGCAGACATCGTTGACTACTCCGGTATCCGGCTTCAGAGGATGCGTACCATCATCTCCGGAAACATAATCAAAATAGCCGGCTCCATAGACCTGATCCAGCACTTTATTGGCTTCCTCAAGTGATTTATTGGTTACGCAGGCAAGCTTCTTACCTCTTTGTTTCAGTATCTCAAGACTCTCCTTCATGCCGGGATAAGCTTCATTTCCATATGTGCAGTTCGTGGCAAAAAGGCGAATGTAGAAGTCGCAGGCATCATCATAAAACTCCATGATCTCATCTGCCTTCTGATCCAGGTCCATAGCCTTATCCTCATCCCGGGCTTCCCACTTTTCAGCTTCTCTGTAATACCGATCCGCTGTAGCTGAGATGGATTTTTCTACAAAAACATGATACCCGTTTCCGATATATTTTTTCACCTGCTCTATGGAAATCGGATCCAGTCCGAAATGCTCCATCGTCTTGTTCATTGTGTCCTGGAGGCTGTAAAGTGTATTTACCAGAGTGCCATCCAGGTCGAGCAGAACTGCCTTATATTCTTTTGACATCGCGCATCCTCCCAACATGTATGTATCCTTGAGTTCTCCGCGATAATAACATAAGCCATCTTTTCATGCAAATGTTTCCATGTTAAAATCCCTAATAAAATGCAAATAAATAGGAGATGTTAGAATGTTTTATTACGCAGTCCAAAAGGGCAGAACGCCAGGGGTCTATCTCTCATGGGAAGCATGCAAGGCGGAAGTCGATGGGTATTCCGGCGCAGTATATAAAAAGTTCAAGACTCGTGAGGAGGCGGAGCGCTTTGCTGGTCCTGGGAGGGCTATGCCATCTCAGAAGCATAGCATCAAAGGTGGATCAGAATCCAGGCGGAAAATTTCCGTAGCGAGAAAGGATGTACCTATGTCTGGTTCTCATTCGGAAATAAAAAACCCGGGGCGATCAGACGATCAGGGGATCAGTGCTTTTGATGTTACCGCGGAATTTGACTCTGTAGACACCGAGTGTCTTGCCTATGTTGACGGAAGTTTTAATAATGCAACGCATGTCTTCGGATATGGTGTGCTGCTCATGCACCGGGATGGGACGTACCAAAGCTTCCAAGGCTCCGGTTCAGATCCGGACCTTGCATCCATGCGTAATGTTGCCGGGGAGATTCATGGATCCATGCGGGCTGTGCAGGAGGCTGTCCGTGCCGGCGCTCAAAGCATTACGATTTTTTATGATTATATGGGGATTGAGATGTGGGCACAGGGCAGATGGAAAACCAACAAAGCCGGGACGATTGCCTATAAGCAGTTTATGCAGTCGCAGTCCGCACGCATCCGGATCGAGTTTCACAAGGTTCCGGCACATACCGGGGTTCGTTTTAACGAGTTTGTAGACCGGATTGCAAAGCAGGCGGTTGGCAATGAACTCTAAGCGGCTCAAAATATCATCTTATACCGGTCATTATGAAAACAGCCGTCATACCCATGAAAGGATATGGCGGCTGTTATATATTAGTAGTTTCTCAGGAACAGGTATTTCGTATTACAGAAGGAAAATATTATGCTTGAAGCATTCGTCAATCATATCCTGTGGCCAGATGCTTGCCTGCACCTCACCGATATGTGCGCGGTCCAGAAGCAGCATGCATAATCTCGACTGACCGATACCGCCGCCGATGGTATACGGCAACTCACCCTTTAAGAGCATCTCATGGTATGGCAGTTTCTCACGGTCCTCACAGCCTGCTTTCTTGAGCTGAGACCTGAGGCTCTCCTCATCCACACGGATACCCATGGAAGAAATCTCAAGCGCGCAGCCCAGAGTTTCATACCAGAAAAGGATATCGCCATTTAACTGCCAGTCATCATAGTCTGGTGCTCTGCCATCATGTGGCTTGCCATTGGACAGCTTATCTCCGATCTTGGAAATAAATACACAGCCATGCTCCTTGCAGATGGCATTTTCCCGTTCCTTTGGTGTTTTATCAGGATACATCTGAAGCAGGGTCTCAGAATCAATGAAGTAAATGTCATCCGGCAGCTTCTTTACAGCCTGCGGATATTTATACCAGACCTCATGCTCCATATGCTTTATGATACGGAAAATCATGCGAACCGTACCCTCCAGCGTATTCAGGTTCCGATCCTCCTTGTTGATAACCATTTCCCAGTCCCACTGATCCACATAGCAGCTGTGCACGTTGTCAAGCTCCTCATCCCGACGGATTGCATTCATATTGGTATAGAGACCCTCTCCGGGACGGAATCCGTATTTCTTAAGCGCCATACGTTTCCATTTGGCAAGGGAATGTACTACCTCAATGGTTTCATCCGGCCACCATGGCACATCAAAGCTGACCGGTCTTTCATAACCGTTAAGATTATCGTTGAAGCCGGAACTTCTGGGTACAAAAAGCGGCGCGGAAATTCTGCTGAGGTTCATTTCCCGCCCAAATTCCTTCTGGAAAGTATCGCGGATATATTTAATTGCTTCCTGCGTTTCTCTTACCGATAATCTCGGATCATAATCCTTTGGGATAATTAATGCCATGGCTTCCTCCAAATGCAATATGATGGTTCACATTGCTTTATCTTATGTATTTGTAGCTGTGATTTGTCTTACGAACTTTTATCATAAGCTTAATCGGCTGGCTCTGCAAGGAGTTTTTGCAAATATCCTTGTTCTTACATCAGCGCTCCCGCTGAAGCTTCATAAAAACCGCGTTATTTCCACGCCTTCCGTGCGTAAAACGATGAGAAAAAAGAAGCGCGGGATTACAGCAGGTGCAGATATCCGTAATGGAAATATGCTCCTGCAAAACTCCTGCATCCTTCAGTACGATCGAGTTGGCACGATAAAGGTCCAGAAGGAACTTACGCTCTCCTTGATCCGTAGTTGTTCGCTCTCTCAGAATTTCAACAACATGCTGAGGAAATTCTTTCATAAACTGATCCGCAACGTCCGCTGACACCTCATAACAGTCCTGACAAATTCCCGGACCGATGGTACAAATCAGATCTTTCGGCTCCGTGCCATAGAGGGCATGCATTTTTTCTACCGTAACCCGTCCGATTCTGCCTACGGTGCCGCGCCATCCCGCGTGACTCGCTCCAATCGCTTTGTGAACCGGGTCCAGAAATAAAAGAGGAATGCAATCAGCCGCAAAAATTCCGAGTACCAGACCGGGTACGTTTGTGACCAGACCATCAACATCTGTAAATCCTCGCTCCCGTGTAAGCCCCTTGCCGGCATCCGCCTCCGTGATCTCTCGTACGTTCACCGTATGCGTCTGATAAGATAATACAAAGTGATCCTCTGTCGTATGAAATAGTCTTGCATATCTTCTGAAATTCTCCCGTACTGCATTGTCGTCATCTCCGCGGGTGAAGCTCAGATTCATACTGCTGAAAATTCCCTTACTCACACCGCCGAAACGTGTGGAAACCGCATGCTGAACCATATCATAGCATTCCAATGCCGGGAACGTAAGATAATCAAGCTCTGAACCATCCGGATTCGTGAAATTATTGATCTGCATGACTGGACCATATGATTTACGATGTATCTTAATATCGGATATTCCCGGCATACTTCCTGTCTCCTCTTTGTGGTGCGTGTTAAAATTCCAGAACATGTTTTAATGTGGCAATCCTTCCATCGCTGAAAACATAGCCTTCCATGCCATTGCGTCTCGATGCCTCAATGTTTTCCGGGGTATCATCGATAAAAAAGCAGTCCTCCGGATGTAAATGAAAGGTCTTAAAAAAGGTCTGATAAATGAGATCCTGCGGCTTTATACACTGATATTCTGCGGAGAAAAAAACTCCATCATATAATTCTGCTGCCGGCATAACCCGGCGATATATTTTAGGAAGTCTGGCACTTGCATTGGAAAGAATGTAGATTTTCTGACCACGGTCATGAACCTTATGAATCATTTCCTCTGCGCCATCCTTGATCCACATATTATATTCATCCCAATGGCTAAACGCTTTTTCTGCAATCTCGCGTGCTTCATCCGACGATAGTCTTGGAAGCACTCTCTCGATAGCGGTTTCTTCAGAAATCAGACCGCAGTCCAGCTTTAACCACTCCATGGACAGAAACAGCGTATTGCGGATTTCCCGGATGATATCCGGATCGCTGGTATATTTCCTGATCGACCGATCAGGGTCGTAGTCCATCAGCACGCATCCCATATCAAAAACTATGTTTTTGTACTCGGTAATATGTTTCATAAAATAAACCATACCTCCAAACCATGACGTAAACATCCCATAAAGTAGATCTGTTCAAGGATTTCCTCACTCAGGATACCATAAGACAACAAAAAACCAGATCCGTAAGATCTGGTTTAATGACAGATCCGGGGATCGAACCCGGGATTCAGCCGTGAGAGGGCTGCGTCTTAGCCTCTTGACCAATCTGCCGCAGTACATACCGGGAAAGCCGGTATGCTTTTCTAAGTTTTTGATGACAGATCCGGGGATCGAACCCGGGATTCAGCCGTGAGAGGGCTGCGTCTTAGCCTCTTGACCAATCTGCCATATCAAGCCGCGTCACTTGCGACTTGATAATACTATCAAAGGCACTCTCTGTTGTCAACCACTTTTTTAAAATCCTCAAAAAAGGAAGGATAGGAAATCCGGATGCACTCTGCATCCTTAAGTGTAATTGCAGTATTAAGATCTCCTGCAAGCGCAAGTACCGCAAATGTCATGGCAATCCTGTGATCCTTTTTGGTATCAATTTCCGTACTTTGGATCTTAAGGTCTGTACCCTGTCCATGAATCACCATTCCGTCTTCTGTTTCATCGGCACTGATGCCTGTCTTCATAAGACCCTCGACCATGACCCGGATCCGGTTGGATTCCTTCACCTTAAGTTCTGATGCGTCCCGGATGATTGTCTCACCCTCTGCGGACGCAGCAACAGCTGCAATCACCGGAAGCTCGTCAATAAGCCTTGGAATCAGAACTCCGCCGATTTCTGTACCGTGCAGCTTGTGATATCGTACATGGATATCCGCCATTTCCTCGGATCCGGCAAGTCTTTTGTTTTCCAAGGTAATATCTGCTCCCATGCTTTGATAAGCTTCCAGGATCCCGGCTCTCGTAGGATTGATTCCGACATTTCGGATGACAAGATCGGACCCCTTGACGAGCATTGCCGCAGAAATAAAATAAGCTGCGGAAGAAATATCACCAGGAATCTCCAGTGTCCCCGGGTATGCCGTAAGACTCCGGCACGGCTCCACCGTGATTTTTGCCCTGCCGCCCGGAAGTATCTCCGTCTGGACGGAAGCGCCAAGCGCCTGTAGCATACGTTCGGAATGATCTCGCGACAGGGATGGCTCAATCACGGTTGTACTGCCATCCGCATAAAGTCCTGCAAAAAGAATGGAAGACTTCACCTGTGCACTCGCAACAGGTGAAACATACGTAATGCCATGTAGTCTTTTTCCATGAATTTCCATGGGCGCGCAGTCATTCTCGTAGATTGAACGGATATCAGCTCCCATTTCTCTCAGTGGCAGCATCACCCGCTTCATCGGACGCTTCTGTATGCTTTCATCGCCGGTAATCACCGAGGTGAAAGCCTGCGCGGAGAGTATCCCGGTGAGAAGTCGTGTAGTTGTACCGGAATTGCCGCAGTCCAAGGTGTCCTTGGGGGCTGTTAATCCGTGCATGCCCTTGCCATGGATCACCACCTCGGATTCATCCGGACTAAGTGCAATTTCGACACCCATTTTACGGAAGCAGGAAATAGTAGAAAGGCAGTCAGCTCCGTTAAGAAAACCGCTTACATGTGTTGTTCCATCGGACAATGCACCCAGCATCACAGCCCTATGGGAGATACTCTTATCGCCCGGTACAGTGATCGTGCCATGCAGTGGCATGGATGCGCTTCTTACGGTGATCTTCATCAATCTATAAATCCCTTCATCCTGATATAATCCTTCATGAGAACTTCCATCTCATCATAGCTGATCCGGCTTGCATTGATCAGAAGATCATAGCTGCTTGGATTCATCCAGTCTTCACCGGTATAGTATCTATGATACTCCGTTCTCTCCTTGTCAATCTTTCGGATCCGCTTTTCCGCATCCTCTTTATTGATTTTATCATAATCCATGACTCTCTGTATCCGTGTCGTCATATCGGCATATACAAAAAGGTTCACAAGATTTGGTGTATTGTTTTCCTTTAAAATGTAGTTTCCGCATCTGCCGGCGATAATACAGGTTTCATTTTTTGCAATCTCCCGGATCACTTCTGCCTGGAAACGGAAAAGGTTTTCCGGAGATACAATATTATCATCAAGATTAGGCTTGCCGATATCCGGAGTCAGATTATTGATAATCTTATACAGGATATTGTTTCCTGCTTTTTCATCTGCCATACGGAAATACTGCTCACCAATAGCTGTCCGTTCAGAAGTGAGCTTTAAAATATCATTATCATAAAAATGAATCCCAAGCTCCTCTGCCAGCCGTTTGCCAACCAATCTTCCGCCGGATCCATATTGTCTGCCAATGGTAATCACAAAATGCTGTTTGATCATATTTGCCTCCTTGACTGGACGAAATTTTCTATACAAATTATACAATAAAAGAATGTCCCGTTACAAGAGAACGGGACATAGAAACTTGAAATGTAGTCTATAAAGAAAAGTAATTTCTGCTGTAAAAGAAGCAGCTTAACAGTAGAAAAATACCGACAGCGAGGTTTATATCAGATGTCCTCTTTTGTAGATAAAAGGATCCGATCGTTATTAAATTCCCTGCCAGATCCGACTGCAAAGCGATCCAGAAGATCCTGAACAGTCATTCCCTCACGTTCCGCGCCCTTAACATCCAGCACAATGGTACCGGTATTCATCATAAGTGTGCGATTACCAAGCTCAAGAGCCTGATTCATATTATGGGTTACCATAAGACAGGTAATATGACGTTCCTTCACAATGTCTTTGGTCAGCTCCAGAACCTTGGCTGCAGTAGCAGGATCCAGTGCTGCCGTATGCTCATCCAAAAGGAGCAGCTTAGGTGTCACCATCGTTGCCATTAAAAGTGTAAGCGCCTGCCGCTGCCCTCCGGACAGAAGTCCAACTGGGTGATTCATGCGATCCTCCAGCCCCATATCCAGAAGTGCGAGTTGTTCACGGAACATCTCCCGGTCCTTTCTGGAAACTCTGCCAAAAAGATGATGTCTCGTATCAGAAGCGCGCAGATACGCTACTGCGAGATTCTCCTCAATCGTCATATGCGGAGCCGTGCCCATCAGCGGATCCTGAAAGAGCCGCCCGATATAGCGGCTTCTTACATGCTCCGGAGTAAAGGTGATATCCTCTCCATCAAGTTCGATATATCCGGTATCCGTAAAAAAGCTGCCCGCAATCGCGTTAAACAAGGTCGACTTACCGGCACCATTGGAGCCAATGATGGTTGCAAAATCCCCATCTTCCATGGTCAGACTCAGATGATCCAGGGCTTTTTTTTCATTGACCGTACCCGGATAAAAGGTCTTGGAAATATGTTCAATCTTCAGCATGCTTTGCCCCCTCACGATACAGTCTCCGTTCTTTCCGGCTGCTAATCTCCTGATGCTTAAGCTTCAGAATCTGACGTGCCTTAGGCGCTGCAATGGCGATTGCGACAATCACTGCAGACACAAGCTTAAAGGTTTCCGTCGGTACATTGAGGCGCAGCGCAAGCGAGATCACAAACCGATACAGGCAGGATCCTATAATTACCCCAAAGATCCTGGTCAGCATCCTGCCTCTGCCAAACAGCGACTCTCCGATGACAAGCGATGCAAGCGCAACGGTGACCATACCGGTACCCAGATTGATATCACAGGTCTTGTTGTATTGCCCGATGAGACAGCCTGCAAGTCCGGTAAGCGCGTTGGAAACACAGAGTCCTACGGTAACAGTGAATCCCGGATTGATCGAGGATGCACGTACCATGGCAGGACTGTCTCCTGTCGCACGGATCGATAAGCCAAGTGTTGTACCGAGGAACCAGCGGATCAGGAAGCATACCAGAAGTATCATCAGCACGAGAAAAACCGTTTTATTCCAGTCATGCCAGAATGGAGCTCCGCTGAGACTTTCAAAAAGACTGAACAGAGTGTCTTTGCCGAAAATCGAAACATTGGAGGAAAATCCCATGACTGCAAGATTAATGGTATAAAGTCCGGTATTTACTATGATGCCTGCCAGGATACTCTCTACACCAAATTTTGTCTGCAAGAGTGCAGTTACATAACCGGAGCAGACTCCGGCAGCCATCGCGGCGAGAACCGCGAGAAACGGATGTCCCGCAATGGTAAGCATCGCTCCTACTGCGCATCCAAGAGTATAGCATCCATCCGTGGACAGATCACAGATATTAAGGATGCTGTAGCTGATAAACAGAGACAGCGCAACCAGTGCATAGATCAAACCGACTTCCAGCGCGGTCCGCACAATTCCAGCTGTTAAAAAAGCAGTCACTTAAATTTTCCTCCAGATTATTGCTTTACTTATTATCGCCAAACTCCTGTGTGGTCTTTGTTTCTACAATCTTCGTGCAGAGCGGCTTAAAAGCAGTCTTAACATCATCGAGATTGTATCCGATCGCTTCACAGGTATCCGTATTGATCGTTGCGATACCATTATCAAAGGTTTCGACACCAAGCGTTGCCGGATCCTTGCCCTGGTTCAGAATCTGATCCACCATGTCAGCAGTTGCCTTACCGAGATTAGCGTAATCTACACCGTAACCCACAAACGCACCATTCAGAGCAAAGGAATCCGCTCCTGCGTAATGAGGAATCTTGGCGTCCTGTAATTTCTCATAAAATGCAAGCTCTGCCTTCTGGATTGTATTATCCGTCGGCGTAAAGATCGCATCCACGCCCTCGGCGATCAGCGCGTCCACCGCCTGGTTAACCTCATCTGTCGTGGTACCTGTTTTTTCAATATATTTGATGCCTTTTTCATCCAGATATTTCTTGGCATCCGCAATCGGAACCTCCGAGGAATCCTCACTCTTGGAATACAAAAGTCCTACATAATCGGTATCCGGATTTGCCGCAAGCATGAGATCCATAATTGCATTGGTATTAAGGAAGTCGGAGGTTCCGGTAATGTTGGCTCCCGGTGCATCCATGGATGAAACCAGCTTAGCGGAAACAGGATCAGATACTGCAGAAAAAACAATCGGCAGATCCTTACCTTCCGCCTGAGACTGCATGATCTGCGCTGCTGGAGTCGCAATCGGGATCACTGCATCCACACCATCAGAAATCAGCTGCGCTGCCATCTGATTCAGCACGGTGGCATCTCCCTGTCCATTTAATACATAATTCTGATAATTGTATTTTACACCATTGACAGAAAGTGCATCCAACTCCTCAAGAACATTGTTTTCGATCTGGTTAAGAGATGGGTGATCCATAAACTTAAGGATACCTACCTTGAATGTCTTCTCTCCGCCTGCGTCCTGGGAAGCAGCAGTAGTCTCTGCAGCTTCACTGGCTGCTTCTGTTGCTGCATTACCCTCAGCCTTGGTTTCAGTCTTTGATTCCGCCTGTGTTGAAGCATCCGGTGTTTTGGATGAGCCACATGCTGCAAGGGAAGCACCGAGCAATACAGCTGCCATGGAAACTGCCATTAATCTTTTTTTCATTGTACTTTTCCTCCGTAGTAACTGAAATATTTTTGTTTCGCACTGGAGTTTGTGACCGGAAGTGTCCCGAATAACAAAAAATCCCATGCAGGGCTTCCACCCTTGCATGAGACGAATAATTGATCCGCGGTACCACTCATATTACCATTTGGTCACTTTTAACACATACCAGCATATGTGCTGCCTGATAACGGTGCAGTACCCGTCGTTTCATACTAAGCCAGATGAAAACCTTAAAGCTTCTTCCGAAACGCCCTCCGAAGTCCATTCACAAATGCTCTTTATACCACGATTCCACCCTCCGCGGCTCTCTGTAATATCGGGAATCTGCTACTTCTCTCCGTCAACGGTTTTACGATATTGCTGTTATGATACGTCTTTGCGGCGTGCTTGTCAAGTCATAATAAGAAATAAAAAAAGAAGCCTTCTCCCATCGGATCAGGCCTCCTTATGATTCTGAGTACTGCTGTAAGCCGGGTTATGTATTAAGCGGTCATCTATCTAGGGCTTATGTCACCATAAGTCTCAAGCGACCTACCCGAAGGCAGACGAGCAGCCCTTAGCCTTCTGTTTGGTCTTGCTTCGGATGGGGTTTACAGAGCGTCTCCTGTTACCACGAGACCGGTAGTCTCTTACACTGCCTTTGCACCCTTACCGGACAAGCCGGCGGTTTATTTCTGTTGCACTATCCTGTGAGTCACCTCAACCTGACGTTATCAGGCATCCTGCTCTATGAAGCCCGGACTTTCCTCTCCCGGTAGCTTTCGCGGTTCCGGCAGCGACCACCTGCAATACTCAAGCCAGTATTTTATTAAAAAAAAAGCCAAATGTCAAATCTCTCGTGATCATCTGAAATCGAGGTATTCATTTTTTCATCTGACATCGCAGCTTAGTCCTTAACCGACATCGAGACAGGAGCCGCCGATAAACTCCCGTACGATAGAGTTACTTGGGATCAGCTCCGGACTGATCGGCAGCACATAGTCAAGAAACTTTAAAAGCCGCTTTGCCTCGCGATACTCCGGCGCATCCTCCGGGATCTGAAACAGTAAAGGCGTTGCATAAATTTTCAGCACCGGGAGCTCATAAATCATGGATGAGTTTACCATCACATCTGCGCTCTCCTGATATGGAAAGATATTTTCATCCTCACCTTTCCTGACATTTTTCCACATCGCAATGGTCTGCTGCGCCGAATATCCTCGCGTCCGGTTGTCTCGCACCATCCGGCGTAATAGTCTGCCATCTGTTGTCGGGATTCTGTTATGCTCATCTACATTAATCTGCGTAAGAGCGGAAATATAAATCCGGAATCTGGACTCCTCCGGCAGAGCATAGGACATTTGGTCATTGAGGCAGTGAATGCCCTCAATCACAAGCACATCCTGATCCGAGAGCTGCATGTATTTCCCGTTGTATTCACGTTCGCCGCTGATGAAATTGTAGGTTGGCATGGGGACCCGCTCTCCCTTGAGCAGCGCATTCATGTCATCATTAAACTGTTTCAGATCCAGACAGTCAATGGACTCAAAATTATAGTTTCCATTGGCATCTCTCGGAGCATCCTTCCGGTTTTTGAAATAGTTATCAACTGTAATCGGATGCGGATGCAGTCCAAGTGCCTGCAGCTGAATGGATAATCGTTTGGAAAATGTGGTTTTACCCGAGGAGGATGGTCCTGCAATGAGTACGATTCTTTTTTTCTGATGTGCAATACGGGTTGCAATATTTCCAACGGTCTTTTCAAAAATTGCTTCCTGCATAAGAATCAGATTATCCGTCTGTCCCCGCACGATCATCTCATTTAATGCTCCGATATTGGAGATACCTATGGTCCTTGCCCATTTAGAAGACTCCTGCTGTACCTCATAGAGCTTATGAGATGGTTTAAATTCCGGCAGCTGATCCGGATGCTCCTCGGTCGGAAGCAGCAGGATGAAACCTTCTCCATAGGGAATCAGGTCAAACCAGCGGATATATCCGGTATCCATCGTCATATAACCATAAAAATAATCGGAGAAGTTCTTCATGGAGTAGATATTCACTCTGCTCGTCATACGATAGCGGAACAGATGCTCCTTTGAATGCATCCCAACCTTGCCAAAAAAGCGGATCGCATCCTCTGTATTGACAGAACGCTTCAGGATTGGAATTTTCTGCTCCTGATACTCCTGCATCTTGTCCTTTACTTTTTGCAGAAGTTCTTTTGTCGGCTCTACAGAACCTTTAAGGAAACAGTAAAAGCCATTTCCGATCGTATAATCCACGATAACTTCAAATCCTGGAACTGTTTCACATACATTATAAAAGGCTCTCAGCATCATAAAGATTGCAGAGCGCTGATACGTCATGATGCCGATCCGGGAGGCTGCAGTTATAAACTCGACTTTCATATCCTGATCCGGACATCTTTTATGAAGCTCATAAAATCTGCTGCCATCCTTTACCAGCAAAATGTCAAGCGGGTAATACTGCTGGAAAGCATTCGCAACATCTCTCCAGATACTCTCCCGATGAAAAGCTTTTGTAATACCATTTGCTGTAATATTCATTTCAATACCTCGAATTTCAGTATCTCAAACGAGTGCTGCAGGGAAATGGAGCGGCGCCGTAAGTACTTCCGCTTCCGGAAAGCTCCCCTTTATAAAATCTGCAATATACTCAGTAAATACATGCTCAAGCCCATAGTGTCCGGCATCAATCAGAGAAATGCCCTCCTCCGTATAGTCAAGTCCCTCATGATGTCCCATATCACCGGTAAGAAAGGCGTCTACGTGATGCCCGAGCACGGTTTTAAGCTCACCTCTGCCGGAGCCGGGACAGCATGCAATTTTCCGGATGATGGATCCGGCATCGTAATACTGTACAAATGGAAGCTGAAATTTTTCCTTGACGAGAAGGCTCAATTCTTCTGCTGTCATGCTGTGCGGAAGCTCTGCGATAAAACCGATTCCGTAGGGTGCTTCCTCTGCCAATGCTTTTTCAGGAGCTGCATTTCCATCATTGGGAGTCATTGGAGCTTTGGTATATTCCATCGGTGCAAGCTTTTTGAGACCAAGCCTCCCGCAGACCAGATCTCCCATACCGCCCGGACAGCTGTCAAAATTTGTGTGCATGGAGTACACCGCCACATCATTACGGATCAGGTCCAGCAGCTTGATTCCAAGTCCGGTTTCATCATTGATGGATTTAATCGCATGGAAAATAATGGGATGATGTGTAACAACCAGATCACAGCCTTCCTCAATGGCAGCATTCACTACATCCAAACTTGCGTCCAGTGCAACATACACTTTGGATACCTCCTGATCTGAGCGGCCCACGAGCAAGCCGGGGTTGTCCCATTCGCAGGCAGCAGCTCTGGGCGCCAGCGCATCCAGTTTGTTGATAATATCATTTACTGTGATACTCATTTATAAACCTCCAAGGCTTTTGTAAGATCCATATAGTCACGAAGGACTACCGGATCCTGTGTTTTTTTTAGGATTCCAAGATAACGTTCCTGTTCTTTTAAAAGATACGCACGAAGTACCGGGCTTTTTTTCTCAAGCAGCTTCCAGCCATAAGTATATTCATATTGCGCATGCCCGCGGACCGAAGTCTTGTTTCCGGCAGTACACGACATAATTACGTAGTATTTGCCTTCATCCGTAAGCATCTCCTCGTCCGAGATCTCCATCCCGTTGTCGGTAAGAAACCTGCGCACCTTACTAAGCTCGGACTGCGGTGACAGGATGAATCGTTTAAAATCTCCGAGACGCCCATCCAGGATCCGGATCATAAGCTCTCCGCCGATCCCTGCAATAATCACGGTATCCACCTCACCACTTCGGACCGGATGAAGCCCATCCCCCAGGCGGGTTTCCACCTGGTCACTCACGCCGGCAGCCCGGATGTTTCGCTCTGCAGCTCTCAGAGGACCCTCCCGCACATCACATGCGAGGACCTTTTCAACCTTATGCTGGTGAATCAGCTCGATCGCGACATACGCATGGTCGCATCCGATATCCGCTGCCTTCCGGCTATCCTCCGGAACATGCGCCACAATCCTTTTTAATCTGTAGGGTAAATTCATCATGATAAATGCAGGTTTTCCAGTTCGGTCTGCTGCCGGAAAAGCTCTGTCAGTTTTTTGCCATCGGTTTCCTGGTTGATTTTTTCATTGAGTGCAGACATGCGAATGTTTCTGATCACATCCTCCAGTCCCCGCCGGAACTCAAACTCATCCGTCTCATGAGAGAGGAGGTTTCCATTAAACATAGCAGCCACCTTATTATAGGTATCACTGTCCTCACGGAAATGATCCATAATTTTTGTGGGAGGCATCTGGGCGTATACCATGCCAAGCACGGTCCGATAGGTTTCATCGGAAATGTCTTCCTCATGTATATATTTCTGTACAAGCTGAATGAGTTCCGGCTTGTCCGAGAGCCATGTGATCAGCTGGCGTTCCGACTTCTGTATAGCAGATTCCACCGGCTTTTTAGGTTTACGCTCCGTGAAGTTTGTCTGTGTATACGTTTTCTTACCATACAGACTGTTTTTCTGACTGTCCTTTTCATACACAAGCCGCCGGAGACCGTCCGCGTCAATCATCTGTTCTCTTGCTACTGCTTTAATGTAATTGTCCCGTTCCAGCTTTTCTGTAAATCTTTCCGCAAGCATCTCTCCAACTGCATTGACATAGGCTGTCTGTCCGGCAGGATCCTTAAGATCATACCCCTGCTTCAGCACATCCACTTCCCATAAAAATGAGTTACGTGCCTGGTCGATACGCTCCTGAAATTTTTCCTTTCCCAAAGCCTTGATAAACTCATCCGGATCCTTATGCGGCTTCATATTGATGACTTTGGTTTCTATGCCGACATTCCGGAGGATCGGGATCGCCCGTTTTGCAGCCTTTACACCCGCCCCGTCCGAATCATATGTCAATAGCACCTCTGACACATATCGCTTCAGGAGTCTTGCCTGTCCGTCCGTAAGAGCTGTTCCAAGGGACGCGACCGCGTTGGTAAAGCCCGCCTGATGCATACTGATGACATCCATATAGCCCTCACAGAGGATCATAAATTTAAGGCGGGTCTTCCGGGCAAAATTCAGTCCAAAAAGATTCCTCGATTTATCAAACAGCTTGGTTTCCGGAGAGTTCAGGTACTTGGGTTCCCCCTGTCCCATAACGCGACCGCCAAATCCGATCACTCTGTTGTTATAATCCATGATTGGAAACATCACTCTGTTAAAAAACTTATCATAGATCCCCTTCTCCGAATATGTAATCAAACCGGACTCCCTGAGAATCGCGTCATCAAAGCCTTTGGATTTTAGATACTGATACAGACTGTCCTTTGTCTGATCCGCATACCCAAGTCCCCAGTGTACAATGGTGGAATCGTTGAGCTCGCGCTTTTTAAAATAATTCATGCCGATCTCACCGCGGGCGGATCTCAGACTGGCATAATAAAACATGGCCGCGAGCTTGTTGATCTCCATCAGTCTGCCGCGGATATCCCGATCCTTTTTTGCCTTGGGATCTGCGTACTGCTGTGTCGGAAGCTGATAACCCTCCTGCTCCGCAAGCTTTTCCACTGCTTCCGGGAAGGTGATGTTTTCGTAATCCATAAGAAATTTTACGACATCCCCGCCTTTGCCACAGCCGAAGCAGTAAAACATCTGTTTCCCCGGCGAAACAGAAAAGGAAGGTGTTTTTTCTCCATGGAAAGGACAGAGCCCGAAATAATTGGCTCCCTTTTTTTTAAGAGCCACATAGTTCCCGATCACATCGACAATATTGGCTCTGGATCTTACTTCCTCAACAACCTCATCGGAATAATACAAAATGGTTCACCTCACTGTATCAGTACTTTTTCCAGCCTTTTGGGACAAAGTATTCCATAAATTTATTTGTGCAGTAATCATCTGTCATGCCTGCAATATAGTCGCAGACTGAGCGCTGCCGCGCGATCTCTTCCTTATGCTCTTTATCAGGATCTGTTATTGATATATTAGACAGGTTCCGCTCCAGCATCGAAGTATACTCATCTGTCATTTCATCCGGATGCTTCATATAAAAGTCAAACAAAAGGCGGATCATGGAGTTCACCTTCCATTCCTCAGTTTTGGCTTCTCCGCTGATATATACATTTTCAAACATCCACTGACGGAGACCTTTCATGGTCTGCTCAATTTCAGGCTCCATTTTGAGCATTGGCTGATCTACAGAGTCAAAAATCACCGCACGGATCATCGTATTGAGTCTCTCCTTGACACTGTGCCCCAGCACATCCGTATACCGCCTTGGTAAATCCGACTCGGCAAAAAGCCCGGCGCGGATCGCGTCATCAATGTCATGGTTGATATAGGCAATTTTATCGGCAAATCTTACCGCCTGTCCCTCCAGTGTATGCGGCGTACCGGATGTCCTGTGGTTCAGGATTCCATCCCGGACCTCTTTTGTTAAGTTTAGTCCCTGACCGCCCTTTTCCAGTACCTCAACCACTCGTACGCTCTGCTGTACATGTGAGAAGCCTTCCAGACACAGCTCATTAAGCACACGTTCTCCACTGTGCCCGAAGGGGGTATGTCCAAGGTCATGTCCAAGTGCGATTGCTTCCGTCAGGTCCTCATTGAGGCGGAGCGCCTTGGCAAAGGTTCTGGCAATCTGGCTCACCTCCAGTGTATGGGTCAGCCTTGTGCGGTAATGATCTCCCTCCGGAGCAATAAAAACCTGTGTCTTATGCTTTAATCTCCGGAATGACTTACAGTGCAGGATTCTGTCTCTGTCCCGCTCATAAACCGGGCGGATATCATCCTCCGGCTCAAACCGGTCTCTCCCCGCAGATTCCGAGGACAATGATGCATATTTTGATAACGTATTTCTCTCCAGCTCCTCCAGCTGTTCTCTGATACACTTCATTCGATCCCTCTTTCCAATCTGTTTTCTATATATTATAGCATATCCCCGGCAATCCACAAAATTTTGTTCTTTTTTGAAATGTAATTTCAAATATAATTTCAAATATAATTTCAAATATAATTTCGCGATGCAATTACGCAGCAACAGGCTGATTAAAAAAAGAACAAAAAGGGGCAAAAAAAGATAAGTGAAATTGCAAAATGTATTTGACAAGTCTAAAGATATTTAGTATCATTTAACATGTTGTTCGGGAGAACAAACGGACAACAAATAATTTAAACGATGCGTGGCTCAGTTTGGTAGAGCGCTGCGTTCGGGACGCAGAGGCCGCTGGTTCGAATCCAGTCGCATCGATTTCTTTCAAGATTCTGTAAAATTTCTTTTGCAGAATCTTTTTTATTATCTATACATCGCGACTTTGCTCTGATGTCTATAAAAAGGTCTATTAAAAAACGCCCCGTCTGTAAGATGTACCAAGCCTTAAACAGGCGCACATCAGCAGAACAGGGTGCATATGGAAGCTATTGACTTAACGTAATTTTACATGCTGCAAGGTAGTTTTTTAATCCGACTCTGATCTCTCCGGATTTTACCCGTTGCATTACTGATTTCCCAGTGGAACATTAAGACCATTACCCTGGTCCTGGGCATCCTGCGGAGCAGCATTCGCTGCAGGCTGCAGAGCAGTGCTCAGCTCCTGACGGTTGGTGGTGACAATATTATAGGTGTTCTGGAGTGAGTTTTGCATAGCTTCAAACTTGCTTCTCTCATCTTCCATGGAACGACTGATAATCGTTTCCAGTGAAGCAAGCATATCATCGGTATATTTAATCGCATTGCTGCGAATGTTGTTGGCATCCGTAACCGCATTGTTTACGATGGTATCTGCCTGCGACTGCGCCTGTTGAACCAGCTCATTTGCCTTATTGTATGCCTGCTGCATTATTTCATTTTCCGATACCATTTCCTCTGTCTGAGCTTTGGCATCAGCGATCATACTTTCCGCCTGATTTTTGGCATCGGCAAGAATTGCATCCTGCTGAGAAATAATCTTCTGGTATTTTTTGATTTCATCCGGAACACGGAGTCTGAGTTCTACCAGAAGCTCCTCCATCTCCTCTTTATTTACAAGAATTTTTGTATTGGATAACGGCTGATATTTACAGCTGTCAATATACTCCTCAATTTCTCCGATTAACTGCTCAATTCTGCTCATCTCAATGATCCACCTTATATTGTTCTTTTATTTTTTCAACTATCTCTTCCGGAACAAACGGCGTAATATCGCCATGATAGCTTGCGATTTCCTTAACTGTACTGGAGCTGAGATAGGAATATTTGAGATTTGTAGTAAGAAAAATAGTATCAACGTCAGGTGCAATCACCTTATTGGTCTGTGCCAGCTGAAGTTCATACTCAAAATCCGTAACAGCCCGAAGACCCCGGACAATAATGGTAGCCTTGCACTCATGTGCAAAATCCACCAGAAGACCTTTAAATGCCCGTACCTCGACGTTACCATAATCTTTTGTCAAATCCTGAATCATTTTAACACGATCCTCCATAGAAAACAATGGAGTTTTTGCCTGATTTACCAGCACGCCCACGATCAGTCGATCCACCATCTTGGCAGACCTCTCAATAATATCCAGATGTCCTAACGTAATCGGGTCAAATGATCCCGGATACACAGCAATTTTCATTCTATCCTCTTATTTTTTTCTGAGAAAAACATGCTTATTGGTTTTATACAGCTTTTCTCTTGTAATCGTATATCCCAGCTCTGGAAGATCAGACATATCGTCATTCATATCCGCCTCTATGATAAATAAGGTTTCCGTGTCCACACAGTCCAGATCATGTATCAGCCTTAATGCCTTTCGTTCCATACCATTGTTGTATGGCGGATCCATAAAGACAATGCCAAAGTGATACTCCCGGTTTTTAAGCCTGCTGAGTGCAGACATGAAATCACTTTGGATAACCTCTGAAACATCGGTAAGCCTTGTATGCTCCAGGTTATCACGGATGCAGGCACATGCCTTAGGATTACTGTCTACAAAGACCGCACGTCTCGCACCTCTTGACAATGCTTCAATACCTATACCACCGGAGCCTGCAAAAAGGTCCAGAAAATCTATTCCCGGAATGTCAAATTGAATCATATTAAACAATGTTTCCTTGATCCGATCCGTCGTAGGTCTGGTATCCATAGAATCAATGGTTTTAAGCTGGAGTCTCCTGCGAGTTCCTGCAATTACTCTCATATCGTATCCTTTCTTAAGGAAGTGTATTTGTTGGAATCGGTGTTCTTCTGCATCATAGAGTATAACTCTGTTCCAGGTATTCGGAAAGACGTTTTCCAAGAAGTACATGCTCCGCTGCTTTTAGTTCCGGATCACTTTTTAATACATACATAGCGTCTTCCGATGCCTGTTTTAATACGTCTTTATCTTCATAAACATCGGCAATACTGAAATTCAGCGCTCCGGATTGCCGTATGCCAAAAATATCTCCCGGTCCTCTTAGTTTAAGATCCTGCTCTGCGATATAAAATCCATCATTGGATCCTGCCAGGATGGACAGTCTTTCTTTGGAAGCCTTGGAATTTTGCGTATCTACAAAAATGCAGTAGCTCTGATAGCCCGATCTGCCGACTCTTCCACGTAGCTGGTGCAGCTGTGCAAGTCCAAAGCGTTCCGCGTTTTCAACCATCATAACTGTCGCATTTGGAACGTCCACGCCAACCTCCACTACCGTTGTAGAGACAAGGATGTCCACCTCATGCTGTAAAAAGCGATGCATGATTTCATCCTTTTCCGCCGGCTTCATTTTGCCATGTAAAAGCCCGATTCGTATATCTCCCGGAAAAATCCGGCAAAGCGTACTTGTGTAATCTGTAACGTTTTCCAGCTCCAGCATATCGTTTGCCTCCACCATGGGGCAGATCACATACGCCTGCCGACCCTTCCGGATCTCATCATAGAGAAACTTGTATGCTTTTTTGCGATCCTCTGCATGAACCACCGCATTTTTAATTGGCAGACGATTGGCAGGACGCTCCCGTATCAGAGAAACCTGCATATCAGCATACAGAAGCATCGCCAGCGTTCTTGGAATCGGAGTAGCAGACATTGCTAGTACATGGGGCTGACTTCCTTTATCTGATAGTTCCTTCCGCTGATGAACCCCGAACCGGTGCTGCTCATCTGTAATAACCAGAGCAAGCTCATGGAATTCTATTTTTTCCTGAAACAGTGCATGAGTTCCGATAATAAAATCGACCTCATGATTCCGGATTTTCCGATAAGCTTCCTGCTTTTGCTTTACGCTCAGAGCACCGGTGACTAACACTACATGAAAGTCAAAATGATTTTCCTTAATGATTTTACTAAGTGCTTCAAAATGCTGCACAGCTAAGAGCTCGGTCGGTGCCATCAAGGCAGACTGGTATCCGCTGAAGGCAGCTTCCAGCATAGCCGTCATGGCTACAATGGTTTTTCCGGAACCGACATCTCCTTGCAAAAGCCGATTCATTACAAAGCCGCCGGACAGATCTTCCCGGATTGTGCGGATGGCTTCTTGCTGTCCCCTGGTAAGCTCATATGGAAGATTCTTTAAAAACTGATCTACTTCTGCATGCCTTCCTATTATATACGAGGAGGCAGCGTGATCTCTTGTTTTCTTTTTTTCAGCAAGGGCCAGTGCAAAAAGAAACAACTCATCATAGGCAAATCTTCTCCGTGCATCCTGGTACTCTGTAAAGCTTTCCGGAAAGTGAATTTTAAACAGCGCCTCTCTCAGGTCCATGAGCTTCCGGTTATACCGTATTTCCAAAGGAACAAAATCTTCCCCGAGCGGCTTCATTTCGGAACCCATCTGCCCGATCGATTGGAGCGCCTGTCGTACAGCCTTCTGAATTGTCAGATTTGACAGACCTTTGGTTTGTCCATAAACAGGTTCCAGTGTCCCGATCTTTTTCTGATATTCTGCCAAAGTATAAATTTTTGGCTGATTCATCCGGAGGCTGTTTTTCCATGCGCTGACCTTGCCGTAAAACACAAACACAGTGCCTGCTTTAAGCATACTGTTAAGGTAGGGTGCATTAAACCAGGTAAGCCGCAGCTTACCGCTCAGATCTCTTGCGTATACCGTGGTCATCCTGAGACCATTGACATTCGCAATGGATGCATTTCGGTCAAGTGCACCTGTAAATGCCTGCGTCTCGCCTTCCTTAAGCTCCGCAATGTGGACCAATGCAGGATAGGTAAGATACGTTCTAGGATAATAATGCACAAGCTCCTCAGGCGAATGTATTCCCAGTGCATGAAATCGCTGTTCCGTTTTGGGACCAATTCCCTTTAAATCTGTCAGTTTCATCTCTATATAAACAAAGGGTCAGATCCGATGATCTGGCCCTTAAGTATGATGTTTCAGAAATTATTCCACTGAGAGGAAATAATAGTATATGGGCTGTCCGCCATACTGAAGCTCCACTTCCACATGCTTAAATTTTGCACGTAGATGATCAGCGAGTACTTCTGCATCTGCCTCCTTGACATCCTTACCATAATAAAGTGTTAAGATTTCCGAATCGTCATCGACCATCTCTTTGGCAGCTTCCAGCACCGCATCCTCGATATTCTTTTCAACAGACAAAAGCCCTGCATCACCAATGACCATAATATCGCCCTCGGAAATCGCATGTCCGTCGATGGAAGTATTTCTCACAGCATAGGTAACCTCTGCAGAATGTACCGTACTCAATGCTTCTGTCATGGACTCGGTGTTTTCTTTTACCGAGAGTTCAGGACTAAAGCAGATCATAGCACTGATTCCCTGAGGAATGGTCTTTGTCGGAATCACAATAATCTCCCGATCCTCCATCAGGTCTCTTGCCTGGTTTGCAGCCATAATGATATTTTTATTATTTGGCAGCACAAAAATATGCTTTGCGTTTACCTGCTCCGCGGCACGTAAAATGTCATCGGTAGATGGATTCATCGTTTGTCCGCCTTCGATAACATAATCCACTCCGATTCCTTTAAAGATTTCCGTCAGGCCATCTCCGGCAGATACAGAAATAAAGCCATACTCCTTCGCTGTTTCCTGCTTTTCCGGGGCCTTCAGCTCACCTTCTGTGCGCTCCGCATTTTCCTTCTTATGCTCTTGCTCCGCTGCAATTTTAGAAGCGTCCTGAATTAAAACCTCGTTATGCTCGAGCCGCATATTGTCGACCTTCATCCTGGAGAGATATCCCATGGATAAACCCTTCTCAAATGCATTTCCCGGGTGATTGGTGTGTACATGAACCTTGATAATGTTTCCATCTGAGAAGCATACGATGGAGTCGCCGACACCACTCAGCCAAGCTCTCAGCCCGTCAACCTCATCATCAGAAAACTCATGATCACCATTGACCATAAATTCCGTACAATAGCCGAATTTAATATCTGCCGTGGAAATGTCTCCTCTGGACTTTCTCTCCTGAGGCGCAGCACCTACTGTGGAGGCTGCCGGCTCAGAAGCAATATCCAGGCTGACACGTTCTCCCTTAAGACTTGCAAGGGCACCCTTCAATACGGTAATGAGTCCCTGACCACCGGAATCTACAACGCCTGCCTCTTTTAAGACTGGGAGCATTTCCGGAGTTTTGGCAAGTACTTCTTCACCGTAGCTGATGACCTTATCCAGCAAAACGACAACGTCCTCTTCCGAGGCAGAGAGCTCTGTAATGCGTTCGGACATTCCCTTTGCCACAGTGAGGATTGTACCTTCCTTCGGCTTCATAACTGCTTTATAAGCAGTCTCCACAGCTCGGGAAAACGCTCTGGCAAGGACAAGATTATCTATATCCTGGTTCTCGCGGATTTCCTTTGTAAAGCCACGGATCAGCTGTGAAAGGATAACACCGGAATTACCTCTTGCGCCCCGGAGAGAGCCGGAAGCCATTGCCTTTGCGACATTTTCTATTGTAGGCTCTGTAATAGCAGCGACTTCCTTTGCCGCAGACATGATTGTCATTGTCATGTTTGTACCCGTATCTCCATCCGGAACCGGAAATACGTTCAGTTCATTGATGAACTCTTTATTTGCATTCAGGTTGTTGGCTGCAGCGAGAAATGCATCATGGAGCTGGTTTGCGTTTATCTGTTTACCCACAGGTAAAATCCTCCTTGTTAATCGATAACTCTGACGCCCTCTACATAGATGTTGACATTTCTTACCTCAATGCCGGTAAACTCTTCCACCTTGTATCTGACGTTTTCAATCAGATTGTCAGCTACTGCCTGAATGCTGACGCCATATGCAACGATTACATGAAAATCAAGGTTGATTGCATTGTCCTCAATCTCCACGGAGATACCTTTGGTAAGACTTTCTCTCTTAAGTAATCTTGCAAAGCCTCCGTCTTTTACGGACATTTTGGCCATGCCGACAATGCCAAAGCACTCAACAGCAGTTGTTCCTGCATACGTTGCAATGACATCGGGGTTGATCGTGATTTCACCCATTTTAGATGCAATCGTTCCCTTCATATATTACCTCCATAAGATTCATAGTATCGATGGACATTCATATTGCATGTAGATTATATCATAAGGCGACCCTTGTGTGCATTTTTTCATATGAGACAAAGGAAGCATATTCTTTCACCAAAAGAGGGCACCACGATATTTTTCATATCGCAGTGCCCCCGTTGAATACATTCATCTCATGATACAGATAAATTAAGCATTACCTGCAATAGCACGCTCAACTTTTCCGGATCTTAAGCAGGAAGTACATACATACATCTTCTTTGTACCGCCATTAACCTTTACTCTGACAGACTTAACGTTAGCCTTCCAGATCTTGTTGGATCTTCTATGTGAATGACTTACTTTATTTCCGAAATGAACTGCCTTCTCACAAATTGCGCATTTTGCCATGGTTGCACCTCCCTCTTGCAGTAATTGTCACATACCAAATAAGCGACTTAAATAGAATAGCAAATAATATAATGAAATGCAAGTATTTTTTTATAATGACAATTAAGATTCCTGCGTTTCCGGATTTTGATCAAGCATTTTCTCGGCTTTTGCCTCTGCGTCCGCAGAAATCCGGTTTCCTCCGGTGATTCTGTCCAGAGCATCCGGGATCAGATCCAGGAGCTTTGTTACGGCATCCTGATTTTTTATGTTAACCAGTTTGATATTGCCATGCTGAAGCACCAGAACCGCTGTCGGCGTAATTTTTGAGCTCATGGCGCCTGCTCCGCCATTACCGTCTTTTTTGTCCTTATCCTGTGCAAAACCACCGGCTCCCATGCCAACCGTCACTTCCATCAAAGGGATCAAGGTAGCATCATTCAGCTTTACCGGCTCTCCGACGACGGTTTTACTGGTGACAAATCCGTCCATACCATGAAACAGTGTCTCCATCAGTTCTTTTACATTATTTTTTTCTGCTGCCATCAGTACCTCCATCAAAAATCAACGCACGAAGCTGCTTGTTCTTCAGTATGCGAAATATAATCAGTGCAAGATGGATCAGGCGAATGTGCCCCCGGATGTGAATCTCGCCTTCTATATAGGTTTCATCAAATTGGGGCACAACGGTAAGATCTCTTGCATATACCGGATAAAATATACTGATCAGACTCAGCACTCTGCCCATAGTATACGGATCCTCTATTCCAAATCTCACATGACCCGATATTTTGCGGAAACGTGCATGCTTTAGAAAATATTTAAGTTCCGTTATGATCAGTCGTACTGCTTCACGGTTGTCCTCATCCTTAAGCCAGGCAGCAAACTCTTTAAGCTGCTGTCCTGTCATAGCGGATCTTCCTCCGGCAAAACCTCAGTAATGGTTTTCCATGCAGCCATTACTTTATAGCTTAATCCCCGGTGATCAAGTCTCCCGTTGACTTGAAGCAGGCTGCAAAGCCAACCTGCATGAAACTCTGCATAAGGCTGCCTGCCCGTTTTCTTTGCAGGGAAATCGCCATCCAGCTTATACCGGATCGGAAGCAGCAGAACAAGGAGCAGGAGCAGAATGAGTAAAAGCAGTAAAACAAGAAGCACAAGACCAATGATTTTTAAAATGGTAATAATCATATGCTTTCTCTCCGTATCCCATCCAGGATCATAAGCTTAAGGCACTCCAGGGTATCTTTATATCCATATCCGATGCCAAGGACTCGCATCGTAGATGTATCCTGATAAGGATTCAGAAGCATCGTGGAATTATAGATTTCATAAAGATTTGGCGCTTGGGCTTCCGTAATTACATAAGTGGCAGGCTCCAGCGTGCGGTTTTTCAGATTTTTAAGGATATATGCCTTGTGCTCACTGGCATGCTTACCCCAGTACAGATTATCAGCCAATATCATCCTGCTGCTCCTGTTACATGCCTCCCTCCGTCAGTACCTTACTGTTTTTTGCAATATAATCAATAAGGGAAACCACGGTAAGGATCAATGCAAGTATCGTTACAAGCATCGTGAAGGTTTTAAGCACAGGAACATTTAGTATCAGCAGAATAATTGCAAGCATCTGTGAAACTGTTTTGGATTTTCCCCACCAGGATGCCGCAATGACAATGCCATTATCGCTTGCAACAAGCCGGAAGCCTGAAATAATAAATTCTCTTGCGATAATGATAATAACGTACCATGCAGGCAGCTGTCCAAGCTCGATCATGCAGATTAGCGCGGAGCAGACCAGGAGCTTATCGGCAAGTGGATCCATGAATTTTCCAAAATTTGTAACAAGATGGTTCCGTCTTGCAATCTGACCATCCAGAAAATCTGTAAAAGATGCTATGCAGAAAATAATCAATGCAGCGATTCTGAAGCTTTGCTCAGTTCCATCTCTGTATAATAAGAGGACCACAAAAACCGGAACCAGCAAAACTCTCAGCATTGTAAGCTTGTTAGGTAAATTCATTTTAATTCTCCTATGAGATCATACCCATCAGCGTCGGTAATATGGCACTCTACCATATCTCCACTGATAAGATTATGATTAGAACCTGCATTTACATAAACATAGCTGTCAATATCCGGTGCGTCCATATAAGAACGCGCAATATATTGATTGGATTCCGGCTGAAAACCTGTAATCAGTACCGTAAGATCTCTGCCAACCTGCTCTTTCGCCTTACGAAACGCAATGGGCTGTTGCAGACGCATAAGTTCATCCTGTCTCTGATGTTTGATTTTCTCCGGAACCTGAGGCTTCATCTCCGCGGCAAGAGTTCCCTCCTCCCGTGAATAAGGAAATACACCGAGTCTCTCAAATCCTTCCTCGGAAACAAATGTTTTCAGAATTTCAAAATCCTCATCCGTTTCTCCCGGAAATCCGGTAATGAGTGTTGTACGCAGTACAATATCCGGAATTGCTGAACGAAGCTTCTGAATCTGAGTTCTCAGCTCCGCTTCCCGGGTCCTGCGATGCATATTTTTAAGGATCTTATCGGATGCATGCTGGATAGGAATATCCAGATAATGACATACTTTTTTATTATCTCTGATTTCTGCAATCAGCGCATCATCAATTTCCTCCGGATAGCAGTAAAGGATACGAATCCAGGCAATGCCCGGAATTTCCGCAAGTCTGGAAAGAAGCTCAGGCAGAGCCTTCCTGCCGTAAAGATCTGTTCCGTAGAGTGTGGTTTCCTGCGCAACCAGAATCAGCTCCTTTGTTCCTGCTTCCGCAAGGTCTCTGGCTTCCGCTAACAGATGCTCCATCGGGATCGAGCGATAATGACCTCTCAGCTTTGGAATAATACAGTAGGTGCAGTATTTGTCACACCCCTCTGCAATTTTGAGATACTGCGTATAGTTCTCGCCGCTTTCTACTCTTGCCATCTGTGCATCCAGACGATCCACATAATCACTGACACTGGTGACCTCATCAACCTCCGGCATTTCCTTACGGATTTCATCCTTATATCGCTCTACGAGGCAGCCGGCAACGATCAGCTTCTGTAGTCTGCCGGTTTTCTTGTACTCTCCCATTTCAAGGATGGTATTGATGCTTTCTTCTTTAGCTGGTCCGATAAAGGAACAGGTGTTAATCACCGCAATATCTGCTTCCTCCGGATCCTCGGTAATTTCTGATCCGGGATATTTATTAAGCAGATTACTCAGCATTTTTTCGGAATCTACACGGTTTTTATCGCATCCAAGCGAAATCATATATATTTTCATAACTTATGCTTCGCTGTCCGACTCATAATTGTCTTCGCCTGAAGATTCTGCTTCTTCCTCTTCTTCCTTCTCGGCTTCCTCTGCAGCACTCTCATCTTCGTCGTCCTCATATGCAGAGAAATCCGTTTCACTGTCATCCGGGAGTGCAATCGGATCGTCATCCACCTCGGAGCCTCTTTCGATGGTTACAACATTCTGAGAAATCTCGTCAATGGCAACAGAAAGAGGCTTCTTGCCATATTCATTTGGAAGCAGAGGCTCCTCTCCATCAATAAGCTGACGGGCACGCTTTGCGGCAGCAATAACTACAGAATATCTGGACTCCACTTCCTTGGATCCGTCATCATTATTACTGAGTGACTTGATTAAATCATTATATGATGGGTGTAACATTTTAAATCCTCCTGAGATCTTCTCTGATGCTTTCTATAATATCCATATGCATGGCTGTCCTCTGATGGGCAGCACGTATAAGATTATGCAGTTTTTCGGTGCAGGTGTCAATATCGTCATTTATAAGAATGTAATCGTAGGCCTCGACGCCCTCTGATTCCTCGATGGCTCTTTTCAGCCTCTGATTGATCACATCAAGGCTCTCCGTCCCCCTATGGATCAGTCTATTTCTCAACTCCTCCGCAGAAGGTGGAGTAATAAAAACAAGCAACGCATCCGGATACTGTGCACGGATCTTCATCGCGCCCTGTATTTCAATTTCAAGAATCACATCCTTGCCCTGGCGAATTTTTTCCTCTACAAATTTTCTGGGTGTTCCGTAATAGTGGTTAACATATTTGGCGTATTCAATCAGCTCGCCGTGTGCAATCATCTCCTCAAACTGATCGTTACTCATAAAATGATAGGCAACGCCGTCCACTTCACCCTCACGTGGTTTCCTTGTTGTCGCTGAAACAGATAAGGCATAATTAGGATATTTTGATATCAGGTTTTTCATGATAGTACCTTTTCCGGCGCCGGAAAAGCCAGAAACCACTACCAGTTGTCCTTGTTCCATGACTGCTCCTTTCTAGTAAAATTGTATCTTATTTTACTATAGTTTATTCAAGATTCTGAATCTGCTCACGTATTTTTTCAATAATTGTTTTAAGACCGATGGCATCCTCTGATACAATCAGATCGTTGGCTTTAGACAGCGTTGTATTTGCTTCCCGATTCATCTCCTGTGCCAGGAAGTCAAGCTCTCTGCCGACAGGACCGCCATCCATGAGCTTTTTCTTCATATTAGAAATGTGGCTATGAAGACGAACCCGTTCCTCATCTGTGCAGATTTTATCTGCATAGATTGTCACTTCCTGAACCAGTCTGGACTCGTCTACCCCCGCACTTCCAAGAAGCTCTGCAATTTTTTCTCTTAATTTTTTTTCGTATGCGCTGACAATTTCCGGAGATCTTGCATCAATGCGGTTAACAATAGCCTCCATCTCCTCCAGCTTGATGATGAGATCCTTTCGGAGATTTTCTCCTTCGAGGATACGTGTAGCTACAAAGTTTTTGAGAGCGCCTTCCAATGCCGGCTTAAGACGGTTCCAAAGCTCATCATCATCCTCAGAATCCTCCGAGAGCACGAGTACTTCAGGCATCTCCGCAAGTTTTTCAGCATTAACTGAATTATTAATCTTAAGTACGTCGGAAATTTTATTGACAGAATCAAGGTACTCGCGTGCAAGCTCAAGATTCAGACGTAAGGAACGATCTCCCTCACTGTATAATTCATATGTGATATAGAGATCTACCTTTCCTCTTGCGATGAACTGCTTTAATGTATTCCGGATATTGGCTTCCAACGCATTGAATTTCTTGGGCATTTTGATATTCAAATCCAGGAACCGGGAGTTTACAGATTTAAGCTCTACTGAAATGCGGTAGTCCGCAGTGGAGATTTCTGATCTGCCAAACCCGGTCATGCTTTTAAGATCCATAAAAGAATCGATCCTCCATGATATAATCGTAGAATTAGATTTCGGAAAAGATAGGCAGGTCTCCCTCGCTTGATTTTTCCAGACAATCGTAATAAAATTATACGTCACCTGCAAACATAAGTAAAGAAAGGAACGTCTGGTTTTTATGGCATACGATGGACTGGTCGTATCAGCGACTGTTAAAGAATTTAATGATCATCTTATTGGTGGTAAAATCGCTAAAATATCACAGCCGGAGAGAGATGAAATCCAGCTTTTGATCCGGAACCAGAAGGATAATTACCGCTTACAGATTTCCGTCAATCCATCTCTGCCGCTCTGCTGCTTTACCATGGATAACAAGCCCTCTCCGATTACCGCGCCTTCCTTCTGTATGGCACTCCGAAAGCATATTGGTAATGGAACTATTATTTCCATCCGACAGCCGGATCAGGATCTCAAGAAGGACGGACTGGAAAGAGTCATTTTGTTTGAGATTGAGCATCTGGATGAGATGGGGGATCTTGGCAGACGTATTTTATCTGTGGAGCTGATGGGAAAATATTCCAATATTATCCTGATCAGAGAGGATTTCACGATTATTGACTCCATCAAGAGGATTTCTGCATCTCAGTCCTCGGTACGTGAGGTCTTACCAAACCGTCCTTACTTTATTCCTGACTCCAACGGAAAGAAAAATCCTCTTGAGCTTACTTCGGATTCCTTTATCCATCTTATGAATACAAAACCGGAGCCGACATTCAAAGCATTGTTTCATTCGATCACAGGCTTGAGTCCGTTAACTGCTTCGGAAATGTGTATTCGTGCCGGTATTGACCCGGACCTGTCCTCAAACTGTCAGACAAGCGAGGCGCTTTCTCGTCTGTATCAAAGCTTTATAAGTATCATAGGACATGCAGTACTGGAAAAAGCTCCGCAGCCTAACATTTTATATAAGGAAGATATTCCGCAGGAGTTCTCCGCCATTCATCTTGTAGCATATGAAGGAAATCCTGCATTCACAGAAAAGAAATTTACATCCATGTCAGAAGTGATCCGGACCTTCTATGCTGAGAAGGATCAGACCTCGAGGATACGGCAGAAATCCACGGATCTTCGCAAGGTAGTAAATACCTTGATGGAGCGAACTGCTAAAAAGCTGGCGATTCAGGAGGCCCAGCTAAAAAACACAGAGGATATGGATAAGTATCGCGTCTATGGTGAGCTTCTCCACACCTATGGATATTCGCTGAAGGGCGGAGAACGGAGTCTTACATGTGAGAATTTTTATACTGGAAAGGAAATCACGATTCCTTTAAAAGCCGACAGCACTGCATCAGAAAATGCTGCCAGATTCCTGGAGAAATATGACAAACTAAAACGCACCAAAGAAAACGTAACGGTACAGCTTACCGACACCAGGCGCGAGCTTCAGCATCTTGCATCTATTCAGACATCGCTAGATATTGCAGACGGTGAGGAGGATCTCCGAGAAATCAGGCGTGAAATGGCTGACTTTGGTTTTCTGCATAAGGTAAGCGGCAAGGATAAGGTCAAAAGCCAACGGAAATCGCATCCATATCATTATATTTCCAGCGATGGATATGATATCTTTGTCGGTAAAAACAACTATCAGAATGAAGAAGTAACTTTTAAAATTGCCGATGGCGGAGATCTCTGGCTGCATGCAAAAAATGTACCAGGTTCACATGTTATTGTTAAAACCGGAGGTGCTCCGATGGAGTCCCTCCCGGATCGTATGTTTCTGGAAGCAGCCGCGCTGGCAGCCTACTTTTCATCGCATCGAGCTGACGCCAAGGTGGATGTAGACTATACAATACGTAAAAACCTTAAAAAGGTTCCAAATGCCGCGCCGGGATTTGTGATCTATCATACCAATTATTCCGTTACGGTAAAACCTGCCATTTTAGTCAAGGAAGCAAAATGATATGAAAAAATCAGCCGTTTCGTTAATGTCTTAGAAGACATTAACGCGACGGCTGATCTTTTACATAAATCAAATATAAATACGATGTATATGCGCTTTACTCCTATGATTACTGGACATCCTCATCATTTTCTTCAGCCCAGTTTGTATAAACGCTCTGAACATCCTGAGATTCATCCAGCAGATCAAGCGTTCTGCGGAGTCCCTTGACTGCTTCCTCATCCGTAACAGAAACATAGTTCTGCGGAATCATGACAATATCCGCCTCTGCCATCGGGATTCCCTGTTTCTCGAGATTCTCCCGAACATCAGCAAAATCGTTGGGATCCGTAATGATCTCATAGGAATCTTCCTCATCCTTGATGTCCTCGGCGCCTGCCTCAATTGCAAGATCCATGAGTGTATCAAAGTCTTTACCCATATCATCCATTGCTTCTTTATCCAGGATGATCTGCCCCTTTTCATCAAACATAAAGGAAACCGCACCCTGTGTTGCAAGGGATCCCTTACCCTTGGTAAAGGCAGAACGCACATCAGCTGCAGCACGGTTTTTATTATCTGTAAGTACCTTGACAATCATGGCTACACCATTAGGACCATATCCCTCATACTGCAGCTCCTCAAAATTATCTGCATCCATCGAACCTGCTGCCTTTTTAATACCGTTATTGATGGTATCGTTTGGCATATTGTTGGCCTTGGCCTTGGCAACAACTGCAGCAAGTTTGGAGTTATTGCTAGGGTCAGGTCCGCCTTCTCTTACAGCTAATGCAATTTCGTGACCGATCAGAGTAAAGATCTTACCCTTTGCGGCATCGTTCTTTTCCTTTTTTGCACGGATGTTAGAAAACTTAGAATGTCCTGACATATTTATCTCCTCAAATCATCTATCCATAAAGTAATATAGTTCAAACTGTAATAATATAAACGAAAAAACAATCGGAATCAAGTATTTTCTATACTGAGCCGTAATTCATCCAGCATTTTACCAAGCTCATCGGCAGTATTTCTCGCAAGCACACCGTGCTCACCATATCTGAGCGATGCCTTTTCACCAGCCGCGCTGAGAACCAGTGAACCAATGGATCCTGCAAATAGCAGTTCCTTTCTCCGGGCAAAATCTGCCGCGCCCCTATTTTCCGGAGATGCAGCTCCTGCTGCTCCGGGATGTTCTGGCGAATGAAGAATTTCCGCGATACCCGCGATACAGCCGGATAGTACATCGCCAGATCCGCCCTTGGACAGTGCCGGACTTGCCTGGTGATTTATAAATTTTAAAGACAATGCTGCATCCGTAATAACCGTATGGGCTCCTTTAAGAAGTACAATGACATGATGCGCTTCAGAAAATTCCAAAGCATAGGCCTCTGCATGTTCAATAATTTCTGCCGGTTCCCGTCCGGAAAGCCGTGACATTTCCATTGGGTGCGGCGTAATTATGACAGGAATTTTATCTGCAGTCACATCAAATACCCTCATCGCCTCCGGATCCATAGATAGAATATTTAACCCATCTGCATCAACCAAGAGTCTGAGGCCTCTTGGACGGAGTTTTAGCGCCTGTCCTGAAATCAGCGATAGCTTGCCGAGCACATATTTTACCACTCGTATGGAAAGCTCTGTGGTGCCCATCCCAGGACCCATTACAATAAAATCCGCCCAGAACAGGTTTCGGGAAATCAGTTCATTGAGGTCCATGCCTTCTGCATAGGTTTCAATAATCGCCTCTGGTAATAAGGACTGTAAAATGCTTCGGTTAGAGTCGACCGTCAGTAGCTTGACAAGCCCTGCGCCGGAACGATATGCAGCAAGTCCTGATAAAAACGCGGCGCCGCACATGCCCTCCGATCCGGCAATGATCAGTGTTTTACCATAGGTCCCTTTGTTTGCTGTCTCGATCCGCTTTGGTATTGCCCGGATCAGCTCCGACTTTTCTATGTTTGTAAGCAATTTCATAAATTAAATCTCATCACCCTCTATTACGGCAAATGCCATCACAAGCTCCCTGGTGTCGGAAATAGAAACATGTATGCTTTTACCCCCGATCTCCTGCAATCTTTTTTTAGCATTATCAGACAATACGACATAGGGCTTCCCCAATTCATCCCTAAGTACCTCGATATCGATGGGTCGGAAGCCCCGGAATCCTGTCCCCAGCGCCTTGGCGACTGCCTCCTTTACGCTGAAATCGCCGGCAAGCATGGAGATCTTTCCATTTGCCTGCCGGCGCTCCTGATCTGTGAAGATTTTATTGCTGTAGCTTTTTTCCATCAGAGCCTTGATGCGTGCAATTTCCAGTAAATCACAGCCGGTTCCGGAAATCATTTTTCTGTTCTCTCCCTGTATTTCTCTCCAACTCGATAGGACAATCTCATAAGTGATTCGGAGAGATGCACATTTTCAATCACAACACCTTCCGGAACCTCAAGATCCACATGTGCAAAATTCCAAATACCGACAACACCGTCTGCAATTAACTGCTCTACCACCTTTACCGCCGGTTCCTTTGGGATGCAAACGGCAGCCATTTTGATCGCGTTATCTTTTACAAAGGAATCGATATCCTCCATAGGATGAATTTCTACATCCCCGACCTTTTTTCCGATCAACGTTGGATCTTTGTCAAAGATTGCCCTAATCAAAAAGCCTCTTTTACGGAAATTGGTATAATTGGCAAGTGCCTGTCCCAAATGTCCTGCACCGATAATGATCATATTATGATCTTTGTCAATATTAAGAATCTTGGCAATCTCATCATGCAGATTTTTAATATTGTATCCGTATCCCTGCTGTCCAAAGCCGCCAAAGTTATTAAGATCCTGCCGGATCTGAGATGCGGTGAGCTTCATCCGCTTGCTAAGTTCATTGGATGAAATCCTCTCCACGCCCTGATCCATAAGATCCTCAAGATATCTGTAATATCTTGGAAGTCGTAAAATAACACCCTGTGAAATTTCTTTTTTAGCCATCGTTTTGCACCTCTTAAATCATCTGCTCTTGTTAAATATTATACAAGTTTGTTATTTCAATGTCAAAAGAAAACAGCAGAACCATCGCCGGCCCTGCTGTTTTTTATATTATTTGTTGACTTCTTATACATACCAATATTGCATGATATGGAAAGTAGCTTAGATCTTCGGAGTTCTTCTGAGAATTGCATGTCTCTCAGGTCCATTGGAAACCATAGTAATCGGAGTTTCAATCTCTCGTTCTATGAAATCAATATAATTTCTGCATTCCACCGGGAGTTTATCATACTCTGCAATGCCACGGATATCACAATTCCATCCCGGTAAAGTTTCATATACAGGCTTTGCCTTATTAAGCAACGGAGTTACAGGGAAATCCTTTGTAACCTTGCCATCAATCTCATACCCTGTGCAGATTTTGAGCTCCTTAAGATATCCGAGCGTATCCAGTACGGTAAGTGCTGCTTCCGTTGCCCCTTGCATCTGACATCCGTATCTCGATGCTACAGCATCATACCAGCCAACTCTTCTTGGGCGTCCGGTAGTTGCGCCATACTCGCCCTTGTCACCGCCTCTTTTCCTAAGCTCCTCCGCTTCCTCGCCAAAAAGCTCCGAAACAAAATCACCAGCCCCGACTGCGGAGGAATATGCCTTTGTTACGGCAATGATATCCTTGATTTCATATGGCGGGATACCTGCTCCAACTGCGCCATAGGCTGCCAAAGTAGAGGATGAAGTAACCATCGGATAAATACCATGATCCGGATCCTTCATCGTACCAAGCTGGCCCTCAAGTAAAACCGTTTTACCCTCTTTAAGTGCCTCTCTCAAAAACTTAGATGTATCTGCAAGATAAGGCGCGATAAGATCTCTCTGGCGGTGCATTTCCTCAAGCAGATCCTCATACTTAAGCTCTGGCTGGTGATACAGCTCTCTTAAGATTGCATTTTTAATTTCAACAACCTTATGTAAACGATCCGTGAGGACATCTTCATCAAAAAGCTCATTGACCTGGAGTCCGATCTTTGCAAACTTATCCGAGAAAAACGGAGCGATACCCGATTTGGTGGAACCATAGGATTTTCCGGCAAGTCTCGCTTCCTCAAGAGAATCAAACAATACGTGATAGGGCATCATAACCTGCGCGCGATTGGAAACCAGGATCTTTGGAGTCGGCACGCCGGCATCCACAAGAGATTTCAGCTCCTTGATGAATTTTTCTATATCGAGTGCAACGCCATTGCCAAGGACAGAAGTAGTATGCTGATAAAATACTCCACTAGGCAGAAGGTGCAGAGAAAAGCGGCCATAATCATTAATGATCGTATGACCGGCATTGGCACCACCCTGAAATCTCACGATGATATCTGACTGCTCTGCAAGCATATCAGTGATCTTGCCTTTACCTTCATCGCCCCAGTTAGCTCCTACAATTGCACGAACCATTGAAATCCTCCTAAAATACAGCCTCAAGACTGTCGATTTCTCCCCACCTTTTCAGCTCACGGACGGCGCCGGATTCGTGGTTTGAAAACCTGAAAATATTATTTTCTTCTCATCAGATCGGTGAACCAGATAAAAACATAAATCAGTACCGGAACAACAATCAGACAAAAAAGAAGCGCAAGAAGCATTTGCGTCCTGCCGGTAAATGCAGAGTAAAGAAGCAGTACAAGAAGTACTAAAATGAATGCAAGCGCAATCCTCGCAAGTAGTCGTTTTAAATTCATGCTGTTCCTCCATCTCCGCAAGCATTTAAAGTATAAAGGAATGCCCTCGGTTTTTCAAGAGACATTAGAAAAACCATTACAAAAAACCGCAGGAATTACCTGCGGCTTTAAACATAAATTTACGATTCCAAAGAATTGTAAAAAAGTACATCACAACTTCTGAGATCAGACCTTGATCTCTGCGGTAAGTCCCAGAAGCTCCCTGTTCCTATCAAGAATCGGTTTCACAACCTCATCTACAAATTCTGTTACCTGCTCCGGTGCCCGTCCAACATAACGTTCCGGTTTCATGGATGCCTTCAGATCCTCCAGTGAAAGATGGAAGCTCGGGTCAGCTGCAATAAGCTCCAGCAGATTATTATCTTTACCCTCTTCCTTCACTGTCCTGCCTGCCTGCATACTGAGCTCACGGATTCTCTCATGCAGTTCCTGTCTGTCACCGCCGGCTTTTACCGCATCCATCATGATGTTTTCCGTTGCCATAAACGGAAGCTCCGCCATAAGATGCTTATGTATTACTTTAGGATATACTACAAGTCCATCTACCACGTTAAGGTACAGATCCAGGATACCATCAATAGCAAGAAATCCTTCCGGTACGGATAGTCTCTTATTAGCAGAATCATCCAGTGTACGCTCAAACCACTGCGTAGATGCAACCAGCATCGGATTCATGAGATCTGACATAACATAATCCGACAGGGACGCGATACGCTCGGAGCGCATCGGATTCCGCTTATATGCCATCGCGCTGGAACCGATCTGATGCTTCTCAAACGGCTCCTCCACCTCCTTCATATGCTGCAGCATACGGATATCATTGGTGAATTTATGTGCAGACTGCGCAATCCCGGCAAGCACTGACAGTACACGGAAATCCACCTTTCTGGAGTAGGTCTGCCCGGAAACCGGATAGCATGCATCAAAGCCCATCTTTTCCGCAATCATCTGATCTAGCTTCCGGCACTTTTCATGATCTCCGTCAAAAAGCTCCAGGAAGCTTGCCTGAGTACCTGTGGTTCCCTTTGACCCAAGGAGCTTAAGCGAATGAAGTACGTACTCGAGATCCTCAAGATCCATCACAAGATCATTGAGCCAAAGCGTTGCTCTCTTACCCACGGTCGTCGGCTGTGCCGGCTGAAAATGCGTAAATGCGAGCGTCGGCAGATCCTTGTATTCTACAGCAAACTTGGAAAGCTCATTGATAACATTAATCAGTTTTTTACGGACCAGTCTGAGTCCTTCCCGCATAATAATGATATCTGTGTTATCTCCTACATAGCAGGATGTCGCGCCAAGATGGATAATTCCCTTTGCCTTAGGACACTCTACGCCATATGCATAGACATGGCTCATAACATCATGCCGGACTTCTTTCTCCCTTGCCTCGGCAACCTCGTAATTGATATCGTCCTGATGCTGTTTCAGTTCCTCGATCTGTTCCTCGGTAATGTTAAGTCCAAGCTCATGCTCTGTCTCTGCAAGCGCGATCCAGAGCTTTCTCCAGGTTTTGAATTTATTATCCGGTGAAAAGATATACTGCATTTCATCTGATGCATAACGTCCGGTCAGAGGGCTTGTGTAACGATTGTGCTGGTCTGCCATATAGTCTCCTTTCTTTTCAGGCAATTACATCCTTCATGGAATACATTCCGGGACCCTTGTCCTTTAAAAATTTGGCTGCATTGAGAGCTCCGTTAGCGAAAATAGATCTGGAGTATGCGGTATGATTGAATGTGATCACCTCGTCCTCTCCGGCAAAGATCACATCATGAACTCCCGGTAGGGAGCCGCCGCGCACAGAACTGATTCCGATTTCATCATGCGGTCTGGCTTCATCTCTCGTCGAACGATCATAGACATATGTGAGCTGATGATCCAGAGCTTCATTCACAGCATCCGCAAGCGCCAGAGCGGTTCCGGATGGTGCGTCTTTTTTTCTGTGGTGGTGCTGCTCGACAATTTCAATATCAAAGCCCTTGCTATACAGCTTCCTGGCAGCTTCTGCCACGAGATCCAGAAGGAGATTGACTCCAAGACTCATATTGGCACTGCGTAGTATGGCAACCGATGCCGAAACTTCTTCTGTCTTACGAAGCTGCGCTTCCGACAATCCTGTAGTGCAAAACACCAATGGCTTTTTAACTTTTGATACAAAATCCAACAGCTGATCTGCGGCTTTTGCGACCGAGAAATCTATAATGACATCAAAGTCCTCTTTTACATCAGCAAAGGATGCGTATACCGGGTATCCAATACCTGGATCATCGAGTCTTTCCTCCCGGTCGACTCCGGCGACAATTTTCACATCCTCCATGTTTCCGGCACAGAGACGAACATTTTTACCCATCTCGCCAAGTGCACCATTGAGCAGAATTTTTACCATGTATTTCTCCTTTAATGTAAATACCAAGTAAGGCGGATGATTCAGATTAATCATCCGCCTTACCGGTTTTTATAAAATGCCGTACTTTGCCATTTCTTTTTCCAGCAGCTGCTTCGTGCTGTCTTCTGCTTCTGTGAGCGGAAGTCTCAGCCCTCCAACCTTCTTACCCTGCAGGTTCATTGCAGCCTTGACCGGGATCGGATTCACTTCGTTAAACAGCGCCTTGATCAGAGGATATGCCTTGAGCTGCGCCTGTAAAGATCCCTCAATATCTCCGTCAAACCATTTCTGACAGATCTCATGCGTCTCTCTCGGAGCAACATTAGAGAGCACAGAAATTACACCCGAACCGCCGACAGCAAGGATCGGTACAATCTCGTCATCATCTCCGGAGTAAAGCATAAAATCACGATCCACCATCGTCATAAGCTTTGTGGTCATGGAAATATTTCCGGTTGCATCCTTCATACCGGCAATATTATCTACATTATTATAGAGATATGCCATGGTTTCCGGCTGAATCGTTACACCGGTTCTCGACGGTACATTATAAAGGATACATGGGATGGAAATCGCCTTTGCAATGGTTGTATAGTGCTGAATCAATCCACCCTGTGTTGCCTTATTGTAATATGGAGTAACAAGCAATACACCATCAGCACCATACTCCTCAGCCTCTTTAGACAGCTTGACCGCTGTCTCGGTAGAGTTTGAACCGGTTCCTGCAATGACCGGAATCCTATGGTTTACTTTGTTTATGATGAAGCGGACCACATCCATGTGTTCCTCCTCACTCATAGTAGAAGCTTCTCCGGTAGTTCCACAAGCGATAATCGCATCGGTGCCTCCGGCAATCTGTTCCTCAATCAGTTGGGTGAGTACATCATAATCCACAGAACCATCAGCCTTAAATGGAGTAATAAGAGCTACTCCTGCTCCTTTAAAAAGTGCCATGAAATCCTCCATATTTCGGAACAAGTCCGATAAATATCTTAGAAACTTTTTATTGTATTATACACAAATATTGAAATGCAGGCGACCGGAATTTGCGGTCTCCTGCAGATTTCTGTTATTTTAATCAGCCTTGTTTTCTGGCAAAACCTGCTCTCTTTCTAAGTACAGGATCAAGGATCTTTTTACGGATACGCAGATTCTCCGGAGTAACCTCCAGAAGCTCATCGGTATCAATAAAATCGATTGCCTGCTCAAGAGACATCTTTTTAGGTGGAACCAGCTTAAGTGCTTCATCCGAGGAGGATGTACGGGTATTGGTGAGATGCTTGGTCTTGCAGACATTCACCTCAATGTCCTCAGATTTCGGGCTCTGACCAATTACCATACCACCATAGACCTTTTCACCGGGTCCGATAAATAAGGTTCCGCGGTTCTGCGCATTAAACAGACCATAGGTTACTGCTTCTCCAGCCTCAAAGGCAATCAGAGATCCATTATGACGGTAGCTGAGTTCTCCCTTGTATGGACCGTATTCCTCAAACTCTGTATTAAGGATACCATTTCCCTTGGTATCGGTCATAAATTCACCACGGTAACCGATCAGTCCTCTGGAAGGAATTTCAAATTCAAGTCTTGTATAGCCTGTTGCAAGAGAGCTCATGCCATTGAGGACACCCTTTCTCTGCGTAAGCTTTTGAATGACGGTACCCGTGCACTCATCCGGAACGTCTATGTAAGCAATCTCCATAGGCTCGAGCTTACGTCCCTGCTCATCGGTTTTCATGATAACCTCTGCCTTGGAAACCGCAAATTCATAGCCCTCACGTCTCATTTCCTCAATCAGAACAGAAAGATGCAGCTCTCCTCGACCGGAAACCTTAAAGGTATCCGCGGAATCGGTATCCTCGACTCTCAGAGAAACATCGGTATTTAATTCGCGGTACAGTCTGTCGCGGATATGTCTGGAAGTCACATACTTGCCTTCTGTACCTGCCAGAGGCGAATCATTTACCATGAAATCCATGGAAATGGTCGGATCGGATATTTTCTGGAATGGGATGGCAACAGGATTTGCCTCAGTACAGATGGTATCTCCAACATGCAGGTCTTCAATACCGGATACTGCAACGATTTCACCAAAGGAAGCCTCCGGAACATCTACCCGTTTCAGTCCGTCAAAGGTATAAAGCTTTGTAATTCTTACCTTCTGACGTTTCGTCTTATCGTGGTGGTTGATAACCAGCGCATCCTGATTTACACGGATGGAACCATTTTCAATCTTTCCAATACCGATTCTGCCGACAAACTCATTGTAGTCAATCGTCGATACCAGCATCTGCGTCGGCTGATCCGGATCACCCTCCGGTGCCGGAATCCAGTCCAGAATTGTATCAAAGAGCGGCTGCATGTCTACATCCGGATCCTCCAGATGCTTCTTGGCAAAGCCCTGCTTGGAGGAAGCAAAAAGGAACGGGCAGTCCAGCTGTTCATCCGATGCATTGAGATCCATCATAAGCTCCAGAACCTCATCCTCTACCTCGAGCGGACGTGCCTGTGGCTTATCTATTTTATTAATTACAACCAGAACTGGAAGCCTGAGATCCAGCGCTTTCTGTAATACGAAACGGGTTTGCGGCATCGGTCCCTCAAAGGCATCGACAAGGAGGATCGCACCATTTACCATTTTAAGGATACGCTCTACCTCTCCTCCGAAATCCGCATGACCGGGAGTATCGACAATATTGATCTTTGTACCCTTATACGTAACAGCAGTGTTTTTAGAGAGAATCGTGATGCCTCTCTCACGCTCGATCGGATTGGAGTCCATGACTCTTACTCCAACCTCCTGGTTATCTCTAAATACACCGGACTGCTTCAGAAGCTCATCAACCAGAGTTGTCTTACCGTGATCGACATGGGCAATAATCGCAATGTTTCTAATATTCTCTCTTTTTTCTTTCATTCAATTCTCCTTGTATCTAAATAACAAGTTTTCTATATAAATCAGGACAGAATCACCGGAATTTCCGTAAATCAGCCCCTCCGGAAAAAAAACCTTACAAATTATACCACTGCGCTTTATCCATTGCAAGAGAAACACTACCACCGCTGAGTTCTCTGATCTGTGTCTCAAATTGTTCTTTCTTTTCCTCCGGAACCAGCCACGTCATCTTCACTTTGTCTGTATATTCGCTGCTTTCTTCGCGGATCTGCATAGTCTCTGCCATATACTTAATTTTTCCGACCAGCGTATACGGAATTTCTCCACTCACTCTAAAGCCGTTCTGCAGTGTTAAAAGCTCTGCATGCTCCACCGCGTCCTTAGCTGCACTGGTATACGCACGTACAAGTCCGCCTGTACCAAGCAGAGTACCGCCGAAATATCGCGTGACAATAATAAGCGCATTATGAATGTCATTGCCAAGCAGTACGCTGAGAATCGGCATCCCGGCAGTCTGTGATGGCTCCCCATCATCCGATTGTCTGGAAATCTCATTTTTGGCGCCAATCACATAAGCAAAACAGTGATGCCTTGCATCATAGTACCTTTTGCGCACCTCCTGTATCCTGGCAAGTGCGTCTTCCTCTGTGGAAAGCGGAAAAATCGTACTGATAAAGCGTGACTTTTTTTCTTCATAAAAGCCATCCGCGGCTTCTTTTATGTATTTTGCTGCCATCCTTCCTCTTTCTTTGCCGAGAGCGTATGAACCCTGTTTAGATGAAAAAGTACAGTCTTTTATTATGGGGAATTTCTAACTTCATAAATCATATAAATCTTCAGCCTTCCTCGCCATGCTCCGCATCATCTGCATCATGCTCTTCCTGTACGGTACCGGGGCCATCATCAGAGATTTCCTCTGTCTCATGCTCCGTCTCTGTCACCGGACCTGCATCATCAATTACAGCACTTTCATTACTACTGTGATCGGACACTTCAGGTGAACTACGGTAGGAGTAATCGCGATCATCCGTCTGCTTATCCTCCTCATCCTCAGGAAGTTTAATACCTCCCCACTTATAATGCACATCGCAGTCTTCGATAGGCACCGTACCCTTTTTAAAGTATTCTGTGATAACTGCACTTCCTCTGTAATCGTTGCTGCAGCCCCGGATCGGAAGCTTCCCTGATTTCCGGCAAACCTCCGCCTCTACGATATCAGCAGGCTTTGTAAATCCTGGATCCGGGAGTCCCTCATGCACCCTGCTCATGATTTTTTTCCATATATCCTTGTGAAAGCCTGTACCGCCATTGTATTCACCGGTCTTCTTATCATTCAGCGACTGATTTTCATCGCAGCCTGCCCAAATGCCGGTGATGTAATATGGAGAAAAGCCTTCAAACCAGACATCTACATTATTTGTTGTGGTTCCGGATTTTCCCGCCAGACTCATACCATCAAAATGTGCTCTGGTAGATGTGGACCGCACAGTTAGTCCATTGGCAAAGGCCTTGTTTGGCAGCATGGAGCCTTCCATGGCGGAAGTCAAAAGATATGCTGTTTCCAGCTGCACCACCTGCTTGGGTGTATCCTCTGTGGTATCAATCAGCACCTTGCCATCCTGATCAAGAATCTTAGTAAAGAATTTTGCTTTATTAAGCTTGCCTCCATTCGCAATACAGGAAAATGCCTGTGTCAGCTCCAGATTGGAAACTCCATAAGTAAGGCCTCCCAGTGCCAGCGCGGGGTTGGCATCCGTGTCCAAAAGAGATGTAATACCGAGGGATCTCGCATAGGCAAGACCATTAACAGGCTGTACGGTTTCCATGAGACACCGTACAGCAACAATATTAAGTGAATACTGAATACCATCGCGGATCGTCTGATAGCCAAGGTAACCGCCGCTGTACCAGTTTTTAAATGTCTTGTCGCCGATGGTATATTCCGCGTCGTAATACGGGGTTGCCAGGGTTGCACCATACTTATCAATCGCCGGCGCAAAGGCAGATAACACCTTAAAGGTAGATCCGGGCTGACGAAGTGTATTGGTTGCACGGTTTAGTGTAAGAGACTGCGTTTTCTCTCCACGGCCACCGTTAATTGCCAGCACTTCTCCGGTATGCGGGTCCATCAGGACAACGGAAACCTGCGGCTCCAGACGGGTATTATACGTCTCTCCGACAATTTCATCCGTATCCGAGAGAAGCTGTGCTTTATATTTCTTTATGTATTCCTTGGCAGAATCCTGTTGCAGAAAAAGACCGTTAAAGTTCATTCCCAGGATCTCACGCATGTAACGCAGCAGATCCTTCTCTGAGTAATTTACGATTGAGCCATCCTTATGCCGTACGGTAAGTCTCCAGTCTACCGAATACTTAACGGAATCATAATTTGCAGGATCATTGACCTCCTCATCGACAATCGCCTGGATTTTTGGATCCTGCGTAGTGTAGATCGACAAGCCTCCGGCATAGAGCAGATTTCTCGCCTCCTCCTTGGTATAGCCGAGACGGTCCTGCAGCTCCTGGATCACCTGTGCAGTCAGCTCGTCTGTAAAGTAAGAGTATGGTTTATCCACTTCCTTGGTATGTACATCGACATCCTTGATTCTGTCATATACATTGTCCGCAAGTGCTTCCTTGTACTGTGCATCTGTGATATATCCCTGTTCTTTCATATTAGAAAGAACTCTCTTGCGTCTTTCATTATTGGCTTCCGGATGGGTGATTGGATTTAACGCCGAAGGATTCTGCGTAATGGACGCAATGACAGCACACTCCGATAATGTAAGATCTGATACCTCTTTATCAAAGTATCTCCGAGAAGCTACCTTTACTCCAAGGGTATTGGATCCGAGATTAATCGTATTTAAGTAAGCAGTGATGATGTTTTTCTTTACCGTCTGCTTATCTACTCCCGGCTGATTTTCAAGCTCAAGCGCAAGATACTGCTCCTGGAATTTACGGATATACTTCTCAAACTTACCTTCATGAAGTCCACCGCCAAAGACATTATTTTTAATGAGCTGCTGCGTAAGTGTGGATCCGCCGCCGGCGGAGTCATCATCTGTAAAAACTCCATGTATAGCCCTCAAAATGGATTTCATGTCGATACCATTATGATCCCAGAATCGTTCATCCTCAATCGCAACAAAGGCATTGATCATATCCGTCGGGATTTCCTCAAAGCTCACCTTTTCACGGTTCGAGCCTTCGGTAACAAGTGTAGCAGTGAGATTTCCATCCCGGTCATAGGTGCGGGTAGCATAGGCAGTCGGCATTACATGAATTGAATGAATATCCGGCGCGGAATCCAGTATTCCCCGGAACATACCAAATCCAAGAGCAGCACCTAAAACGACTCCTGACAGGAGCAGAATCACCACTGCCATCGCTGCGACATGCTGTATTTTATGTCCGATCTTAAGCTTTTTGCTATCCAGATTGTCAAGTGTGCTTTCAATATGGTATCTGGTAAAATTCATATATATGCCTGCTTTATCTTCTCCAGCCAAAATAATACGGATACATTATATCCAAGAGAATTTTTACTTTCAAGCGTATCCGTATATTGTCATAAAAAAGAGAAAAATTTAAAAAATTCAAAAAATAAGCAGCAGGAGGAAACGATATATCCCACTGCTGCTTATAAGCCTTAAGAAACAATTGATTTAATCAAATTTTCCGGAATACTGATCTACCTTGCCATTGTCAGCATCCTTAAAAATTTCATCCATCGTATGCCAGCCGAGAACCGCGCATTTTACACGTGCAGGCATATGGGAGATATCCTCAAGGATCCCTGCTTCCTCAAGTTCATCCTTCTCCTCATCGGTAATCTTACCCTTAATCATTCGCAGGAAAATTTCTGACAGATGCAGTGCCTCATCCTTGCTCCTGCCGGAAATCAGATCGCACATCATGTCCGCGCTTGCCTGCGAAATCGCGCAGCCATCTCCGTCAAAGGACGCCTCATCAATGACGCCCTGGTCGTTTACCTTAAGATACAGCACAATATCATCTCCGCAGCTCGGATTTACACCCTCCAGCGAATACGTTGCATCCTGCATCTTATACTTATGTGTCGGATGAATATTGTGATCAGTCAGAACCTCATTATAAAATGTATTAGCCATTGTACCCCATTTCACCTCGGATCAGTTTCAGCGCTTCAATAAACTTGTAAATATCTTCTTCCGTATTGTAAAGACCGATGCTTGCTCGCGTCGTGCTCGGAGTTCCGCAGAATTTCATCAACGGCTGCGCGCAGTGATGACCTGCCCGGATATCTACATTATGCTCATCAAAAATTGCCGCGATATCATGCGGATGCACTCCATCTATGGTGAATGTAACGATTCCGTAGTGCTTCTCAGGATCCTGTGATCCCAGAATATGCACATGCGGAACCTTTTTCATTTCTTCCATCAGAAGCTTTGTAAGATGTGCCTCCCGCTCCTCGATCCGGTCCATACCGATGGAGCTCACATATCTAAGCGCTTCTCCGAGTCCAACCGCCCCGCCGGCATTCACCGTACCAGCCTCAAACTTATGCGGAAGCTCATTCCAGGTGGCGCCCTCCGTTGTGACGTACTCAATCATCTCACCGCCAAAAAGGAACGGCGGCATCTTGTCCAGAAGCTCTTTCTTGCCATAAAATGCGCCGATGCCCATCGGTCCGTAAATCTTATGACCGGAAAAAGCCAGAAAGTCTACATCGAGATCCTGTACATCCACCTTGATGTGAGGGACGGACTGTGCGCCGTCACAGACAAATACCGCGCCGTTTTCATGTGCAATCCTTGCAAAGGTCTTTACATCGTTGCGGCAGCCAAGTACATTAGAAACCTGTGTCATTGCTACAAGCTTGACATGCGGATTCATATAGGAACGGAACACCTCTTCTGTGATGGTTCCATCCTCTTCCGGCATGATGTATGTAAGCTTCGCACCCTTTTCCTTTGCCAGCTGCTGCCATGGAAGCATATTGCTGTGATGCTCCATAATTGTGATGACAATTTCGTCACCCTCTTTTATGAAAGCTCTGCCATAGCTGTAGGCAACAAGATTAAGACTCTCGGTAGCATTTCTTGTGAATACAATTTCCTCTGTGCTTTCCGCATTGAGGAATTTCCGAACCTCTTCCCTTGCATCCTCATATGCATCCGTTGCGGCGATGGAAAGCTTATACAGTCCACGGAGCGGATTGGCGTTCTGCGTCCGGTAATAATTGTTCATTGCCTGCAGAACACATTCCGGCTTCTGCGTGGTTGCCGCATTGTCAAGATATGTAAAATCCGCAGACTTGAAAATCAAAAATTTTGACAGAATCTTCTGATCCTCAAGCTGCCGTTGTTCTCTTGAAATTTCCTGCATGGTTTCTCCCCTTCTGACTTAATCTGCAAACTTCACAGCGCCATGTCCTGTCAGATGCTTGTATACCGTTTCCCGGGTCTCTGCGTCCGAAATCTGATTGATCACTGCATCAATTCTTGCCTCTGCCATCATCTCATAAACCTCGTTCCGGCTCATGCCTCTGGACTCGAGATAGAACAAAAGTCCCTCGTCGATTCTGCCGATGGTAGCGCCATGGTTACCTTCCACATCCTCTTCATCACAGAGGATCACAGGGATCGTCTGATTGACCACGTGATCATCCATCAGAAGCACATCCTCCATCTCGTTGCCTACAGCACCCTTGGCTCCCTTTCTGAGATCAATAGTTCCACGGAACAGCTTACTGGAGGTGTCTCTCAGGACACCATTTACATTAATGCTGCAGTTGGTTTTTCTGCCAATGTGGTTTGCAATGTAGTTCATATCCAGATGGTCATCATTCTTTAAGAGGTAGGCAATGTCCGTCTTTAAAGTACTATGTGCACCGAGAAGGTCTGTTCTGGAACCGTGGTACGTTTCTGTACCGGACTGGATCAGCTCAATCTGCTCAAAGGAAGCACCTTCCGCGGTAACGCTGCCTATATCATTAAAGAAGCGGAATCCCTGACCAAGTCTCTGTACCTGTATGAGTCTTACAACGGCATTTTTACCAAGCCGGATTTTGGTCTGCACTCCGGCAAAGCCATGCGCATCCTCCGGCGCGTAAAAATCCATCACAACAGTAAGCTCGCTGTTGTCCTCCGCCTCAATCAAAACCGCATTTAAAAGGTTGTCTTCCTGCTGATATGCAAATCTCACCTGCACCGGCTGGGAAGCCTTGACACCCTCTCCAGCATGAAGCTTAAGTACATCTACTCCTGCATCCCTTACAAGCTTATCCATATCATAGCCCATACCGCCGGCAATGTCCTGCATTTCCTGGTAGGAAACCGCAGAAGCTGCGATGCAGACAGGTCTCTCCACGATCGGATTTCCTTCCTTAAGCACCTCCGGAACCTGAACCTTAGCCTCATTCATCTTAAGCCAGTTGTAGGTTGGAGAAGGAAGCACATTTACAAGTAAATTTTCTTTTTCCATTTCTGCCTCCTTATCCGATTGCACCCTTCATCTCCAGACGGATGAGGTTGTTCATTTCAACAGCATACTCGAGTGGCAGTGCCTTGGAAACATTGTCTGCAAAGCCGGAAACAATCAGCGCGCGAGCATCTTCCTCGGAAATACCTCTCGACATAAGGTAAAATACCGCTTCATCGGAAATCCGTCCGATCTTGGCCTCATGTCCCACATCTGCCTGCTGTGTCCTTACATCCATAGCCGGGATTGTATCGGATCTTGAAATATCATCCAGCATCAGAGACTGGCAGGAAACAGAGGATTTACTGTTTTTGGCCTTATTGTTGATGACTACTGAAGAACGATATGTGCTGATTCCGCCGTCCTTGGAAATGGACCGTGTGCTGATATAGGAACTGGTATCCTCAGCGTTATGTACCACCTTGGCACCGGTATCCAGATTCTGACCCTTGCCTGCAAATGTAACACCGGTGAACTCCATACGTGCACCCTTGCCATTTAAAATCGTCATAGGGTACAAATAGGAAACATGTGACCCGAAGGAACCGGAAACCCACTCCATCACGCCGCCTTCATCAACAATGGCACGCTTGGTGTTGAGGTTATACATGTTCTTGGACCAGTTTTCAATGGTGGAGTAACGGAGCTTCGCGTTTTTACCGACAAAAAGCTCCACACATCCTGCATGCAGGTTGGCAATATTGTATTTTGGAGCCGAGCATCCCTCGATAAAGTGCAACTGTGCACCCTCATCCACGATAATCAGGGTATGCTCAAACTGACCTGCGCCTGGAGCATTGAGACGGAAATAGGACTGCAGTGGAATTTCCACAGAAACGCCCTTCGGAACATATACAAAGGATCCGCCGGACCAAACAGCACCATGCAGTGCTGCAAATTTATGATCTGTCGGAGGAACCAGCTTCATAAAATGCTCATGAATCATTTCCGCGTACGGACCATGCAGCGCGGACTCGATATCTGTATAAATAACGCCCTGCGCGGCAACGGATTCCTGCAGATTATGATACACAAGCTCCGAATCATACTGTGCGCCGACACCTGCAAGAGACTTCCGTTCTGCCTGCGGGATGCCCAGCTTATCAAAGGTTTCCTTGATATCCTTAGGAACCTCGTCCCAGTCCGCCGTCATCTTGGTTTTGGGCTTTACATAAGTAACAATGTTATTCATATCCAGTCCGTCAATGGAAGGACCCCACTGCGGAACCTGCTTTTTATTATATATTTCAAGCGACTTCAGGCGGAACTCCCGCATCCACTCCGGATCGCCCTTTTTTTCTGAAATTTCCTCTACAATCTCCGGTGTCAGACCTTCCTGGATTTTATAAAAGTCCGTATCTTTTTCTTCATACCGGAAATCATACATGGAACGGTCAATATCTCTGACCTCAGCTTTTTCCTTTGCCATCGGTATCTCCTTCAATTACTGCTTGACAAACTCCTCAAATCCCTGCTCGTTAATCTTATCCACAAGATCGGCATTTCCCTCTGCTCTCATGGTTCCGTTGACAATGACATGCGTCTTGTCTACATGCAGAGCCTCCAGAATTCTGGTCGAGTGCGTGATAATAATCAGCGCGCCATCCATAGATTTCTGGTATTCCTCGACACCCTTGGATACCGTACGTACCGCATCTACATCCAGACCGGAGTCCGTTTCATCCAGGATTGCAAGTGACGGCTTCAGCATAAGCAGCTGCAGAATCTCAGCTTTTTTCTTTTCTCCTCCGGAAAATCCTACATTAAGATCTCTGTCCGCATACGCCGGATCCATATTGAGGATTTCCATCGCCCGCTTCATCTCCTTCCGGAAGTCCCAGAGGCGAATGTGCTCTCCGGTTCTCTGCTCAAGAGCAGAACGGATGAAGTTGCCAAGTGTGATACCCGGAACCTCCAGCGGGTTCTGGAACGATAAAAACATACCCTTCTTTGCCCTCTTGTCTGTCGGCTCATTGGTGATATCCTCACCTTCAAAAAAGATACTTCCGCCAATGATTTTATATTGAGGATTGCCCATAAGTGCATTGCCCAGTGTACTCTTACCGGCACCATTCGGTCCCATCAATACGTGGGTTTCTCCACGGTTTACTGTTAAGTTCACGCCGTGAAGAATCTCCTTATCTTCTACGGATACTGCCAGATCCTTTACATTCAGTAAATCTGCCATATTTTCCTCCATTAAAATACCATAAATAAAACAGATATTAATTATTGATTATAGGATTGCAGAGCCATTTTCAGCCTGCTTAAGGGATTATAGCGCAGGAAAAATCATACCGCAAGATATTTCCTACTTTATATCTAGGATTTTTACAAAAAGTACATAATCCGTTCATTTTAGTTAAGTGATCTCAGGATGGACCGCGCTGCCGAAATACCATTGGCACTCGCCTGCTGCAGCCCTCTGGTAATGCCGGCACCATCACCTATGGCTCTCAAGCCTTTCACGGATGTTTCAAAGTCCTCATTGACATTGACCTTATTGGAATAGAACTTGACTTCTACTCCATACAGCAAAGTTTCATCACTCGCGATACCTGGTGTAACCTTGTCCAGTGCCTCCAGCATTTCCTTTAAATCCAGCATGATACGGTACGGAAGCACAAGGCTCAGATCCCCGGGAACCGCATCCTTCAGCGTCGGTACGATATTGTTCCGGTAGAGACGTTCCTCCGTTGTTCGTCTGCCACGCAGGAAATCTCCAAAGGTCTGTACCATGATCTTGCCTCCGCAAAGCATGTTGCTGAGCCTTGCGATATATTTGCCGTATTCGATCGGCTCACGGAATGGCTTTGTGAAATTTTTAGATACAAGCAGAGCAAAGTTGGTGTTATGGGTCTTAAACTCTTTGGATTTATAGGCATGTCCGTTCACTACCGCAAGCCCGTCGTCATAATACTCCGTTGCAACCTCACCGGACGGATTGGTACAAAAAGTCCGGACCTTGTCGTCAAACGTGCGGGTATGGTAAATCATCTTTGCCTCATAGAGGTTATCATTCAGGAACTGCATGATTTCATCTCTTACCTCGACTCTGACACCAATGTCCACAGTACCCACAGAGGTTTCAATATCATGGCTTCTGCAGATTCCGGAGAACCATTCAGAACCGTCACGTCCGACGGCAGCAACAACCTCTTTGGCATAGAAGCGGTCACCTGCCTCCGTAATCACTCCTCTTGCAGCTCCGTTTTCTATAATAATGTCGTCGACGGAGGTATCAAAAATCATATCCACACCCTGTTCCTCAAGATAATGCTCTATCCGGGTGTAGATCTTATACCCCTCTTCGGTCCCGAGATGCCGGATCGGACATTCAATCAGCTTGATACCGGCGGCAATGGACTTGCGACGGATTTCCTGGATTTCCTTCTGCTTGTTGAGGCCATAAACCGTCTTATCCGCACCAAATTTAAGGTAAACCGCATCTGCCTCCTGCATGAGCTTTTCTGTCGTATCATAGCCCAGGATTTCCGGGAGATTTCCTCCCACATCAGGGCTTAAGCTCAGCTTTCCATCGGAGAATGCTCCTGCTCCTGCAAATCCCGTGGTAATGGCACATGGCTTGCAGCCCGCACAGAAATTGGTTCTACGTTTCGGACATACCCGCTTTTCAATCCTTCTTCCTTTTTCTATCATCAGCACTCTGAGATCAGGATTTTCCTCTTTAAGTGTAAGGGCGCAGAACGCACCTCCGGGACCTGCTCCAATAATAACCACGTCATATTGCTTCGTATTGTTAATTTTTTCGTTAATTGTTTCCACCTAGCTGTATTCTCCTGTTTTTTTATTTTATAATGCCCTCTCCATCCCAGGCTGGTACAAAGCTTTCCTTAGCTGCACCGCCCTCCTGTATAAAGGCGTTGGTAACCCCGAGGTTCAGCGCGTAATCCAGCAGCCGGTTATATTCGCGCGCTGTAACCTTGCGGTTAATTTCCGGATACTTCTCAAGTCTTTTAAATGGAGTAAACTGGTGCATAAGACTCAGATAAATCTGATCCTTGTAGGTTTCATAAAGATATTTTACGATGCGTTCTGCATCATGAACCATCCCCGGCATAAGAAGGTGCCGCACAATCACACCGCGCTGCAGCATCCCCCGGTCATCAAATACCGGCTGCGGGCATTGGCGAACCATCTCTTTAAGAGATTCTTTGGCACGCTCAGGATAATCAGCCGCACCGGAATATTTTTTTGCCTTGACGGCATCAATATATTTAAAATCGTCCAGATAGATGTCTGCCAGGCCCTCAAGCCTCCGGATCAAATCCACGGTTTCATATCCGGAGCAGTTTATGACAAAGGGGATCCGTAAGCCCTGGTCACGGGCAGACTGCATGGATGCTGTCAGGATCGGTATATAATGATCCGGTGTGACCAGATTGATATTATTGGCGCCCTGATCCTGCAGCGTAAGGAAAATTTCCGTAAGACGCTCCGGGCTAACCTTGATGCCTGCTTCTGCGTGAGCGAGCTCATAATTCTGACAAAACACACACTTCAGCGTACATCCCGAAAAAAACACCGCACCGCTGCCCTCTTTTCCGGAAATACAAGGCTCCTCCCAGAAATGAAGCGCGGCTCTTGCGACATAAATATCAGAGCTTACACCACATACGCCGGTCTGACCCAGATTCCGGTTGACTCTGCAATGTCTCGGGCAGATCGCGCAGGCATCCAGCTCCTGCTTTCCGAAGAGGTCTAGTGTCATGCCTTCGCTCATAAAAGCTCCTCTCCGGGTGCAGTACCTTCCGCAGCTCTCCCCAGATCCAGATCCTCTTTGTCATACCACTCCAGGAAGCTATGCTTTACTCCGCCTTTACGATAGCCAAGGATCGTTGTCGGAGAGAGATTCTCCATCGAGCGGAACAGATTTTTCTCAACAAACGGATTGGTCTTTTTAAGCTCCGCAATCAGTTTTTTGATCTCGAGACGTTTGGAGCTTGTCTGTCCATCGGTATGACAGGTCGTACAGGTATCTGTAAATTTACAAGCACACTGTATAAAGTTAAGACCGTTGTAATCCCGCCAATGCTTAATGTCATCCTCCCGGATCAGATACATCGGCCGGATCAGCTCCATCCCCGGGAAATTTGTCGAATGCAGCTTAGGCATCATTGCCTGGAACTGTCCACTGTACAGGATACCCATCAGGATGGTTTCAATCACATCATCGTAATGATGCCCGAGTGCAATCTTATTACATCCAAGCTCGGATGCCTTGCGATAGAGATACCCTCGCCGCATACGCGCGCAGATGTAGCAGGGGGATTTCTCTATATTCAGTACAGCGTCAAAAATCTCCGTTTCAAAAAAGTTAAGCGGGATGCCGAGAAGCTCTGCATTCTGCTCGATTATTTTACGGTTTGCCGAGTTATAGCCTGGATCCATGCATAAAAATACCAGCTCAAACGGAAATTTATTGTGCCGTTTCAATTCCTGAAACAGCTTTGCCATGAGCATGGAGTCTTTTCCTCCGGAGATACAAACTGCAATTTTATCTCCTTCCCGGATCATGTCGTAATCGCAGATTGCTTTTACAAATTTACTGTATAAATCTCTTTTAAATTTCTTACGGATGGATTTTTCGATATCCTCTCTACGCTCTTCCGAGGCAAGGTCCCGCTCAATCTGTCGCAGCAGCCATCTGCCGTATCCTCCGGCAAGGTTGTATGCTTCATACCCATCCTCAGCAAGAGTTTCTGCTGCCTGCATGGAAACCGTACCATATTTGCAATAGACGACAACCTTACGGTCCTTTGGAATGTTAGACACATGGTCAGCGATCTTCAATAGATCCACTCTCATGGCATCCGGCATTTTCCCTGCCTGAAACTCACTCTCTTCTCTCACATCCACGAGGTAATATTCCTGTCTGCTCCAGGTATCCAGCTCCTCCGGCGTAATTTCTTTTGCAAGATATCCCATACACGCTCCTGTATCTGTATATTAAATGATTCAAGAAAATCCCAAATAAAATTTTGATGGAAAGTTCAGAAACAAAAATTTATTGTAACAGTTTATTGTAAAAATATCTATTGTTTCACATAAGCTTCCATAAAATCCTGATAATACCGTCAAAAAAATCCGGCTCCCCTTAGAGGAACCGGATTTGAGATTAAAGATGCTTAGAAGCTTTTAAATGAAGCATGCAATCAGAACTTGATGCCGCTTTTTTTCATAAGGCTTCCAAGAGAGGTTGTTACAGCACCATCTCCCTTAAAATCATTTTTGTAATTATCTCTCTCATCTCTGGAGCGACGCTCGCCGCGGTCACGACGGTCATGACGCTCAGCACGATCCTTTGTCTCATCCTGGTCGTCTGCACCAGCTTCAAGAGCCTTCATGGACAGGCTGATCCTGCCATCCTTTACATCGATGACTTTAACAGTAACCTTCTGACCCTCTTTCAGGACAACAGACGGATGCTTGATTCTCTTGTTGGAGATCTGTGAAATATGTAAAAGACCAGTCACTCCATCTCCGATGTCTACAAAAGCGCCATAATTCTGAAGTGTCTCAACGGTACCCTCCAGCACCTGACCTACTTCAACCTGTGCAGCCTTTTCTGCTTTTTTCTTATCTGCTTCCTCACGTAGAATGTCCTTAGCGGAAAGAACCAGTCTGTTTTTATCCGGATCTGCAGTGATGACACGCACCATCAGCTTCTTGCCAACCCACTCAGGAAGGTCCTTCTCATCTACATATCCAAGAGAAAGCTTGGATGCAGGAATAAATGCGCGGATACCCTCTAATGTTGTCGTAACGCCACTCTTGACAGCCTCATTGACCTCAACCTCAACATCAGTCTTATTGTCAAGATCATCCTGCAGCTTCTCCCACTGAGCCATATCAGCTCTCTTGCCTCTTGCATGCTGTTTTAAGGAAGCTTCCAGCTCCTCCTTAAAATCATCCATGGAAGGAATAGCCTCTTCCTTTTTTTCTTCGTTCTTAACCTCGTCTGCCATTGTGACATAACCTCATTTCTCTAAACTTTAGTGCCTTGGCACATTAGTCTTATAATACCATACTTTAATCGAATACTGCAAGTTTTCTTTAGTTTCCTCTGACTGTTTGAACGCGATTTCTGACGCTATATTGTAAGAATCAGAAAAAACTGGTACAATCATTGATATTTAAGATTAAAATCTAAGAATATCGGAGGTTAAATATGGCAAACCCAATCGTAACCATAACGATGGATGATGATAAGGACATCCGCATCGAGCTCTATCCTGATGTTGCTCCAATTACAGTTGATAATTTTGTAAAGCTGGTAAAAAAGGGATTTTATGATGGTCTTACGTTCCATCGAATTATTCCCGGATTTATGATCCAGGGTGGTGATCCGGACGGTAATGGAACCGGTGGTCCCGGATATTCTATTAAAGGAGAGTTTAATTCCAATGGTGTAAAAAATGATCTCCATCATGCCAGAGGTGTGATCTCCATGGCAAGAGCTATGGACCCGGATTCCGCCGGTTCTCAGTTCTTTATTATGCATGCGGACGCAGACTACCTGGATGGACAATATGCCGCGTTTGGTAAAGTTATTGATGGTATGGATGAGGTCGACCGGATTGCTTCCGTGCCTACCGGCTGGCAGGACGCACCTGTAACTAAGGTAGTGATGAAAAAGGTTACGGTTGAGGAAGCTTAAAGCTGATACGCATGCGTTGCAAAACTATAATCTAACAGCTTAACAATTAAAAATGTTAAAATAAGCGTAGAAACAAGGCAGAAAAAAAGGAGCTCGTACAAAACAAAGCTCCTTTTTTCTGTCTTTAATTAAATCATTTCATTTTCAACATCATAGAAACGAACCTGAAAATACTAGATGATTCCGTAAATTGTTATTTTTCTTTTTTCAGATTAATACCCCGGATCGTCTTACGCAGCGGCAGCACAGATACCGGATTTACGGATAGCTCATCTACTCCCATCCGGAGGAAGGTCTCCGTAAGAGACAGATCTGCTCCCAGTTCTCCGCAGATACCTACCCATGTTCCATGACGGTGTCCTGCATCAATCGTCATCTGGATTTCACGGAGCACTGCCGGATGATGTGTATCCAGGAACGGATCCAGTGATGCATTCTGCCTGTCAATGGCAAGCGTATACTGGGTAAGATCATTGGTGCCAATGGAGAAGAAATCACACTCCTCTGCCAGCTCATCTGCAATCATGACAGCAGCAGGAGTCTCAATCATGACTCCAATACTGTAATTACCTACAGTAATACCTCTCGCATTAAGCTCCTTGGTACACTCCGCAAGTAATTCCTTACATTCATGCAGCTCTCGTGTAGAAATGATCATCGGGAACATAATTCCTAGATTCCCGTAGGACGCTGCTCTTAATAAAGCTCTAAGCTGGGTTTTAAAGAAGTCCCGTCTGGTAAGGCAGAGTCGGATCGCCCGACATCCCATGGCAGGATTATCCTCTTTATGCATGCCCATATAGCCAACCTGCTTGTCCGCACCAATATCACAGGTTCGGATGATCACCTGCTTCGGAGCAAGTGATTCTACTGCAAGACGATACGCATTAAACTGCTCATCCTCGGATGGATAATCCTTGGCATTAAGATAGACAAATTCGGACCGGAAAAGTCCGACACCGCCGGCATCGTTTTGCTGCACCAGCCCGATGTCCGAAGGACCGCCAATGTTGGCATAAACCTTGATGGTCTTACCATCGATTGTCGTATTGCTCTGTCCCTTAAGCTCCTGAAGCAGTGCCTTCTGTTTTTTTTCGTTGTCCTGCTTCGCCTTGAGAGACGCCATCAGGTCCTCTGTCGGATCGATGTAAACACAGGAATTATAGCCATCGATAATCGCAGTTTTTCCGTCCCATTTGGACTGTACCTCACCGCACTGCACCAGAGCCGGTATACCCATAGAACGCGCAAGAATCGCCGTATGGCTGTTTAAGGAGCCCTGTCTTGTAATAATTCCAAGGAGCAAAGATTTATCCAGACGGACGGTTTCTGACGGTGTAAGGTCATTTGCTACGAGAATTGCCGGTTCCTTACCCTGCATGGATTCCGGATCAATGCCAAAAAGCACATTCAGCACTGCCTGCTCAATATCATAGATATCCGCAGAGCGCTCTTTCATGTAGGGATCATCCATTTCAGCAAATACCTTGGCTTGATTGTTAAAGGCAATTTTAGTTGCGTATTCTGCATTGTGCTTCTGGTTTTTGATGATTTCTTTGGTTGCATCAATAAGGTCATCATCCTCGAGCATCATGGCATGGACAGAAAATACTTCCGCGCTGTCCTCACCTGCATCAATTACAGCCTTTTCATACAGAGCATTTTGCTGCGTAATGGCTTTTTCCCTGGCAGCATCAAATCTCTTAAGTTCTGCCTCAATATCCTCGATCAGATCTTCAGAGATCGTAACCTTTGGCGGAGTATATACTTTGATTTTACCTATGGCAATACCGTTTAAAACGCTTTTACCTGTAGCAACCTGCATATTTTCCTCCTGCCTGTCAGAAGTTTTCCTTCAGTGCCTTTTCCAGTTCAGCTGCGCATGCATCTTCATCAGCACCTTCAACATGGACGGTAATGGTATCGTTCTGCTTGATGCCCATCCCCATAAGTGCAAGAAGCTTTTTCATATCCGCATTCTTATCACCCTTAAATACTGTGACCTTACTTTCAAAGGTCTTAAGCGTTTTAACAAGCAGACCAGCTGGACGAGCATGGATTCCATTAGGATCGGTAATTGTGTAAGTAATTTCTTTCATCTGATTTTCTCCTTTTATTTCAGGCAGTTGCCGGAGTATCTGCTCCGGCAGTCTGCGTTCTGACAGAATTTAACTTTTCATTTAATCACAGTAATTTATGACTCTGCAATCTTAACATCCTGGTAATCATCGGAATTGGTAAGCAGCATAACTACCACATCAGGATGTCCTGCGGCTGCGATTTTAGCCTTGGAAAAATGCAGGATCGGCTGACCGGCAGTCACCTTATCTCCCTCCTTTACCAGCGGCTCAAATCCATCGCCCTCCATAGCAACAGTATCAATGCCAACATGAATCAGGATTTCCATATCGCCGGGACCGGTAATACCGATTGCATGCTTGGAATCTGCGACAGAAGAAATTTCACCATCGCATGGTGCAAAGATTGTCTCATCCTCCGGCTCAATTCCAAGACCGGCTCCGAGTACTCCCTCAGCAAAGGTTGCATCCGGGATATCCGCCTGTTTTACAATGCTTCCCTTCACCGGTGATAATATATCTCCCGCTTCACAACTGATCACTGGCTTCTGGGCAAACCCTTCTTTCACTGGTGTATCTGCTTTTTCTTCTTTTATTTCAGAAGCTGTCGGTTTCTTAGGTGCTTCATCGCTCCAGAAAATCCAAGTACCTGCAAACGCTACACCTCCTGATACTGCCAGCAGGATCGTATAGATTAGAGGATTATTTATCGTAAGGTATCCCGGCAGACCGGTAACTCCATATGCAGTAGCTCCGATTCCGGTAAGAGCTCCAAAAATTGCTCCGACGGCACCACCTACCATACCTGCAACAAACGGTTTAAAAAATCTCAGATTGACACCAAAGATTGCTGGCTCGGTAATACCAAGCGATGCGGAAAGTGAGGACGGAACTGCTACGACCTTGGTCTTCTGGTTTCTTGTTTTAAGACCAACAGCAAGGCAGGCTCCAAACTGTGCAAAGTTGGCTGCTGACGCAATCGGCATCCAGGTATTAAGTCCGACAGTTCCAAGCATACCTGCTTCAATGACGTTATACATATGGTGCAGACCCATAACTACGGTAACAGGATAAATTGCACCCATTATCATCGCGCCAAACGGATTCTTAACAAGAACCTCTGCACCCTTCAGTACCATAGTCTCAAGGTTAGAGAAAATCGGTCCAATAATGGAGAATGTAAGCAGTGCCGTAACAAGTACGGTGCAAAGCGGAGTGATAAAAAGATCCAGCATCTCCGGAACATGCTTATGCAACCATCCTTCGACCTTGGACATAATGAAGATGGCGAGTATTACCGGTATAACATGTCCCTGGTAACCCACCCTGGAGATAGGAAGAATCGGTCCAAACAGATGCCACTTCGGAATCACACCATCCGTAACATGGAAAAAGTTATTGATGGCTTCCGGAGAGCCTGCATTCCAGCCGTTAAGCAGCCCGGAATGAATCATCATAAGACCAATGACCGCTCCGAGGAATATATTACCCCCAAAAACTCTTGCCGCTGAAATTGCTACAATAACCGGGAGATATGCAAATGCCGTATTGGCTGCCATATCCAGGAATCCGTACCAGTCAGAGTCTGCAAATCCAAGCCCCGGAATCTTACCAAGGGCTTCTACCAGACCCATCATCAGACCGGATGCTACAATGGCAGGCAGAATCGGCACAAAGACATCTCCGATTGGCTTAAGCAGCCGCTTCCAGAGTGGCTGCTTTGCAGCAGCTGCGGCCTTTACATCATCCTTGGTTGCTGCAGTCATGCCAGTGATATTAAGAAATTCATCGTACACCTTGTTGACTGTTCCGGTACCAATGATCAGCTGAAGCTGTCCATTGGACTCAAACATACCCTTCACGCCTTCTACGTTGTCAAGGTATTCCTTGTCGACTTTGCTGTTATCCTTGATAACGAGTCTGAGTCTTGTTGCGCAGTGTGCTGCCTGTGCGACATTTTCTCTTCCGCCGATGTGATCAACGATTTCCTGCGCACATTTTCTGTAGTCAAGTGCCATCTTTACTACCTTCCTTAATAGAATTTTATTATGAGCGGCAGCCAGAAGCTCTGCCGGACACGACAACGATTATTCTGAGATCAGTTCCAGATCTATAAACGCCTGATATATGCCGTCTTCTGTAACCGACGGACAGATTTTGTCACTGATTTTTTTCAGTTTTTCCGATCCATTTGCCATACAAACAGAGATGCCGACTGTCTGTATCATTTCCAGATCATTCATACTGTCTCCAAATCCAATCGTATCAGAGAGCGGCTGTCCAAGATATTCCGCGATCCTTTTGACTCCCCTTCCCTTGTCAAAAGCACGATTTACCAGCTCTCCGTTGACACATCCATGGGCAGGTACATCCTGTATGACAAACTGAAAATCCTTTTCCAGGAGTGATCTGCACTCCTCGATCTGATCTGTTGTTTTTGCCATGATGACAACCTTATAAATCGGCTGTCCATCATACTGTTCCATGGGACGGATACCCAAATTATCCGATAGTGCCTTGCGCCAGCGCTCGATCTCGGAATTTCCTCCCTCCGTGCTGTCCAGAAACTCCTTCAGGCTGGAATCTCCAAACGAACCGTCACGACCTTCAATTGTACAGAAAACCCCATGTCTGTGCAGAGAATCCAGTGCAGTATGAAGCTGTGTTTCCGTCATAGGACAGTCAAAAAGGATCTGGTCCCCGCATGTGACATAGCCACCGGAGCTTGCGACCATACCGTCAAAGCCATACTTTAAAAGCGGCTTCAGCATATCCACATTACGTCCGGTACACAAAAACACCTTGTGACCTCTGTTTTGTGCAAGACGGATCGCATTCACCGCGCTTTCCGGAGGAACATTGGTTCCTGCCGGTGTGAGAGTCCCGTCAATATCCAGAAAAATCAGCTTTCCCAATCTGATCACCTCCTTATCTAAAGCTTGTTATGAGCCAGGCAAATCCGTACCGAGTAAGCTCCACTGCCTTTGCCGGACGCGCCTTGCCGGTCAGCATGTCTTTATAGTCCTCAACTTCATTGACCCACGCCGTTTCCGTGAAATCCGAGAAATTAAACAGCGCAATCATCTTTTCACCATGATAATATCGTCCGATTCCGAGAATATGCGGGTTATAGGTCTCCACGATCCATGTATCTGCCTCAGACTCAAATACATCATGCTTTGCCCGGAGCTTTTCCAGCTTTCTCAGCGCCTTGAAAATTCTACCCTGACGCGTTTTGGTGAGACGACGCTTCTTGGCTTCATCCCAGTGGAAATCCCCTCTGTGGATATATCTGGAGTCATCCCACTTAAGCGGATCATCATGATAGGTATAGTCATTGAGCTGTCCTATCTCATCTCCGGAATATATGATCGGCAGACCACTCTGTGTCAAAAGAAACGCATGCAGCATAATATCCAGGTCAATTGCCTTATCAAGCTTTTCCTCATTTCTTTCATACTCCGCCGCTTCAATCCCGCAAAGCGAAGCTGTCGTGCCGCAGAGTCTTGCATCCCCGAGTGCCGGGTCATCATTATACAACTCTCCTCTTGCATCGGATCCCGGATAAAATCCGCGCAGATATTCATTAAGGAACTTCTTATGTGCAACCTCATCCACGCCGAACTGCTTCAAATAGTCATAATCAAGTCCCCATCCGATATCATCATGACAGCGCAGATAGTTTAAAAATACATATTGCTTTGGCAGTGCAAAAATCTGTCGCAGCTGATGCTTCATGAGGTTTACATCGTGTGTAGCCACGGTGTGCCAGGTAGTCGCCATCGTGGTAACATTATAAAGCATATGACATTCCGGCTTATCCACCGTACCAAAATACGGCACAACCTTGGACGGTTCCATTACAACCTCTCCAAGCAGCAGCGTCCCCGGACAAACAATTTCAGACGCCATCCGCATGATTCTCACAAGTGTGTGCACCTGCGGCAGGTTCCGGCAATTGGTACCCAGAGTCTTCCAGATGTACGGTACCGCATCGAGACGAATCACATCCACACCATGATTACAGAGATTCAGCATGTTGGCGGTCATATCGTTAAAAACAGTCGGGTTGCCGTAATTCAGGTCCCACTGATACGGATAAAAGGTAGTCATGACCACCTTTCCGGCTTCCTGACACCAGGTGAAATTGCCCGGTGCAGTTTTAGGGAAAACCTGTGGTACCGTTTTTTCAAACTGATTGGGGATGTTCCAGTTATCAAAGAAAAAGTAACGGTCCTGATACTCCTTTTCACCTGCCCGCGCCCTTCTCGCCCACTCATGATCTTCTGAAGTATGATTCATGACAAAATCAAGACAGACGCTCATCCCCAAAGCGTGACAGTCATGCGCAAGCTCGGACAAATCTTCCATGCTTCCCAGTGCAGGATTCACTTTGCGGAAGTCTGACACCGCATAGCCTCCATCTGACCTGCCCTTAGGACTTTCCAGCAGTGGCATAAGGTGAATATAATTGGCACCGGCTTCCCGGATATAATCCAGATGCTCCCGCACTCCCTGCAGAGTTTTACCAAAGCAGTTCACATACATCTGCATACCCAGCATCTCATTGCCCTTATACCAGTCCGGAACCAGCTCTCTTGCTTCATCCCATTCCCTGAGTTCAGGAGATCTCTCGGTATAGTAATTATGCAGCATGGTCAGGAAATAATCAAAAGCGTTGGTGTCATTGTGATAAAGCTCAGAGTACAGCCATTTCAGTTCATCATAATGACGATCCAGACGCGCTTTAAATTCAGGTTCCAGTTCGAGCTCGCTAAACATACTCTCCTCCATGTATTTCACTATTTTTATAAGAAAAAATCTAATTTTTTCAATTTATCTCAAATATGGTATTAATTTCTTTTTCATTGTATCATTATTTGTGCGAAATATCAAAAAGAATCTGTGATATATTCATATTTTTTGTAAATATTAAATACTTCCTATTTGTAATATTTTTAATTATTCGGCATTGATTTTACATCCGGAATTTTAGCTTTTCTATTCTATGTCATTTCCACTGTTTCTACGCCTCCTTTTCCACTCTGTCATTTTCCTGTCATTTTGCATAGCGAAACATTGATTTTTACCATCGTCTACATTAAACTAAATCTATATCAGATCGCTGTTATAAGATTGCGAACTTATGCTGGAGGAAATTATCATGTTGTATGGTGCACTTGAGGCTGGCGGTACAAAAATGGTATGTGCTTTGGGAGATGAAAATGGCAGGATTCTGGAACAGGTGTCCATCCCAACCATAGATCCGGACACCACAATGCCTGAGATCATAAAGTACTTTAAAGATAAGGATATCAAAGCTCTGGGCATCGCCTGCTTTGGGCCGATTGATCTTGATCGTAAATCTCCGACCTATGGATATATCACGACCTCGCCAAAGCAGAAATGGGCAGGCTATAATATTGTCGGCGCAATGAAGGAGGCTCTGCATGTACCTGTAGGCTTTGACACCGATGTAAATGGTTCCCTTCTCGGAGAAATCACATATGGGCAGGCACAGGGACTTACCGATGCATTGTATCTCACCATCGGCACAGGTGTTGGCGGCGGAGTATATACCAATGGCAGACTTCTCCACGGTATGCTGCATCCGGAGCTTGGGCATATGAGGCTTATCATGCATCCCGAGGATACCTACAAAGGACTTTGTCCCTTTCACGGACAATGCTTAGAGGGACTCGCTGCCGGACCTGCCATTGAGGACCGCTGGGGTAAGAAGGCAATTGAGCTTAAAGATAATCCAAAGGTTTGGGAATTTGAGTCTTTTTACATCGCGCAGGCTCTCGCGGATCTGATCCTGATCCTAAGTCCGCAGATCATCATCCTGGGCGGCGGTGTAATGCACCAGACACAGCTTTTCCCAATGATCCGTAAAAAGGTTCTGGAAATGCTCAACGGATATTTATCGACAAAGGAGTTAAAGGATATTGAGCACTATATTGTACCTGCAAGTCTCAAGGATGATCAGGGTATCATGGGCTGCATCAAGCTTGCAATCGACGAGGAAGCTCTTGTGAAGTCACTTACAAAATAATATCGGAGGAAGAATTTCTATATGTCTTCAGAATATCTTATGCATTTATGGAAGGATCTGAAGAGCGGTTTGAAATGGATTTGCTTTGGTTTGATCTGCGGAGCCGTGATCGGTACGGTCTCCGCAGTTTTTGCAAATCTGATCGTTCTTGTGACCGGCATACGTACAACACACGGATGGCTTATTTTTCTTCTGCCACTTGCAGGTCTTGGCGTTATTTTTTACTATCATATATTGGGGGCAGATAGGCCAAGAGGCACCAATCTCGTACTGGATTCCATCCGTAACAATGAATCCGTACCGGTAAAAATGGCACCCCTTATCATTGTATCAACTGTAATCACACACCTTTTTGGCGGATCTGTAGGCCGTGAGGGTGCCGCTCTCCAGGTTGGAGGAAGTCTCGGATACGGCATCGGACATCTGTTGCATTTCCATAAGGAGGATCGCCGCCGGATGATCATGTGCGGTATGGCAGCCTCCTTCTCTGCACTTTTTGGTACTCCGCTTGCCGCGACAATGCTCGCAATGGAAATCACCACGGTCGGCATCATGTACCATTCCGCGCTTCTGCCCTGTGTAGTGGCATCCCTCACAGCACATTTTGTTGCAGAGGCTCTGGGCGCCAGCGAGATGTCTATGATCGTGGAAAGCGTACCCGAATTTACCCCGATGCATTTCCTCATGACTGCAGTTTTTGCAATATGCTGCGCAATGGTCAGTGTGCTTTTCTGTGTGACAATGCATAAGGTGAAGCACCAGATGGCAGACCGGTTTAAAAATCCATACATACGTGTCCTGATATCCGGCATCCTTGTAGTTATTATGACAATGCTTGTCGGAGATCAGACCTATAACGGTACCGGATCTGCAATTATCTCCGCCTGCATCAGAGATTCCAGCTTCCATATTGCACCGTATGGCTTCCTTCTAAAAATCCTGTTTACCGCAGTGACTCTGTCCGGTGGATATCAGGGCGGTGAAATCGTGCCCTCACTCTTTATCGGAGCCACCTTTGGCAATGCCTGCGCGCATATCTTTGGTCTGGACCCTGCACTCGCGGCAGCCATTGGTATGACCTGTGTATTCTGCGGTGTAACAAACTGTCCGATCGCCTCCTTGATGATTGCGTTTGAAATGTTCGGATTTAACGCTGCGCCATTTTTTATGGCAGCCGTGGCAATGACGTATCTTTTTTCCGGTAATTACGGCATCTATGCTTCACAAAAAATTCATTTCTCCAAATTTGATCCGGCGGTAATCGACGAAAACACGCATTAATCCGTCTTGCGTCGATTTGCCCGTCTATACCGTTCTTATTTAGTGCCAATATAAACGCCGCCTTACTATCTCTTTCCGGGGATCTCTAATACCCCGGAATGTAAAATAGCAAGACGGCGTCTTTCATCATGTATTTAAAATCACTTTATAATTACTTGTTATAGCCCAGCATATTCAGTATAAAATTCACAGACCCATTGATTCCATAGCTGGACGTATTGATACACAAATCATAGTTATTGGAATCTCCCCATTTCTTACCGGTAAAATATTGATAATACTCTGCATGCTTACGATCCGTGTACTTAAGCTTTTTTTTGGCATGGTGATAATCCAGCTGATCCACCGCCATCATACGACTGACCCGGATTTTAAAAGGTGCCGTGATAAAAATACTGACATGCGGAATCCCTGCATTACTCAGGATCTGATCTGCACAGCGCCCCATGACTACAAAATCCTGTTCCTTTGCCATCCGGATGATGAGATCGGACATATTAAAAAACAGCGCATCCCTGGTCGGTAATCCGTGATACCGATTCAGCTTACGCAACATATCTCTAAAGGTGAGCTTTTTATTTGTAAAACTCGGTGCAGGATCATTCGCATTAACACCTGAGATCTCAAGACTACTTTCATTACCCTCCGGCAGCTTTTCATACCCCATGTCGTCCGTGATTTTATGATCCTGTTCTACCTCCATACGGCGCAGAACAGCATTAAAAATTTCCCGGTCGTAAAAATTGATATGCAGCTTATCTGCAATTTTCAATCCAATGCTGTTCCCGCCACTGCCATAGGTTCTGCTGATGCATATTATAAGATGATGCCCGCCCTTAAAACGCCAGGACATATCGGCGCTATTCAGCTCATTAAGCCCCGCTCTTTTTTTATCCTTTACTCCGGTAAACGTAGCCGAAACTTGCTGAAATCGTTTCATAACCGTATCGTATTCGGTCATAATCTCGTGACGAATACCCTTTTCCGGAATGGTCCGCGCCATGTTGCCGATCAGGGCTATTTCAGCCCGTATGGTATGATCCTGTCCGGGAGTTTCCAAGATGTCCATAAGATACTTTACAGAGCGATCCCGGTCATAGTTATACACTCGTCCAAGCCCTGATCCGAGTGCTTTGTATACCCGTTCATCCAGATCATAAATTTCTTCCGCAAGGATTCTGATATCCTTTTCATCTATTACATGATCATTGTTCAGATCACCATTCATATCCTTATCCCTCCTCACAGAAAAAATACAATGGTATCCAGTAAAAATACCGGAATCAGAAAAGCAAGTGACCACCCGATATAGCCAAAAAATGATGGCATTTTGATACCATTTTCATCCGCCATTGCCTTTACCATAAAGTTAGGAGCATTTCCAATATAACTGTTTGCTCCCATAAATACTGCACCGCATGAAATCGCCATCAGCATCCTCACCGGTATTGTGCCTACCGTACTGGCCATTCCCTGTGTAAAGCCCAGAGAGCCGGCAGTTGTCAGAAACACAAGATAGGTTGGCGTATTGTCAAGGAAGCTGGACAATGCACCTGTTGCCCAGAACATCTGAGCCGGGTGAGTCAGACCAAGTGTCGGACCAACTTCTTTTAAGAGCATAAGCGCCGGCTGCATGGTGATAAAAATGCCGATAAACAAAATGGCTACTTCTTCTATTGCGCCCCAGGTAAAATGGTTCTTTCTCCGTATGCCGGAATCTGTTGTCCGGAACGAGAGAAACGCAGCTAATAGAATCAGGATCACCTCAATCAATGAGCTAAGAGGAAAAACTTCTCCTCCACCGATGGGAATGCCAATCGCCTCTCCGTTCCCCGTCTGAAAGGCCGGCAGAGATGGCAGCACACCACTCAGAATTACCGCCAGAATGATCATAAGGAGAAACAAAATATTATGTCCGCCGCCAATGGTAAGGCTTGTACCGGGTTTTGAGATATCCGGCTTTCCACCATAAGAAATATCACTTCTGTATGCCTTCATATCAAGCTGATAAAAGACAAACAGCAGTACGATCATATTAAACAACAGTACCGGAAACAGATGCAGACTCCAGAAAAACGGGACTCCTCTCATAAAGCCCATGAGCAATGGAGGATCGCCCACCGGTGTAAGACAGCCTCCGATATTGGAAACCAGAAAGATAAAAAAAATCATGATATGCGACTTTTTAGAGCGCCAGGCATTCATCTTGATAACCGGACGTATCATCAGCATACTGGATCCCGTGGTTCCTATACAACTGGATAACAAGGTACCCACAGCCAGAAGAAACACATTTACCATCGGTGAACCCGCAAGATCGCCCTCAAATGTGATATTACCGGAAACACAGTACAAACCGAAAAGCAGCACGATAAACGTGAGATAATCGTTAAAGAAGCATTCGGATACCTTGGTTAAGGCTGCTCCGATGCCAAACTGTGTGGCAAAAAGGATCGCAGTGAGCAGCGACCAGAATATAACCGCATACTGCTTATGTGACTCCCACCACTCTCCAAAAATCAGCGGCACAATCGCAATGCACAGAAGTAAACCTGCAAACGGAATCGATAGCCAGGCTGGAACTGTCATAATACTATACCCCCTGTAAAACATATAAAAAGCGATGCTGTTCCGCACCGCTTTTTATAGTTTACCCATTTTTTAAATTATATGTAACTATTTACATATATTTTACAGCTATGTACTTGATTTAATGCATCAGAGCTCGATGGTCTCCAGATCCTCCGGTACATAAACCGATCCATGAAAATACTCCATGGCTTCCTTAGTATAGAGCGATTTACGATTCAGGATGTTGGCATCTTCTGTATGATACAAAAGCAAATTCTTCACGCCCAGGCTCTCCGCGAGCTCCGCAGCATCCTTTACTGTAGAATGATGCTTTTCATAAGGATGAAAAGTATCTCTTTCCTCATAGAGACAGAAGGCTTCATGAAGCAGCCAGTCGCTGCCCTCTGCATATTTCCTCTCACAAGGATTATATGGTTCATCCCCGCAGCAAGTCAGCCTTCTGCCATCATCCATAGATAGCATATAGCCAAACTGCTTTGTCTTGGTCGAGCCAATATCAAAAAAAGTAATCTCCCGCCCGTTAATGATCCGGGTCTCTCCATCCTCCACCGGAATCAGATGCAGGCGGTCTCCGATAAATTTACAGGGTCCCGGCTGCAGCAGCTTTCTGGAAATATCATCCAGCAGGGAAATCACTTCGCTGTGACCGTAAATATTGGTTTCTCCTTCATATTTTCCAGCCTTCATATACTGCGTGATCATCCGGACCATCCAGATCATTCCTGTAAAATGATCTACATGCTTATGCGTAAGAAAAATTTCGTGAATTCCGGTCCAGTCAATGCCTGCATATTTCAGCTGACGAAACACCTGTGCTCCGCCTCCTGCATCCACCATAAAAAGCTTATCATTATCGTTGATCACGTAACAGGTATTAAAGCATTCTGTAACAAGCGCATTGCCGGTACCAAGCATTGTAATTTTCATAGTAAACTCCTTATACATTTCCTTCCAGATGCACAATCCAGGGCTCATGATGAACCGCAGGTAGAAACTTCTCCCAGATATCCTGTGATGAAATTTTTAAGCTCGATGTATTGATACACGGATGACATCCGAGCACATCGCTGTTGTAAACATCCTCATCCACCAGAAGCTGCACCTGATTGTCCGTATCATTCATAAGTCCCATCACACTGACGGATCCCGGCGTAATATCCAGAAACTCCTCCATATACGATTCCGGAGCAAAGCTGAGTCTTGCGGAATGTATCTGGCTCGAGAGCTCCTTCGTCTTAAACGGCTTATCTCCCGGCATCATTAAAAGATAGAACTTCGTTTTCTGATGATTACAGAGAAATAGATTTTTACAGATAAAGATGCCGAGTACCTGATCGATTTCCTCACATGCCTCCATTGTATTGGCAGCTTCATGGTCCACCCTCTGGTACGGTATTCCCAATGTATCCAGAAGGTCATATGTACGGATTTCCTTTGCCAGACGCCCCTCCTCATTTACCGGACGTCCATTATATAAAGTTAACTGAGACAAAATCTTACCTCTTTTTTAATGCCGGCATAGCCAGACATTTTCTTTTAGTTTTTACAAAATAAAAATTTATACGAATACAATTTATGGATTTATTTTGCCGTCCATATTCCAAAACAGGTAACCGGACAGGTTTATCATATTTTAAAAAACAGCAGAATGCAGTAATATGATTGCATGCCACCATCTATAGTAATGGATCTCACATATGATCCCGTAAAATCACTCCCGGGAGGCAGAAGCAATGCAATACTACTCATTATCCTCTTATCTTAAAGATACCTTTGGCACAAAAGTATATAAGTTATCCTTACAGAGCGGATGCTCCTGCCCTAACCGTGACGGAACGCTTGGTACAGGAGGATGTACCTTCTGCTCGCAGGGAGGTTCCGGAGATTTTGCCGCACCACTCCTTCCGATCGATCAGCAGATCCGGCTCGCAAAAGAAAGAGTCAATCGGAAATTTCCCGGCAGCATACCGGAAAGTGAACGGAAATACATCGCCTATTTTCAATCCTATACCAACACCTATGGAGATCCGGCGCGTTTGCTTAAACTCTTTAAGGAAGCCCTTTCTTATCCTGAAATTGCAGCCATCAGCATTGGCACCCGCCCGGACTGCCTGCCCGAGGAGATCATTTCCATGCTTTCCAACCTTAATCAGATAAAGCCGGTCTACGTAGAGCTGGGGCTTCAGACCATTCACGAGAGAACCGCACGGCGGATCCACCGGGGATATCCGCTTGAAACTTTTAACGATGCTTACCGCCGTCTAACAGATCACGGAATCCGGGTGGTTGTGCATGTGATCCTGGGTCTCCCCGGGGAAACACAGGAGGATATGCTGGCTACCGTCCGCTATCTTGCCAAGCTGAAACCTGTTTTACACGGCATTAAGCTCCAGCTCCTGCACATCCTCCGGGGTACGAAGCTTGCAGAGGAATTTGAGAGCTGTCCATTTCCTGTCATGACACTGGAGGAGTACTGCGACATCATCGTCCGTTGTCTTAAGCTGCTGCCGCCGGAAACCGTTGTACACCGGATTACCGGGGACGGTCCCAAAAGCCTGCTGATTGCACCCTTGTGGAGTGGAGATAAAAAACGTGTACTCAACACACTCCAAAAAGCAATCCGGGAAGCGTAGCATTTTTATTTTTCATCAGCTCTTGATTCAAGCATGTCCTCTACGATTTCGACTGCGTTGCTGATGCACACCGGGCATGGACACAGAACCTTACCTGTTTCAATGCCTTTCAGCTCCCGGCAGACAAGTGCGCCCGACTTTTCAAGGAAGCTTTTCTGCAGCTTGTCTGCAAGCTGATACGTCGCACGTTTTGACTTCGGTTCCGCAAGATTCCCGTCAGAATTTTTAAGTCCGGCAATCATTACCGCGGCAGACAACGCTCCACAGGTCTGATCCATATTGCCCATTCCAAGACCAAAGCCCTCTCCGATCCGGAACAAAGTTTCCGGATCCACACCCAGTTCATCCTGAAATGCAAGCAGCACCGACTGACAGCAATTATAACCTTTTTTGTGAAGCATATCTGCTTTTTCCTTATGATTCATATCTTCATTCTCCTTAAGGACTTAATCCTCTTAATCATCTGATTCCTCCAGCTTAGCACCACATTTCGGGCAGTAGCTGAAATCATCATCCGTAGTATATCCGCAGTTCGGGCATCTCTTATGGCTTCCTGCAGCATGCAGACTGTCATTTTGTGAACTGCCCTTCTGCAAAAGATACAGATTATTATCCTCAATACTTACGGATTCTCCTCTGGCGATCCGCTTTCCTATCGCAGGATCCAGTTCATAAACAGAACCACAGCAGCTCGTTTTAACATAGTACTTCCTGTTCCATCGGAACAGAGGAATCAGGAAAAGAGAAAAAACCAAACAGTTCATATAAACCTCGTAGCTTCCATATCTGCCACAGATCCGGCAGATGATGGTCTGATGGAAGTCCAGCTTGTGACTCTCATTGTTGATGCCAAAAAAGAAAAACATTTAAAATTCCTCCCTGAGGTATTTCTCCGCCTTCTCCCTCTCACCCAGATCCATAAAGAATGCATAGAGGAAATCTCTCTGCCGTTCCGTAAGAGGTAAAATATGGGTGATGCGGATATCCCAGCGTCCCGGATTATGGATCAGGCAGAATCCCCTGGAGCATAAAAAATCCCGGGCATTGGAAACACCGGCATAATATTCACTGCTCCAGCCTCGTTCGATGATGATTTTTTCTGCTTCCTCACCATGCGTTCCCCAGTCACTCTCCCGGAAGCTTCCATCCGGAAAAAGCCATCCGTAGCTCTCGCCTTCATTGTTATGATCCGACTCTCTCATGATCAGCCCTTCAGATTTTTAAGATGCTCTATCATTTCCACATCCTCGGGTAAAACCTTTAAATTGGTGGTTAAGGTTTTTTGTCCCGGCTTTGTAACACTGATCTCAATCACAGAGCCTTCCGGGACACCGCCCGACATTACATATTGGAAAAAGCTGACCACTCTCGGATGGTCCTTTTGAAATCTCTTAAATTCCTGTGCGGCTTTCATCATTTCTACAGGATTCATCATGGCATATCCTCCATATTTCTGACACTGATTTAAGCATTATATCATAAATATTTGCTGTTCTTTCATGTTTTCCAATGAAATCCCATATTCTTATACGCTGTTCCTTTACATGTCCTGTCATGTCTTTTGTGCTTTCAGAAATTCTTAATGAAATTTACAAAAATGTTATTTTATTGACGAGTCATCGCAAGATAATTTTTCCGGCTTCATGCTATGATGCATTTATAGATAGTAAAGGAGGCAATCCTACAATGAAGCATAAACCATATATGATCCTGCCATTACTGATCCTAAGTCTTGGTCTGACACCGACCAGTGTTCTCGCTTCTACACTTAAGAAGTGTTCTCTATATGTATTGGATTCCGGGAGCTCTGCAACCGCATCCAAGTATTCCGCTGCATCACGATATAGTGTAACAAGCTCTGTTTCCGACGACGATATCCTGAATATTAAGGTAACGGCCTCATCCGGTGACAGTTGGAGCAGCGATTTTAAAAAATCTGATATTACCATCTATGGCGGAGCTTATTCCTGGTCTGACATAACAGATCTTACCACTGGTTCCCACACACTTACAATCCGGATAGATGTGAAAGACAAGGATAAAAACGGAAGGACCAGAAAGACCTCCGGAAGCAGCTCTGATCATGACTCAGATAAAAATTCCGATCAGGATTCTGACACCAAATCTCATAGCTCCGGTAAACACTCCTATAACGATACGTCAACGGTAAGTGACGCGGTCCTGTCAAAATCTACAGGCAAAGCTTCCTGGGAAGGAAACGCGGTAAAATATGACCTGCGCCTTTACAAAGGAAGTTCCCTTGTAACCTCGCAGATATCTAAAAAAGAAAGTTATGACTTTTCCAAATATATAGATGCAGCCGGTACCTATCGCTTCCGGGTGCGTACCGCATCTCCGGAGAAAGGCGACTGGATCTACTCCGATGATATCACCTTGACAGCCGCGCAGGCAGCAAAATTACGTGCAAATACAGAAGGCCGTGTCACATCCTCAAACGATGCTAACGAAAGCACCTCCATAAGCACCTCCATAAGCCCCACCGGAAGCTCTCAAGGCGCATGGCTCAAGGACTCCCAGGGTTGGTGGTACTGCAATGCCGACCGAAGCTATACAGTAAACAACTGGCAGTACATCGGAGAAAAATGGTATTTTTTTGATGAACACGGCTATATGAAAACCGGTTGGATCTTCTGGAATCAGCAGTATTATTATCTTAACGCAGATGGTGCAATGCTTGCAGGTGCCTGGACTCCGGATCACTATTATGTAGATCAAAGCGGCGTCTGGGTACCGGCAATGGCCGGATATCCGGGAAATTGATCCACGTTCCATACTACGTAAATTCTTTACCTGAACTATTGATCTGAAGGTATTTCATTTTACTGCTTATGGTCTATTGTAAATTTGTAACAAAAAGGCACTTGAATTTCAGCTTATTTTCAGATTTTTCCGTTATAATAAAGTTAAGAGAAAATCAAGGAGGACAATATAATGACTGCAAAATCAAGTTTCTTAACCAAACTGCTCGCCGTGCCGCTGGTATCACTCGGTCTCAGCATGATTCCATTTACGGCAATGGCAGCAACCAATATCAGTTCCGTATCCTTAACCATTGATTCCGGCATTGAGGTAGGCGACGATAATACGGACGTGGATATTACAAGTAATTCCAGTCTCTATTCTGTAGACAGCTACAAGGTCACCAATAAGCCAAGTGATGCGTGGGAGGAAGGAGACAATCCCAAGCTTAAAATCACATTAGAGCTTGAGAACTCCAGCCGTTACAACTGGAACGTTACCAAGTCCAAGGTTTCCATCAGTGGAGATGACGGAACGGTAACCTCTGTTTCCAAGTCCGGAAGCCATCTTTATATTTATTATACGATGGATGATCTTGAGGATGATGATACAAGCTCCAGTGATTATGACCTGCAGGTATCTGACCTCGAGTGGGATGAAGACGCCGGAACTGCTTACTGGAATTCAGATGGAGAAGCCAAAAAATACGAGCTTAAGCTCTACCGTGGAGACAAGCTGGTAAAATCCGTAACAACCTCCAATGAGTATTATAATTTTGCTTCCTACTTTACAACCTCCGGAGACTATCAGTTCAAGGTGAGAGGCGTATACAACTCCTCCAACAAGGGTAGCTGGGAGAGCTCTGACAGCTTTTATGTGACATCCTCAGAGGCAAGTGAAATCCGAAGCAGCAGCTCTTCAAGCACTTCCAGCTACAGCTCCACAGGACCATCTGCTTCTACAATCAACACGGCACAATGGATCAAGGACAGTGTCGGCTGGTGGTATCGTAATGCCAATGGCACCTATACGACCAATGGCTGGCAGTATATTAATGGATACTGGTACTATTTCAACAATTCCGGCTACATGGCAACCGGCTGGCAGTACATTAACGGGTACTGGTATTATCTGGATCCGGCCAATGGCAATATGTGGTTCAGCACCATAACCCCGGACGGTTATACACTTAATGCAGACGGCGTCTGGGTACACTGATCTGTATAGCTAAGCTTTTTTATCACTTGTTTTGTTATTTAACGCTTACTCCAATCCGGGGACTCTGGGGGATTATCCCGTAACAAGGGCATAATACCCCCACTCCCAGACCGGAGCTGCAAAGCTCTCCTTCATATAATCAGAAATATCATCTTCATCAAAGCCGGTGATCCTCGTAATCGTTACAAGAAGGTCCCGGACATCTTCATAGGAAAGTGAAGACTTAATGCTATATAAAAGAAACAAGGCATGCATCACTGCGGCATATTCCATCGTGATCCACTCATACATCATCACCATGTCCGGATACTCTGATTCCGGAAGCAGCATGCTGGTAAAAATCTCGGATCCCAGAAAGCTTCTGAAAAGCGTATCGTATTGCCGCATGCTTTCTCTATAGGCCCGGTATTTTGTATATATACTCTTGTGACCGTTCTTTGCATCCTGCGTGAGCTCAACTTCCAGTATTTCCGCCTGCCGGATCAGTAAAGGAAGCCAGTTGCGATACATGCCTTGTTTGTGATATTCAAATGTGAGATCCAGAAACAGCTCATTTCTCTCAAGTATGCTATCTATTGTTACCGGGAGACCTTCGATTGCAGTCAATAGCTCGTTTAAAAATCCAGGCTCCCGGTAGCGTCCTAATTCCGGTTCCACTTCCCGCTTCCTGCGGTCTGCCACATCCAGAAGTACAAAAAAGCATCGTTTCAGATTCGTTTCCGGAGTACACGCTTCGTCCATGAGGTATCCCATGGCAAGATTTCTGAGATCCTGCTTCCAGTCTCCTGTTTTATCTTGTACCGAGTAGTCTGCGAATGTCATCGATCCCGGTTCTTTCAAAAGATCCACAACTTCCGGACAGCATGAAACCAAAGATCGCTCGATCCGGTCTGGAAATTCATGATACTGCCGGGGAAATACATCACAGGTATACGGCAGAGCCTCCTCTCCATAGCGAATTACAAGACTGCAAAGTCTATTTTCCGTTAAGTACGGGCATTTTCTCTCAGAATTAAGACGGATTACTCTCACGCCATCCCTAATCTCCGTATGAAAAGAAAGCTTCCTGTCTTTTGCCGCCTGTGCGTGTACAGACGTCTCCGGGACCGGTAAATGCTTCCATCGCTGAAAGCATGCCTCATCTACGGTAATTTTCCACTCCTGACAGCAGGTATTGCTGCAGTCTCCACCGATGCAGTGAAAAGCCGCATAAGATCTTGGAAAGATTTCCTTCATAAAGTTTCTCCTCTACACAATACTATTTCTCTGGCAGCTGATACAGCATTGCATTAACAATGGCGGCAGCTACATTACTTCCGCCCTTCCTTCCTCTTGCAACAATAGAAGGGATATCCTTTAACGATAGAATGAGCTCCTTGGCTTCAACAACATTCACAAAGCCAACCGGGACAGCAATGATACCGACCGGGTGAAGCTGCTGCTTCTCTATAAGCTCATAAAGGCTGATGAGCGCCGTCGGGGCATTGCCAATGGCAAAAATTACAGGCTTTTGGATATGTGCTGCATGCTCCATGCTGACAGCTGCCCTTGTAATTCCCCGTGCCTTAGCTTCCTTTGCAACCTCAGGATCTGACATAAAGCAGCGTACTTCGCCTCCATATTGAGAGAGCCTGCGTTTATTGATGCCTGCCCGCGCCATTTCTGTGTCTGTCACAACAACAGCACCCTGTCGGAGCGCATCGGATAAAATGCTTACAACACCATCCGTGAATGTCATTGTATCAAGATACTCAAAATCGGCGGTCGTATGGATCACTCGCAGCATAACCGGCAGAAGCTCCTGCGGGATCATCCTCTCCGGATACTCCTGACGGATCGTGTCTGAAATGATTTCCATACTGCGATGCTCAATGTCTTTTGCTTCTATATGAAGGAGCTTGATTTCCTGTACCATAAATAAGGTCCTTTCAATGCTGACTATTATAAGATTCTTTTGGTGCTGACTATTCCTCTATCCCCTTTCTGGCAAGGATCCCACGGTCAAATGGATGCCGGACCTTCCTGATTTCAGAGATATAATCTGCTCTTTTGCTGATTTCCTCTCCGGGATCGGTGCCCGTGAGCACAATTTCCGCACCGAGAGAGCACTTTGCCTCATCCAGAAAATGCAGCAGCTCCGATTCCTCAAGAAGCCCGGCATTTACAGCATGTAAGACCTCATCCAGTACAATCAAACAGTCGGGGGAAGCACTGTCTCTATCATTCAGATTTTTGCCATCACCCTGATGCTTCATATCATACGGATCTTTATTAGCAGCCTGATTTTTAAGGAGACACAGTTCAGCTGGGTTCTTGCTGCTTTCCGGAATTTTCTCTGTATGCTCGCTTAAAAAGAGCGCAGCGCTCGTTAAAAGTCCCCGGTACTCCTCGCGGCTGATTTCCTTTTCCTCCTCCGTCATCCGAAAGGAAAAGCCGAAAAAATGCTCGGCATGCAGCACATGCACACCGGGAATATGCCGCAGCACAGATATTTCCCCGCTGTGCGCATCCTTTAAAAACTGTATAAACAATACCGGAATCCGATGTCCGGCAGCACGGACGGCAAGACCAATCGCAGCTGTCGTTTTACCCTTTCCGTTTCCATCATAAATCTGTATCATCTCTTGATCCCCATAATGCGGTAAATTTCTTCCATGTCAAGACAATTTCTCAGAACATCCGCCAGCTTATCATACTGCTGTTCCCGGTATGCTCTGTAATCCAAACCGGAATTTTGTGATTTATCCGGAGGGAGTCCTTTCTGCTTCCGAAGCATCCGGACAAAAGCGGTACGAAATGCACTTTCATCAAATATGCCATGCAGATAGGTTCCCAGAACGCGATCCTTCAGCATCCCATCCGGACGAGGCAGATCTGAACCATGCGTTCTTTCGCGGATATCCGCAAAAGAGCTGCATGCAGTACCCGAATCTCTCCTCTCGCTTCTACCCATATGGATTTCATAACCGGATACTGGAAGATTAGATAAGCCTGCCAATGGTCCCTGGAAGCTCCCCGTTCTGCCTTGTACCAGAGTTCTCGTTTTTTGATGGGCAAATTCTGTTGTCATGGGCAGATACCCCATACCGCGGACGCGGCTGCCTCTCTCCGTCTCGAGCCCCTCCGGATCCAGAATCCATTCGCCGAACATCTGATACCCGCCGCAGATTCCTAACAGGATGCAGCCCTTCTGGTAGGCACTGGAAATTTTAGCTTCCAGACCATGCTGGCGAAGCCACATAAGATCTTCTATCGTATTTTTTGTGCCGGGGATGATGATCACATCCGGATTGCCAAGCTCCTTAGGAGATGAGACATAACGCACCGAGACCGATGGATCTGTGTCGAGAGCCTCAAAATCTGTAAAATTGGAAATCCTCGGCAGTCGGATCACGGCAATATCGATGTCACCATGGATGCTTTTATGAGACAGGACCTCGGAGAGCGAATCTTCATCCTCAAGCCGGATATCCATGTATGGAACAACCCCCAGCACCTTTTTGTCTGCCTTTTCCTCCAGCATACGAAGTCCGGGCGCAAGTATCCCCGGATCTCCCCGGAACTTGTTTATGATAAAGCCCTTAACCCGCTCTTTTTCTGCCGGCTCCAGCAAGACAAGCGTCCCGATAAGCTGGGCAAAGACTCCTCCGGGATCAATATTTCCGACCAGAAGCACAGGACTGTCGGTCATCCCGGCGAGCCCCATGTTAACAATATCATCCTCTTTAAGGTTGATTTCCGCAGGACTCCCTGCGCCCTCAATGACTATGATGTCATTCTGTTCCGAGAGCTCCTCATAGTCTTTAAGGATGACGGGGATCAGCTCTTTTTTGTACCGGAAATACTCCGAAGCACGCATATTTCCGACAACCTCTCCATTGACGATGACCTGTGATCCCATATCTCCGGTCGGCTTCAAAAGGATCGGGTTCATCCTTACCGATGGTGCAATACCTGCCGCCTCCGCCTGTACCACCTGCGCCCTGCCCATTTCCAGTCCCTCTGACGTAATATAAGAATTTAGCGCCATATTCTGTGACTTAAATGGAGCAACCCGGTAGCCGTCCTGATGAAAGATACGGCAAAGTCCGGCGCAAAGGAAGCTTTTACCGACATTGGACATCGTGCCCTGGATCATAATGGATTTTGCCATACAATCTCCTTCCATTTCCGGATCAGCATTTCATTTTCCGGATGCGTTTTCACACAGATCCGGAAATATCTTGAGTCCAGTCCCGCATAATTTCCACAGGAGCGGATCAGAATGCCTTTTTCTCTGAGTTTTTCCTTTAAATCGGGACGACTTCGGAAGAATACATAATTCACAGAGCCGGGATAAACCTTCTCTGCAAGTCCATGCGACAATGCGTTCTCAAGGTACTCCCGCTCCTTCCTTACAAGTACTCTGGTCTCCGTTAAAAAATCCTCTGCGCCCAAAGCGGCAGTTCCAGCCATCTGTGCCGGGATCGACACATTCCATGGCTGCAGCACCCGGCGCATCTTATGAAGGATCTCCCGGTTTCCTGATACCGCATATCCAAGTCTTAACCCCGGCATCCCGTAAATCTTGGTAAATGCACGGAAAATAATGAGGTTTTGATAGTTTTCCAGCTCTGAAAGCATACTGTATTCCTGCTCATCCGGAAGAAACGGCAGGAAGCATTCATCCATTGCAACCATAATATGATGTTTTTCCGTATAAGCAAGAATCTCCTTCAGCACCGTTTTGCTAAGAAGCTGTCCCGTCGGATTATTGGGATTACAGAGAAACAGCATTCGCATTTTGGAAGTCATCTCTGCCAGCCTGCCTCCCTCCGGTACATTTTTCATACATGTTCCTGCGATATCCGGGTCCTTAAGAAGTACATCAATGATATCCTTACTCTGATCGACCCGGAATCCATTGCTCTCCTCTAAAAAGATCCTGTGCACGGATGCCCCGGCAGCTGTAAGCGCAGCTTCGTATTCCTGAAAGCCGGGAGCTGGCACCCAGGCACTCTCCGGGCGGAATCCGAGGCACAAGGCATAAATCAGCTCAGCAGCACCATTGCCCGGTAGGATCTCATCTTCCGGTATCCCATGAAACGCGGAAATCGCTTTGACCAGCGTTTCCGACTTCCAGTCCGGATAATGCACGGACCTTCGGATCCCCGTAACAGCCGCCGCAATCGCAGCCTCAGGCATCCCCAGAGGATTGATATTTGCCGAGAAGTCCATCTCAATATTGTCGCGGTAAATATCACCGCCATGTACATACGTTTCCATCGCTTTGTTCTAAATATAATTCTAAATGTGATTCTGAATATGCTTAAAAAACATGTTCCATGTGACAAATTATAAGCTTAAGGCACCCCGTCAATATAAAAAATATCCCGGCGCAAGAAGACCTGGTGCAAGAAATCCTGATGCAAGAAGTCTTGGTATAATAAAACCTGGTACAAGCAGACGTAGTATCAAGAGGATCACGATCGCCTGAAACAGGCAGAGAAACGCCGTCACAAGCATCAGCCGATTGGCACGGACAATATCCTCCGGTTCAATTTCCCGGAGAGCTTCCCCAAGTACCGGCTTATGCACAAGCTTTCCGAAATACTGCGCATCTCCTGCAAGACTTATATCGAGCGCACCGGCACATGCCGCTTCCGTATGCGCTGAATTGGGACTTTTATGTTTCTTTCGGTCCCTAAGAAAGATTTTCCACGCATTTTTACCATCCAGCCGGAGCAGAAACGATGCCTCAACCATCAAAAGCCCGGAAAGTCTTGCAGGGATGAAATTAAAAAGATCATCCAGACGAGCGGCTGCTGTACCGAAATACCAGTACCGGTCATTGCGATAGCCGATCATGGAATCCATCGTATTCACCGCCTTATATATAACTCCGCCGATCGGTCCCAAAAGGATCATGTAAAATAACGGTGCGATCACCCCATCGGATGTGTTTTCCGCTACCGTTTCTACCGCTGCCCTGATGATGCCGGCTTTTGACAGCACAGCCGTATCCCTCCCGACAATGCCGGATACCGCCTTCCGGGCATCCTCAAGCTTATCCCTTTTCAGTGCGTCATAGACCTTCATGCTCTCCTGGTATAAGGATCTCGCCGCAAGCATTTGATAAGAGATCCAGACAGCTAAAAGCCTGGCTAAAAAAGGATGCAGACTTTCGGCGGCAAACAATAAAGCTACGGTAATGCCGGCAGAGATCGTCGGCACAAGCAGCGCAACTATAAAACCCGCGATTCTTTTTTTCCATGGATCTGCTTCTTTTTCCGGGCGAATGTGTAGCATGCGGCGAAGCACGTGTTCCAGGAGTTGAATCAGTGCCCCCATCGCCTGCACCGGATGATAAAGCACATGCGGGTCTCCCAGCAAAAGATCCAGGAGCGATGCAAGAAGCAGAATTATAATACGATCTTTCATTTACGTAACGTCACCTTTGTAATTTCCGTAAGTACCGGCAGCCCATTTTCCATACATGCGTTCATGCGATAGCCCTCAAGACATCCGCACATCCAGTCAAAATAGGACCGCCGCGGATAGGAAAAGCTGTCCAGAATTCCCATGATTGTCCCGCCATGCACGACAAAGCAGATGGTTTTAACATTCGAATGCCATAATTCCTGCAGTATATCACAAAACCCGTCACTTACACGAGTAATAAATTCCGCCTTGCTCTCTCCCTCCGGAAACGGGAGTTCTCCTCCGGAGTCAATGAAGTGCTGATAATATGCCTGTTTTTCAGGATCTGACATCAAACTCTCATAGTTTTCATATTCAAACGCGCCAAAATCCATTTCGCCAAGACATTCTCTTACCATGACATGATCCCGCAGCTCCGGCAGCAGGACCTCCGCCGTCTCCATGCAGCGCTTCCGGGGGCTAAGCACCAAACTGGTACTTTCCGGGGCAAACTCCCTTAAAAGACATTCGCGATGCGTCACACGGAAAGCTTTAAGTAAGGTTTCCTCCGATGGCAGGATGCTTTCCTCCGTATAAGAGAGATAGCGGTGCTCAAGATTTCCTTTCGTCATGCCATGCCGTATAAGATATATGACCCGCGTACTTTGATTCATCATTGTTTCCCCATTTGTGATCAGAAGCTTACTCCCGGCTATTTTATCTTCATCGCAATCCCGGCGAGCACCCGGTAAACCGATTCCGCATGCTCTGCAAGATAACCGTTGACCCTGCCGTCCGTCTCGCGGTACGCTCTCTCCCACGGGTCCATCGGAACAATCCCGCAGCCGATCTCATCCGTGATGATGAGAAGCTGCTCATCTCCCTGTAAAAACAGCTTCTCAGCCTCCTGCATCGGGTCAAGACCGTCCAGCATCTGCTTACGTACCGTTTCCTGGTATTGCTCCACTACCTTGTATTCCGGAAATTCTTTAGCTGCGAATGCTTTTTTCCCCTGGCTCTTACCGCCGATGATCAGTATCATACATCATCCTCTCTAAATATATACTTACTGCAGAAATGTAAGCAGCACTCCTCGTAATAATGAAACAATAGTCACCAAAATCAGCATCCAGAGCTCACAGAGACTTAAAAAATATCCGGCAAGATCCCCCGTCGTACCCCCGAAGCTCTGCTGGGACATGAACCAGTAATAGAGAAACACAAGCATCGCAGACACCATCGCCGCAGCTCCGAGAAGCGGATCCATATAGAGCAGGACAAGAAGCATTACGATAAGCTCCATAAGGAGGATCCGGTAGACTCTCCTGTCTGCTGCATCGGCAAAGCTCCGAAGCGTGCCATCCTTTTTAGCCTTTGGGAAGCGAACCACCGAGATTCCGGATAAGATCCTTGATAAGGCGTAGGATGCAGCAATGATCTTTACAGTATCAGCATCCGCCGCCTGCAAAAATGCATACTCTAGCACAAGATAAAACGCTCCGATGATTACCGCAAAGGCACCACAATGCGGATCCTTAAGGATTTGCAGTCTCTCTTCCCTTGTACGGAAGCTCTTGATCGCATCAATCGTATCTAAAAATCCATCCATGTGAATCCCTCCGGTAACCAGCAACGGTACCGCAAGGAGCACAGCGGCTCTTATGGATCCTGGGAAGCTCAGAAAAATCATAAGCTTATATAAAAGCACACTCAGAACCCCGATGACTGCCCCGATCAGAGGAAAAAAACACATACTGTACTTCATGCTTTCTCTGCTCCACGAAACCTTTGGCATAGGTATCCTGGAATACATGGAAAACGCGATAATCAACGATTTCATTTTTATCCTTTCCACCGGATCGGAATGCCGGCGACAACCTCTGTTACCGTTGCCGCCTGTTGTCCAATGCCTTGGTTGAGCCTTCCGAGCAGCGTAATATATCTCTCCGTATCAGGATCGTACCTGATCCCATCCGAGAAGATCTCATTACTGACAATCACAAGCTCCTCAGCCTGCCTGGAGAGTGCTGTAATCGGTGTAAGTAACGTTTCCTCCGCCCTCATCCAAAGCCGGTCCTCATCATATTTCATATGCCCGGCTGGGAGAAACATTTCATTGGCTAAAAGATTAGAGAGATCCTCCAGCAAAATATACGACTTTGACAAACACGTAGTTTCCGCGCCGGAGGTATTCGCATCAATGTCCGGCAAAATTTCCCACTCCAGGGTTTTAAATCCCATGCCGGCTCGCTGCTCCCGGTGCCGTTGGATCCGCCGGATGGTTTCCGGATCCTGATTCCGATGCATAGTTGCAATATAGATCTTTTTTGCTTCCGGAACCTGCTCTGCAAATTTCTGTATCAAGTGCTCGGCATAGCTTGACTTGCCGGATCCGGCTCCGCCGGTAATAAGATGTATCATTTTTTCTCCTGATATCGCTTATAAGGCTCAATATTGTAGTCATCAAAGCTTCCCATCTCCCGGTAAATATGCTCTGCCATCGTAATAAGCGGAAGCAGCAGCATGGTACCGGATCCCTCTCCGAGCGCAAGATTTCCATCAATCATGGCAAGCTTTTTAATGCCGAGTGCCTTTAATGCTTCCCTGCCGGCGGTTTCTCTTGGTATGTGCGAGGGAATGACATAATTTCGGACTCTCAGGTCCATCCGCTCGGCAAGAAGTGCGGAAATTGCGGAAATTGCGCCATCCACAAGGATCGGGATCTGGTACTCGACACCACCGAGAAACATCCCGCACATAGCAGCGATCTCCAGACCTCCACCCTGTGAGAGAAGTTCCATCGGATCCGTTGTCTTTGCTTCCCGGATACGCTGCATCGTTTTCTTTACGACCCTTACTTTCCTAAGTCTCCCGTCCTCCGAGAGACCCGCACCCTGCCCTGTCACCTTCTCCGCCGGAAGCTGTAAAAGTAATCCCGCAAGGACGCTTGTAGGGGTTGTATTGCCGATCCCCATTTCTCCGGTTCCGATCAAACGATACCCCTTTTGACGAAGCTCTCTCACAAGCTCCTTACCGACTTCCACGGCTTTGACTGCTTCCTGATACTGCATTGCTTTTTCATTGACAATATCACCGGTTCCCCTCCGGACCTTCCGGTCCACAACCGCACCGGTAACAAGCGCTTTTTCCGGATAGGGCTCTGTATCCATGCCGACATCCACAATAAAAAGATCGGCTCCGGCATCACGCGCAAGGAGACTTGTGTTGGTTTTACCCTTAGCAAAGTTCTCCGCCACAATTTGGGTGACGGAGCTGTCTGTCTGCGACACACCCTCTCTAACAACGCCATGATCTCCCGCCAGCACCACCAGTGCTTGGGGTGTAAGTGCAAGCGGCGCCTCCGTCCGGTAAATGCCATGAATTTTTACCGTAAGCTCCTCAAGCTTTCCAAGACTGTCAATAGGCTTTGCCATCCTGTCAAATCTAAGCTTTGTCTTACGCTCGATTTTAAACCTGAGACAGGCTTCCAGAAAATGATACAGCATCATCGGATTGCTGTAATAATAAAAATGCGGATATCCGGCGGTAAGCGTATCCGTATATACCTCCTCTGTCCATGTGCGTTCCGACTTTGGCTTTCGGATCCGGAATCCATGACCGATCTCTGTGGAGTCCCAGTGATGAAATTCATGTCCCCGGATTTTTTGATGAGCATCGCCAAACAGACCACCTGTCAAGGTCTCTGCCTCGAGATATCCGAATCGGACGAGATGTTCCTGTGGCTTGGCTATCCCCGGAATCGCTCCTGCCATTTTGCCGCAGTAGCCCTCCGCATCAGTAAGCTCCTCCTGGAGATACATAAATCCACCGCATTCCGCAATGCAGGGCATCTGCTGCTTCCGTACTGCTCTCCGTACAGCCTTCCGCAGCTTTTTGTTTTCTGATAAATCCCTTACGTAAAGCTCAGGATATCCGCCGCCAAGCATGAGACCATCCAGCTCTGATGGCAGACCTTCCCCCGTCATTGGATGGAACGGCACAAGCTCCGCGCCCATACGTTTCAGTAAATCCAGATTTTCACGGTAATAGAAGCTGAATGCAGCATCCTCCGGAATCCCCACCCGGACTGTTTCCGGCAGCACTGGAAGATTAAAAAAATGCTCTTTCTCCCGGAGCTCCTCCTCGGTGAAGTCTTCTGCCACGTCTGCAAGCTTAAGAATGCTTTCAAGATCCAGCGTTTCCATTGCTTTTTTACCAAGCCTTTCAGTCCAGTTCTGAATATCCGGGAGCTCCTCCGGGCTGAAAAGCCCAAGATGACGAGATGGCACGCGAAGTTCGTTCTGCTCCGGCAGATATCCCAAAACTCTTATCCCGGTTCTTGCCTCCAGCATTTCCTTAAGCCTCGGATAAAAGGCAGCTGTCACCCGGTTCAGGATCACTCCCCGGATCCGGTTGGGATGGAATGCCTTAAACCCGAGAATTTCCGAAGCGATCGACACACTGGCGCCCCTTGCATCTACTACCAGAATCACCGGCGTACGGATGGTTTCAGATAGCCGCCAGGAGGAAGCATCTTCCGACACCCCACCCAGTCCATCATAAAAACCCATGACTCCCTCTATTACGGAGAGTTCCGCATCCTTAGCATACTCTAAAAACAGCGATCTCGTACCACACTCTCCGGTAAAATAGAGATCAAGGTTTGCAGATGGGATCCCCAGTACGGTTTGATGAAACATCGGATCAATATAATCCGGACCGCATTTAAATGCACAGAGTTTCTTTCCCTTCATTTTAAGTGCAGACAAAAGTCCGCAGGTCACTGTAGTTTTACCTGCACCACTTCTCGTCGCCGCGATCAGTATTCTCGGATAATGCCGTTTTGCCAATGTTGCCTCCTGTAGTTCATCATGTATAATTACTCGTAAATTTGGCTAAGATATGTTTCCGCCTGGATCAGAGTCATTTCCTGCTCTCTCGGAGGTTTGAGAGGATCTGTCTCCGGCGGAGCTCCGATCACCAAAAGCTCTGCACCTGCGCGGATGGCTGCCTCGCACTTTTCCGGAAAGCCTCCGGTTTCTCCGGAATTTTTACTTACAAGGAAACGTGCCCCCGTCTGCTTCAGTAGGGCAAAGTTTAAATCCTCGGAAAAGGGTCCCTGCATAAGACAGAGCATCTTCCCCGGAAACCCGAGTGCTTTAAGCTTTTGGAGTACAGCTTCCTGGGGTAACGCTCTTACAAAGCATCTCTCCTTGTAATCAGGGATGCAGGTGTAAGCTTCAATTTCCTTACTACCGGTGGTGATCAAAATCTTTCCCTCCTCATGACGTAACCACTCTGCCGCATCCTTCACGGTTGGAAACGTACGAAAGTCTCTTCCGGATAGCATAGACGTGGACGCTTCCAGATCTCTCCGGATTCTGAGATATCGTATGTCTGCGAGCCTTGCTGCTTTTCGTATTGTTTTTCCTGCCAGTACCGCATACGGATGGGTTGCATCCAAAACCATGGAAATATCTTCTTCCTTAAAGCATTGGAGCATATCCTCCACCTGCATGCGGCCATACCGGACTTTAAGATTGCCGCTCTCCGGGATGAGCAATGCTCCATATTCTGTTGCTGCAGAGTAAAGGATCTTATGCCTTGTTTTCATAAGACATTGGGCAAGTTCCCGGCCTTCTGTGGTGCCGCCAAAAATCATGATGTTCACAGCGGGTACCCCCGTGGCGTAACCATTCGCCCATCAATGATACGGGTCTCACTGTTACCTATAAAGACGGTTGTCAGCATATCGACCTCCGTATCTCTCAGTTCCTTAAGCGTTAAAATTCTGGATTCTGCGCCCTCGCGCGCGATGTTTCTTACAATTCCGCAGATTGTTTCCGGAGCTTTGGATAACAGCAGGATATCACAGGCGCGCTTCAAATACTCCTTCCTCTTCCTGGAGGACGGATTATAGATTGCAATGGCAAGGTCGGCCTCACCGGCAAGTCTCAGACGTTTCTCGATGCGTTCCCACGGAGTCAGCAGATCCGAGAGACTGATGACAGCAAAATCATGCCCAAGCGGTGCTCCCAGCATAGCTCCTCCGGAGAGCGCTGAAGTAATGCCCGGGATGATCTCGATCGCAACCTCCGGGTATTCTGTACCGAGGCATAGCATCAGACCTGCCATACCATATACGCCACTGTCGCCACTGGAAATCATGGAGACGATTTTACCCTTTGCAGCTTCCAGAAGTGCCATACGGCACCGTGTCTCCTCCTGCATCATTCCGCTTGTGATCCAAACTTTATCTGGAAAATACCTGCGGATTAGATCCACATACAGGGTATAGCCGACGATCACCTCGGATTTTTTAAGCACGGATTCCGCTTCCAGTGTAAGATGCTCCCGATCACCCGGTCCGATGCCTACTACATAAACTGTACCAAGGACTGCCATATAAAGTCTCCCATCCTATTTTTAATCCTAATTCCCGTTCAATCTCTCATCACATAAAGTCGTTCTGTAAAACGATCTGTCCTTGCAAGAACCTTTAGTGAAGCTCTCCACCAGCTCCAACCGGTCGCCTGAAGCAGGTGCGGCGGCGTATGAATCATTATTCCTTTGCCCATAGTGAAATCGTAACATCTCCGTATATGGTCTTTGCCGCGATTTTCCGTCCGGACTTTCCTGCGGCTCGTGCTGCTGCCCGCTCGCAGACATTGGCGACACCTGTCACAGACCGCACAAATGAGGACTCGCTAAAGGATCCATCCACTGCGGCAAGCTCCTCTGCTGTATAGGTTACAAAGGGGATTCCGCTCCGGTAGGAAAATGCCAGGATTCCGGGCTCTGATTTTTTCAGGTCAATGCTTGCCATAACTTCTACAGCCGCTTCTCTGAGATTATAGGCGCTGAGACATTCCTCTACTGCATATCGGACAGCCTCCTCGCTCACTCCCTTACGGGAACCGATGCCGATACAGATTCTGACAGGTATCAGTAAAAGACCTGCAGTTTCCGCATCCCGCCGCTCGGAAATCAGGATATCCGCCTGCGCCGCCTGATCTCGCTCCACATATTCCGCTTCGTCTGCCCCGGGTAATTTTTTAAGGCTCTCTTGTGAGATTTCCGTTACGATACGGAGCTTCTCACCTCGCAGTACCTTGGCGCTGATTTCCTTTGCCTTGGTAAAATCCGTTATGATAAGATGATTTTCCTTGGCAAAAAGATCGACAGAAAACATCCCTTCCTCATCGGTCGCTGTCGTAATCACGGGTGTAGATTTCGTCCAGCCTGCGATTTTCGCTGCGAGTGCGTTGGCTCCTCCCAGATGTCCTGACAAAAGCGAAATGCAGAACCTGGCATCCTCATCCATGACGAGAACCGCGGGGTCTACAGATTTATGCTTAAGATATGGTGCAATACATCTTACGGCAATACCTGTGGCAGAAAGAAAAAGGATCGCATCCTTTTCCCGGAACCATGCAGCAATGATGTCCATGGTTTCGCGGCGATCCATCAGCTCCGGCAAAGCCTTAGTTTTAGCTATAAGCTCAATGTCCGGCGGATTGTCCTTATCGTTATCGATCCACTGTGCTTTGATCCTCTCGCCCAGTCGATATGCCTTTTCTGTAAAGGCAATGATACCAGCGTTCATGACACGCGCTCCTTCTTACATCTTATCTCTTAAAGTTTTTTATGCCTTGTCTGCTTTTACGCTCCGGATACGCAAGATGCTCTTTAAGCTTCCGGTACTTCGGAAACTTTGCATCTCATGCTTCTCCAACCGCACCTGTCTTGCTCGTTTCATCGGAGCCTTTACGATATGCGGTCGTAAATTCTGGAGCATAGAGCCTGGAGGCTTCCTTTGCAGCGCCTTCCTCGCCAAGTACCTCACCGATGATAATAAGCGCAGTACTTCGGATTCCGTTCTGCTCCATGACATCCGGCAAATGTAGAAGTGTCGTGCGAAACACCTTCTGCTCCGGCCAGCTCGCCTTATAAACAATGGCTGTAGGTGTGTTTCCCGGCATACCTCCATTCGTAAGCTCATCCCGCACCTTTACTGCAAGTGCAGAGGAGAGGTACAGTACCATCGTGGCTCCATGCGCTGCAAAGCTTTTAAGGGATTCTCTGTCCGGAACCGGTGTCCGCCCCTCTGCCCGTGTAATAATAACAGACTGTGTCAGCTCCGGTGCCGTATACTCTGTTTCTAATGCTGCTGCCGCCGCTGCAAAGGCACCCACCCCCGGACAGAGATCATAGGGGATCTGGAGCGCCCGGAGCGCTTCTGTCTGCTCATGCAGCGCACTGTAGAGAGAAATGTCCCCGGTCTGGAGCCGAACAATGTCTTTCCCCTCCTGATGCTTCTTCTGTATCACGGAAATAATGTCCGGTAGCGCCATCTCCTTGGAGTCATAAATTTCCGCATCCGCCTTTGCAAGGGTAAGAAGCTCCGGGTTTACCAGTGATCCTGCATAGATGATGACATCCGCCTCCATGATGAGCCGCCGTCCCTTTACGGTCACAAGCTCCGGATCTCCCGGACCTGCGCCTACAAAATGAACCATTATTCTGTCCCTCCTGCATGCTTCAGTGCTTTTAATATTTTACCTGTCCCCGGAGTCTCTCCAAGTAGTCCGTACCTCTCGGAGTACATCTTAAGCCCAAAAGGGACACGATCTCCCAGCCTTGCGCTCAGATGACGGTCAATTTCAGAGAGTAACGACCGGACCACAGGCTCCAGCGATCCCCACTCCAGAAGCTTCGTCAGCATTTCCTCCGTAGTGATACATTGCCGGAGCTCCTTAAGTCTCGGAGTCTCCACACCCTGCAGTGCCGCATGGCTGACCATAATCTCCCACCGCGCATCCGCAGTATGAGAATGCGTATTCATGATCCCGGCAGCAAGCTTTATGAATTTCCCGATGTTTCCGACGAGCAGTACATTTTCAAGCTCATAGGAAACCGCAAGATCCAGAGCGTCTCCCACATAATTACTGATCTGAATGATGGGAAGCCGTAAGTCCCCGAGCCTCGGCAGCACGTCATGTTCCACATATCGTGCACCCATATTTCCCGGCACAAAAATCATGCTTCTGCTGCCGTTTGCAAGCTGCTGTCGGATTTCCACCTCAATGGTATCGACAATAGACTGCTCTGACATGGGTTCCACCACGCCGGAGGTTCCGAGGATCGATATACCGTTAATAATACCAAGCTTCGGATTAAAGGTTTTTAATGCAGCAGCTTCTCCACCCGGTACGGATACCGTCAATAAAACGCGGTCTGCATGCCCGATCTCTGCAGCGTCCAGTACCTCCTTTGCAGACGAAAATATCATCCTGCGCGGGACTTGATTGATCGCATACATACCGATGTCCTGTTCCAGTCCCTTCCTTGTAACCATCCCGACCCCCGGTCCGCCGGTAAGATACATTCTCGGATCCTCCGGATCATGGAACATATGGAGTCTGTTTAAGTCCTCCTCTAAAGGAGGGAAGTCCATACGAGCTGCACGGACATGTATCTCCAGACCACTCGTGGCATCCGGGTCATCCCCGCCATCCTTTATGGTAAAAAAGGATCCATCGGGTGCTTTTGCAACGTCAAGAGAAGCCTGCTCGCCACCCGGCAGACGCACAGATACCTTCGTCTCAGACCGGTCTCTCACCAGCTCCTCCATTGCTGCCTTGGCCGCCGCTGCGGCACAGGTCCCGGTACTAAGTCCCCGCCTCATTTTTTTCTGATTACGATATCGATAGAGCTCCATGCTACCTGCCTGCTCCCTCAAAGCTTCCATACAGACGGAGAAATACCTCCTCCGGAATATCATACAACGCGCTGATCTTATCTCTTGTAAAAACCTCTTTTGGAGCCCCGATGCTCTGGACCTGTCCCTTCTTAAGAAGAATCATCTGATCCGATATCATACTGGCAAGCTCAATCTCATGGATGGACATGAGCACGGAGATTTTGCTGGTTTCCGCCTTGTGTCTTAGAGCCTCCAGGAGCAGAAGCTTATATCTAATATCCAGATACGCTGTCGGTTCATCGAGGATCAGCACCTCCGGCTCCTGGCAGAAGGCTCTTGCAAGAAGTATTCTCTGCTTCTGACCGTCACTTAAGGTATTAAAATCAAGCTCCTGAAGCTCGTCAATGCCGGCATCTCTTATCGCCCGATCCACTGCGCGCTCATCCTCCACCGACAAGCCTCCTAGTCTCCCGGTATACGGAATCCGTCCGAGAGCTACAACCTCCCGCACCGTAAGAAGCTCCGGATGCACCCGGTCCGTAAGAAGTACGGAAATCTGCTCTGCCCGCTCTCTGCCGCCCATATTTGTAAGCTCTTTATCTCCGTAAAATACATGTCCGGAAAGTATGGAGAGCTGCCCGGAGAGCGTTTTCAGCAGGGTGCTTTTCCCCGAGCCATTGGGTCCGATCACGGAAATGATCTCTCCGGGTGAGATCGTAAGCGAGAACTTCCTTACAATTTCCTGCTTATCATATCCGGCACATAGCGACCGGATCTCTACCTTAAGACTCATCTATGCTTCCTCTCTCTCATAAGCATCATGATCACAATCGGCGCTCCCAGGATGGAGGTTACGGTACTAATGTTAAGCTCTGTCGGGCGAAGCAGCATGCGTGCTAAAAGATCCGCGCCTCCGGTAAAAACAGCTCCACCCATAAAGCATGCCGGGATGATAATCTCCGGTCGTGAGGTATGAAACAGATGCTTTATAAGATATGGCGCGGCAACCCCTACAAAGCTTACGGGTCCGGCATAGGCTGTAACCGTGGCGGAGAGGATACTCGAGAGCAGAATCAGAATTCTGCGAAAGCGGACCACCGGAACTCCGACGGATCTGGCATAGCCCTCTCCCAGCTGAAAGGCGCTGATCTCCCGAGAGTGAAAAAATGTAAGAACCGATGCAACCCCGACCACAGGAAAAGCGACCTGTACATTGTCCCAGCTCATCCCGGAAAAGCTTCCCTGCGACCAGTTTCTGAGATTTACGATATCCGCATCGGACGCAAAGGTAATCATGAGATCGGTTGCCGCAGAGCATACATAACCGATCATAATGCCGCCGATCAAAATCGAAGACATATTTTTGACACGTCCGGACAGATAAAGGATCCAGACCGTGGAAAACAAGGCTCCTGCAAAGGCTGCCACAATCAGGACAAAGGACGATACGCTGCCGGAAACATTCAAAAGTAAAATAAGGCAAATCGTCACCGCAAGCTTTGCGCCGGATGAAATCCCCAGGATAAACGGTCCCGCGATCGGATTGGCAAAATAGGTCTGCAGCAGGAAGCCGGATAAAGCCAGTGCGCCGCCCAGAATCACGGTCATCAGCGCTCTCGGAAGCCTTAAATTCCAGAGGATGGAGGCTTCCATGGAGCCCTGATCCTGCAATAAAACAAGCCGCAGAAAATCAGCCGGAGTCACAGAAACCGTACCGGAAAACAGATTGAAATATAACACCAGAAGCAGCAGTACCGCCATCAAAAGGTACATAAGAGCCCATCGTCTGCCGGTTTTAAGCTTCGTAAAGAAAAAATTTTTCACATTACTCTACCTTTGAGATAAAAGTCATATCGTATGCTTCTCCCTCTGACATGAGATGCACATCCCGGATAAAATCCGCCATCGCATCTGTCCTCTGATAAAAGGCAGGCGACGTCGTATAGACCTGTCCCTCCCTGACTGCCTTAAAATCCTGAAACAATGAACTCCGGTTTATAAGCTCCTCTACATTAGGCAGCGCTCCCAGAAATCCATTGTAGATAAGGTAATCCGCATCCTTTGCCTTATGGTAAAAGTCCTCCATCCCAATCGTAATACTTGCTTTCCGGTCAGGAGATTTTAAATCTTTAAAAACATAGCTGAGCCCGCCCATCTGAAACATGGCCGGGATGTAGTCATCTGCGCTCCGGATCACCGCCTGACCGCTGCTGTTAAGATAAAAATAAGCAAAGGTACCGGTTTCTGTCCGGGCGGGGTCTGAATAGGAACCTGGATCCGAAACGGAATTTGAAGCTGCATCGGAAGCTGAAGCTGCATCCGCTTCCATCAACTCCTCAAGCTTTGCACTCTGCACTTTTAAAAACGCCTCTGCCTCCGGCGCTTTACCGCTGAGAAGCCCATAGACACGCACCCATTCCACCCGGCCCATCGGATCAGACTCATAGCTTGAGTAATCCGTAAAAACCGGAATGTGAAGCTCCGTAAGCTGCTCCTTTACCTCCGGAGAGTGATTGATCATTGTGGACTCGATGGCGAGATCGCAGCCCTCCAGCATCAGGGTTTCATAATCCGGCTGCGAATACTTCCCGGCAAACAATATGTCGCCCGCCTTCATCGCATCGACAGCTTCCGGTATATACCACTGATCCTGCCGGATGGAGCTGAAACGAATCCCGGAAACCGCGTCTACCGCATCAAAGAGCGCCATGGCTGCCGTATCCGCAAGATAGATGTGCGTAAGCGGCAGGGAGAGCACCGTCATGTGCTCCGGCAGCTTTGCCGGTGATTTGCCGCCCTCTGGTACAACCAGATAAGCTTCTCTGCTTTCCGGGATCTCGATAACATGAAATCCATCCGTATAATCCAGGATCCGGAACTCCTCACTATATTGATTTTCCTCTGCCTTAATAAACGAAATCCCGGGGATCTCAGGCGCCGGTGCGGCTTGTGCTGACGTCCTGCTTTCTTTCATAGGTGCCGTTTGCATCCCGCATCCGCCGCTAAGGACCATGAGCGCTGCCAGTATGACACATAACAAGCCTGCTTTTACAATTCTGCCTGTCTCTATCATCAAGACTTTTTTTTTCTTTGTCTGTGTTTCCATATGCCTACTATTATGCCACAGAAAACAGCAGACAGTAAAACAAAAATCGTCATGCCGGTTTTTAAATTCCAAAGCCAAGGTCCGTATCCCGCTGACCGGATCTCCTCCCCGGAGAACGTAAGCGTATACTGCACTTCATGCGGTACTGACATCGCCGTCGTATCTCCGATCACCGTCATAGGCTGTGTAAGTGAGATCAGCGGAATCTGAAACACAGAACGTTCTCTCGTATCCTCCCGGGTTTCCGATGCATCGAGCGGCAGATATTTACTGCCTGCCACAATCATGTAATCATAATGCGGACTATCCCAGATGAGGGTCAGTGTGCCATATCCATCTTTTACCTTACAGGATACAGGGCTCTCGATCTGTACTCTCCCGCTGCCTCCCGTGAGTGTCACCGGGATCAGATATTCTCCATCCGTAAACGAGAGCTTCTCCGGCTCCGCTTCCTGATATGCAGGGGATGCCTCCTCCCGGATCGCCCCTGCCGGCAGACTGTCAGATGCAAACGTAAGCGTTACATGTACCAGGGCGCCATTTTCCCCAAGCGGCAGAGTATAGGACTCCTTGCTGTCAAGCGCTGCCACCGGTACCGAGACCGGAGCATTTAAGCCTGCGAATGTGATCTCCGCTTCTGCTTCCCCGTCCTGCGCCTTAAGAATCGCCCGCTCCACAAGAGGGAACGCTTCGGTACTTTGCTCCGGATACTCAGTTTTTACTGAAATCCTGTAGCTTCCATTTTCCAGGTACTTTGCTGCTATTTCTGCCCGCACGGAAAAATGCAGAAATCCGGATACAAGAAACAGCGCTGCGATAAACAGCGCCATTTCCATAAAAATATTTTTAACCTTCATTTGCTCTATAAAAAGCTTCATGCCTCCTGACTCCAACCGCAGAGCTCTGCTGCTTTTTGAAAAGCCTGACGGAGATCTCCGATCAGATCCTCCACGCCCTCAATGCCGACAGACAGCCTTAATGTCGTCTCATGAATGCCATTCCGCTCCAGCACATCCTTTGGCACATCACTATGCGTCTGTGTCACCGGATACGTGATGAGAGACTCGGTTCCTCCCAGGCTCTCTGCAAAAAGGATTACATTCACATGCTCAAGCACAGCGATGGCAAATTCCCGGGACGGTACATCAAAGGTAATCATAGCACCAAATCCCCGCGCCTGCTTCTTCATAATCTCATATCCGGGATGCTTCGGAAGTCCGGGATACAGCACCCTTGTTACATGCGGATCGCTGTCCAGAAACGCTGCCAGCCTCTCTGCATTTTGCTCTGCCCGGTCCATCCGGACAGCCAGCGTCTTAATTCCCCGGAGCACAAGCCATGCATCAAAGGGATCCAGCCCCGCGCCGGTTGTCTTAAACAGAAATCTCAGCCGGTCTCTAAGCTCCGGATCCTTGACAATGGCAAAGCCTGCAATGGCGTCATGATGTCCTGCGAGGAATTTTGTGCCACTGTGAAGCACAATATCAGCTCCAAGTTCCAGCGGATTCTGAAAGTATGGAGACAAAAAGGTATTGTCTACAATCAGCAGGATGACGTGTTTTTTTGTAACCCTTGCGAGCGCCGCAAGATCGGTTACATTCATCATCGGATTGGTCGGCGTTTCCAGGTAAACTGCCCTGGTATTATCCTTGATATACTCCTCGACATTTACCCGGCTTAAAGGAGCAGAAGTAAACTCTATGCCGTTTTTTGCGTTGATCTCACGGAACAGGCGAATGCTTCCGCCATAGAGATCCTCGTCAATCAGGATATGGTCTCCCGGATGAAACAGCTCCATTACACAGCCGATTGCGCACATACCGCTGGAAAAAGCAATGCAGTCGATCCCATGCTCAAGCTGCGCCACGGTCTTCTCCAGCTGCGCGCGGGTCGGATTCTGAAGCCTTGTGTAATCATAACCGGAGCTTTGACCAAAGCCCTTATGTGCAAATGCCGCTGTCTGATAAATCGGATAGCTGATCGCTCCGAAATGTGCATTTACATCATCTCCCTCAAGGTGCTGACAAAGTGTCTCTATGCTGTAGCTCATATGATTTGTCTCCTTTTACATAAAATCAACATCGATTTCGTTTAAGCTCCGACACGGCTTCCCGAAGCTGCTCAAAAGCCTGCTTCACGATGCTTCTCGGGCAGGCAATATTAAACCTTTCAAACTGCGCCGTTTGCGGACCAAAGATACTTCCGGAATCAAGCCATAGCTTCGCCTTGTCCGTGATAAGCTCCTGAAGCTCGGTCTCTGACAATCCAAGACCGGAAAAATCGATCCAGAGAAGGTAGGTACCCTCCGGCTCAATGAGCTTAAGCTCCGGCAGATACTCCGTAAGATACGCTCGTACAAAGCTTAGATTGCCATTGATATAGGAGAGGAGCTCCTGATACCATTCCTCGCCCCTGGTATAGACAGACTCCAGTGCCGTAAGCCCAAGAACATTTGCCTGACTGTATCCCGCTGCAGCGTTTTCCTTTTTATATCTCGCGCGCAGTGTCTCATCCGGGATGATAGCATTCGCAACCTGCAGACCTGCGATATTAAAGGTCTTGCTTGGAGAATGCAGTACGCAAAGATGGCTCCGGTATTTCGGGTCCATCGTAAGAAAGGAGTGAAATTCATGCCCCGGGTAAATAAAATCGCAGTGAATCTCATCTGAAACGATAAGCACATCGTGTTTCAGGCAAATGTCTCCGATCCTTGTAAGCTCCTCTCTGGTCCAAACCCGGCCCGCCGGATTGTGCGGATTGCAGAGCAGATACAGCTTGACCTTATACTCCTCGATTTTCCTCTCAAAATCATCAAAGTCAATCTGATAATGACCAGCCTGAAGCCTAAGCTGCGAGTTGACAAGCTGCCTTCCGTTATCCTGAATCACTTCCCCAAAAGGATAATATACCGGCTGCTGGATCAGGATTGCATCCCCCGGCTTGGTAAATGCCCGGACGCAGGTGGCAAGCCCGTAGACAACGCCCGGCCCTACCGTTACCCAGCCTGGCTCCACAGTATAGTGATAATGCTTCCGGAACCAGTGATTCAATGCCTCAAAATATCCTTCTTTAGGATCGGTATACCCAAAAATACCATGATCAATCCTTGCCTTAAGATCCAGGAGCACTTCCTCTGGCAGGCGGAAATCCATATCGGCAACCCAGAGCGGCAAAAGATCCGTTCTTCCCTTCCGTTCCATACCGAAATCATATTTAAGGCAGTCGGTATGGTGCCGGTCTATGATGGTATCAAAATCATACCTTGCAGTCTCTGTTTTCTGCGCCATAGCTTCCTCCGCATGAAAGATTTCTAAATATAAAAAAAGATACTGTGTTCTGTCATTCTGCTGACCACAGTATCTTAACAAATGCATCCCCTTCAGGGTATTATATAATATTTTTACTTGGCTATAGATTTCTCTGATAGCGGTTATGCTATATCAGCTTACAGAAGGCCGGGTTTCAATACTTAAAGCTGATGCGGCAGCATGGCGAATGAGCTAAGCCCCGTATAGATCAGAAACAGCATCAAAATCACCACATGCAGATAGGGATACCATGCTTTAGGGTCCTGCCCCGGGAGCTTCCGTCTCTCAAAAAATCCAAGTACTGGCAAAAAGCAGCTCAAACTCCGGTATCGATGATCCAGGCTTCTGCCATAAAGATTGTGGAAGCGCTCCTCCAGGAGGTCAAAGTCCATATAGCCGAAAAAGAAAATGAGTCCCTCATACAGAAGCGCGGTGTTTATGAGATTAAATACAAGATTTTGCTGTAAAATAAAGCTATGGTACAACACAGCAGCTGCTGCCGGGAGGATGCACTGCATAAGAGCAAAACGATCTCCGGGCAAAATAAAAAATCCGCTCTGGCGTGAGCTTCCATTCTTTTGTGTACATCCGGTGGAAGCTCCTGCATTGGCACCGGCTGCAGAGCTACGGCAGCTGTCCTTCTGCTCCGGTCTTCTGCGAATCTTTCTGCCGCAGCCCGGACAGACCTCGGCACCATCCGGCACCTCGGATCCACAATTCATGCAGACACGCTTCGGTTTGATTTTGATAATCGGAGTTCCGCAGCTCGGACAGCTTCTGCTGTCGTCAGGGATCTCCGCTCCACAATGGGGACATTTCATATATCTTTTCCTTCGATCTAAACTAAATTCTGAATTAAATTATTATCCAAATGTTAATGAATTGACGTAAATCTGTTGATTAAAATTGATTAAAGCCTGTCGGACACATCAGACAGGATGGTCTTAAAACGGTTCCAGGGAAACTCTGCAGGAAGTGGGGCTTCAAACGTAAGGCTCGGAGATTTTTCGCTTAGATCCTTAGTGCGTCCCTGTACTTTCTTATATTCCGGGAAGCTGAGTGACTGACAGAAAAGGCATAGTCCGCATTTGATACGTGAACCATATTTACCATCTCCTGCAATCGGCATCCCGCGGCTCGCAAACTGCACGCGGATCTGATGAAACCTGCCTGTTTTAAGCTGCACCCGGATGAGACTCAGCTCCTCCGTATTTCCAAAATTAAGGATCGAGCTTGTTTCCAGCACCTCGTATAGAAGCTTTGCGCGCTTTACCCCTTTCCGTTCTGTTTTAACGGTAAAGGCTTTCTGCCGCTTGCTTTCCTTAAACAACAGATCTTCAAAGGTTCCCTCGGTTTCCATAGGTTTCCCTGAGACAATGATATAATAGCTTTTTTTAAACTGATGTTCTCTAACCATTTCCGAGAGCGCCGCTGCTGTCTTGCGATTTCTCGCATACACAAGCAGTCCGGATGCCGCCTGATCGAGACGGTGCACACAGTAAAATTCCGAAGCGCCGCCTGAAGCCTTGGCTAAAAGCGCCGGCATATCCCGCTCGGCATCCATACCGGCAGGCTTTACCGCAACCACATAATCCGGAGTCAGGGCGATGATGTCAGGACTCATACATTCGCACCAAACACTAGCCTGTCAATGGCATACGCCACACCATCCTGATCATTGCTGCGGGTGATAAAGTCTGCGGCTTTCAGGATCTCAGGCTCTGCATTTGCCATTGCGACCCCGACGCCTGCAGCCTGAAGCAGACTTAAGTCATTGCCCGAATCTCCGACACCCATGGCAGCTTCTACGGGTATGTCAAGAATATTACAGAGCTTCCGGAGACCGTTTCCCTTGGTGACATCCGATAATGTGACTTCCAGGTTATTAAATCCACCGGATACCAGCGTAACATCGGGGATAGACGCAAAATACTGCCGCAGCTCTTCTCTGTCAATATAATTGCCATCTGCGTCCTTGTAAAAGTTCATGGTGATTTTCTGCACCGGCAGCTGCTTCTCCAAAATAAGATCCAGTGTGGAATCTACAAAGGTTCTGCTGCTATGGATATACCGGCGTGTCGCTTCGGACAAGGGCAGACGCTTTATATCCTGCTCCTGATACGCATCGGTATATCCGATCCCATCAATAAAGGCAACAAAGCTTACATCTCTCCGCATAACCTCACGTAAAAGCGATGCACCGAACTCCGGCGTCATCGCCTCCTCATAAAGACAGTGTTTCTCGGGAATGGTATAAATCGCAGCGCCGTTCACAGTAATTCCGTATCTGACTCCGGCATTTCCAAGCTCCTCCGTCCGTAAGCCATTGTATGCACGACCGCTGGATGCCACGACCTCGACTCCATTGTCGATACATGCCCGGATGGCGTGTAGATTGGCATCCGAAATTCTGCCCTCCGAATCCAGCAGTGTCCCGTCGAGGTCCAATGCAACCAGTCGGATCGGAGACGATGTAACGCGCCCGGATTTCTTATCATTTATATCATACATCTTTATTTATCCTTCTTTTACAGCTTCTGCTGACTCTGTTTCGGCTCCCTGCGTGGATTCTGCTGCAGCTGCATTCGCCGTATCTGTACCCTGCGCTGTAAGAGCCCCGGCTGTTGCAGCAAGCGATCCACTGTAAATATAGGTATTGGGCGCAGCTGTAGTAGCCATAGGTTCTGAAGCAGCACTGCTCTCCTGTGACGAAGCATCCTCAGAGCTTCTGTCTGAAATGGCATCCCCGGATGCAGCTGCAGTTCCGGATACAGCTCCGGATGCAGAAGCAGAGGAATCCGTAGACGCAGAAACAGATGCATTCAATTCTGTAAGATCAGATGCGGTTGCCAGATCAAAATTTGCAGCATCTCTTTCCGCAATCTGCTCCGCATCCTGCTGCACTGCGGCAATGCTTGCATCTGCCTGATAACGGATGCTGCCGATTCTTGCCTTGGTACTTACTGTATCCGAAAATGGATTGCCATGCCACTCTACACCGCCACCGTAATTCATATCGGAATCAATGGTTGTATAGCCATACAAAAGGTCCAGCGCCATCTGCGGCTCCGAACGTACATATCTCGTGGTGGTTCCCTTTAATACCGAACCGACATACTGAGACGCAAGTGTCGTATTACGGATCCGATAGATGCCGCGGATCATTTCCTCATCCGACATATCCGGCGAAAGCCCGCGGAGAAAGACATTCGCCTGTGACCCGCAGTTGATATTAACAGAAAGAAGTGCCGCAGATACCGCAACATGCCGTGTATCAAGATGATATCCTGCCTTATTCATCGCATCGGCAAAATCATCCCAGTAACGAAGACGCGCAAATGCCATCTGATCCGATACAGCTTCCTCATAATTTTCTGAAAGCGCATTGACAAAGGTATCCGCGATATCCCGGTTATTGATGAGAACACTGCTTCCGGTACTTTTGCCAAGATAATCTGCAAAACCACCCCAGAGCTCCGGGTGCTTCCGGTAAGCATAATTCATAAATGCCGGGAGATCATAGCGGTAGTCAAACTGCAGAAATCCATAGGCGCGCCCATAGTCACCAATAATGATTGAGCCTCCGCTGGTTTCCCCTGCCATCGAGAGCATATAAAACTCCGCAGGCTTTCCGGCGATTTCCAGTCCCGAGAGATCCCCGGGCTTACCGGCAGTCCTGTTCCAGACAAAGCTGCTGTCCGGATCGGTGACCGGAGGGATATAGGCACCGTCCTCTCCGACATAGTAGCCGTCCGGCGTTTCCTCTGAACGGAACATCCGCCCGTCCTCTCCATAATAATACCAGTTGCCGCTATCCGGATCCTGCCACCAGCCAACTCTTGGCTCCGCGACGGTTTCCTGCGGAAGTTCATTTTCTGTAGCGAGCAGTGCTTCCGCTGTCTCGGTAAGATCCGAGTCGGAAGCAATAAGATCTGAAGGAGTAGAAACCAAGGTTTCCTGAGGCTTAGGTGCAGGATGATGTGCCGTAGCAAAGGTCATGGAAACAATCACCAGCACAGCACCAGTTCCAAGCACTGCCTTTTTTTGCACTGGCATGCTCTCCAGTCTGTTTTTTAAATTATTGAGATGTTTGATATATTCTGAAGCCATGCTAAGTATTTTAATCGTTTTTTAGAACGAAAATCTGAAATTTATATGAATTTTTGCGTAAAATACATGCCTTCCGCTGTTTTTACACTTACTGCCACTGCTTCTCTGCTTCGATTAGCAGTTGTATGGTTTCTTTTAGCAGTGTACATTGCTCCGGGCTGTAGGGGTTTAATATAAGTCCGCTGACATTTTTATCTTTCAGGACATTATTAAAAATCCGCACAAGAGAAAGATTCAGAACACGCTTACAGTTCCGGTCCCGCGCAGCAGCGGCTTTATCTGTAAATGCTGTAAAAAAAGCTTCTCCATCCTCATTAATCAGCTTATCGGTGAGGATCTGCTCTCTGCCACCCGGAAGCCTGCGTCCGGTTACCGGAATGTATAATACTTTGTCATGATGCAGATACTCCAGAAGTCCCGCCAGGACAAGCTTCCGGTTTCCTTCATCTGGTATCTCCCGGTAGCTGAGCAATGCCTCCCTTAGTTCCCTGTTTTCCTCATTCATACAATCCCCTGATACCCTCCTATATAAACCAAGCTCAAAAAAGCGGCATCCCCAAGGATACCGCTCTTTGACATTATACACAACATCTTAAGTTGAAACAATTTTCATCCCGGAAATCAGAACACACTCCGAAGCCCCAACGTTCTTTCAATGATCAGCATCACCGCCATGGTCGCCACCATGAGAAGTGTGGCCAGCGCAGCTATGGTCGGATCAAAATGAAATTCCACATAGGACATCATCTCGATCGGCAGCACGTTAATGCCGGGACCTGTCAGAAATGCCGACAATGAAACATTATTAAAGGAATTGATAATCGCCATGATACTGGCGGATGCCATTGCTGACTGTATGTTTGGCAGGATAATATGGAAAAAGCAGTAGACCTTGGTTGCGCCCAGGCTTCCCGCTGCTTCCTCAATCGCAAAGTCAAAATTAGCCAGCGCTGCTGTAATGACTCTCATAACATATGGAATTCCCAGCAGTGTATGTCCAATCAGAAGTCCCGGAAGAATCGGCACATGAAAGACACTGATAACATAGCGGAGCATCATAAAGCCCAGCACCACCATCGGAATCATGACCGGCGAGAGAAATGCCGTCTGGATTGCTTCCTTTCCACGGAAGCTGTAGCGGTTCAATGCATACGCTGCCGGAAGTCCGAGGAGCAGGGCAATCAGAGTGGAAAGGACCGCAATGATGATGGACGTTCGGGCTGCATTGATAAAAGAGCTCATGCCAAGCACCTGCGCATACCACTTTAAAGTAAAGCCCTGTCCCGGAAAAGTCAGGTAATTTGTATTACTAAACGATGCCGCCATGATGATGACAAGCGGACCGATCAGAAAAAAATATACCAGGATTGTAACAAGGAGGATTCCCTTACTCTTTTTCATTGATGATCCTTTCCTTTGGTTTCCTGCCCGGCAGAGCTGAAGCTCCGTCGGGCTGTATAGCAATTTGTGTATTTTGTGTATTTCTGTCCTTAAGAGGCATTCACATAATACCCATCAGAACCTCGTCACTGTACAGAGAACAGGTTGTTCCACTTCTCAATCCAGTCTGCCTTCTTTTCCGTAATGAGATCCCAGTCCGGAACGATCAGCTTGTCTACCATATCCTTACCATATGTAAAGTTCTGAGACTGCTCCTTGGTAAGCTCAACCTTAGTATTTACCGGGGAGTCAACACCGTCCAGAGCCTCAGCCTCCTGCACTTCCTTGGAAAGATAGAAGTTAATAAACTCCTCTGCAAGCTCCTTGTTTTTGCTGCCCTTTACAATGTTAAGTGTATTAAAGCCGGAGAAGCTTCCCTCGGACGGATCAACCCAGACATAGGCATCATTCGCCTGCTTTGCAGTTGTGTAGCTGTAATCCAGAAGTACTGCAACAGAGGCCTCACCCTGGTTCAGCATGGTAATGGTATCATTAGCAGAGGTATAGGTCTTAACTACATTTGGCTTAAGCTCCTCAAGCTTTGCAAAGATGGCATCATCATCCTTACCCGGAGTAAGATTAAATGCTGCAGCAGTGCCATAATAAAACAGTACGCCGGAGGTAGCGGTGATATCCGGAATCACAACGCTGTCCTTAAGCTCCGGATTCCAGAGATCCGCAAAGCTCTTGATGTCAACATTGCAAAGAGATGGATCATATACAATACCCAGGCGGTTAAATGTGTATGCAGGACCATACTCCTCTCCAAGAGGTGCCTTGGCGGAATCATAAACAGAGTCAAGATTTGTAAGAGCACTCCGGTCGATCGTATCAAAAATACCATCCTTGGCAAGCTGTGCAGCAAAGGAATCACTGATCACCACAACATCATAATTTTCCGGTGACTGCTCAATCTTTGTAACACGCTCGGCATTTTTTCCGGTTTCTACCACAAGCTCTGCTCCGGTCTTTGCCATAAACGGGTCATAGACATTTTTCTGCAGAAGCTCTGCATTAAAGGAAAAGGTGCTGACCGTAAGCTTCTGACCCTTAAACTTCTGATCTCCCTCTGCAGCTTGTGTATCTCCGGCTGCCTCTGTACTCTCCTGAGCGGCTTCAGAACCGGCAGCAGCTGTACTTTCAGCAGATGCTGCAGATGACGCAGCAGCCGTGGTGTCCTTCGGTGCTGATGAAGATCCGCATGCAGCAAGGCTCATACCCATGGCAGCAACAACAGCAAGTGACAATACTCTTTTCATAACTTCCTCCTCATGGTTTATGGAATGAGAACAATTTTATTTGGTGTCAGAGACAGCACTATGCTATCACCGACAGAAAATACTTTTTCATCGTCTGCATTGACAACAAACTCTCCAAGCTCTGTGGAGACGTTGTACTGCATCCGTTTTCCGAGGAATGTCTGTACGGTAACCCTTCCGCGGATCGCATTGGGAAGCCCTTCTTCTCCGGAAATCACAATATCATCCGGGCGGATGCATGCCTTCATGCTCTGTCCCGGAAGCGTATCATTTGATACCCTGAGTTCTGCTCCATGTTCTGTCTGGAACAAGCCTTCCCCAAGCCTCGTAAGCTTCAGGAAATTTTCAAAGCCGACAAAGCGCGCGATAAACTCGGTTTCAGGATGGCTGTAGATTTTTGCCGGAGTATCCATCTGCTCAATCACACCATGATTCATGATGGCAACCTTGTCACTAATGGCAAAGCACTCCTCCTGGTCATGTGTAACATAGATGGCCGTGAAGCCAAGCTTCTGCTGCAGCTTACGGATTTCCACTCTCATCTTGACACGCAGCTTGGCATCCAGGTTACTGAGCGGCTCATCAAACAGCATAAGATCAGGTTTGATTACCATCGCTCGTGCCAGCGCGACTCTCTGCCGCTGTCCTCCGGACATCTCCTTTGGAAGACGCTTTTCAAAGCCCTCGAGATCCACAGTGCGGAGCATGCTGGTAACCTCCTTGCGGATCTCAGCCTCCGGCATTTTCCTTTGTCTCAGCCCAAATGCGACATTATCATAAATATTCATATGCGGAAACAGCGCATAGCTCTGGAAGACAAAACCGAAATTTCTTTTATGCAGCGGGATATGCGTATAGTCCTGCCCGTTAAAATAAAAGCTTCCGGATACAGGCTCGGAAAATCCCGCAATGAGACGAAGTGTTGTCGTCTTGCCGCAGCCGCTCGATCCGAGCAGACTTACAAGCTCTCCCTTTTCTGCATTCAGGTTCAGATCTTTGAGAATGATATTTTTACCATATCCTGCTGTAATATCTCTAAGTTCAAGTAATGACACCTGCTTTGCCTCCTCTTATACCAGCGGATTAACTTTCCGGCTGATGGTATTAAACGTTGTGGAAACCAACATTGTTACGACAATCATAATAACAGCAACAACGGAAGCCTCCGTCCAGTCGCCAAGGCTCATCGCGTACTGATAAATCATGGTGGACAGTACCCGGGTATCTGTGCCGCCGAGAAGCTGCGGTGTTGTATATGCTGTAATGCAGCCGGTAAACACCAGGACACTGCCGGTTACGAGACCGGTTGCGCTGAGCGGTAAGGTGATTTTACGGAAGCTGTCAAAAGCTGTGGCCCCGAGATTTCTTGCCGCAAGGGTAAGATCATCCGGTATGCTCTCGAGCACGCCGATCAGCGATAGAATCATAAGAGGAAGGAACAACTGGATAAAACCAACAGTAATGGAAAATTCATTGTATAAAAGACTCTGTGGTCTTGAGAAAAGTCCGAGGGAAACCAGGATGCGGTTGACAATACCCTTTTTACCAAGGATGACCATCCAGCTGAAGGAGCGGATGACCGGGCTTGTAAACATCGGGAAGACTGTGAGCGCCATCAGTATACCCTTGTTTTTAGCATACTTTGCAATATAAAAGGCAGCGGGATAGCCCAGCAGTGCGCAGATGAACGTACTTAAGATACTAAGCTTCAGGCTTCGGATAAAAATCTGCTGGAAATAAGCGCTTGTCAGAATCTCCTGATAGGAGGCCAGCGTAAAGCCACTGTCCGGATGGAAAAAGGTGGTGAGAATCAGCGCAAACAATGGAATCAGCATAAAAACCGATAAAAAAAGCATTCCAGGCAGAATCATAAAAAACCATGCCTTCTTTTTAAACAAGCTCACGTATTGCCCTCCGGTAAATCTGATCTAAAACAATGGCAAAAAACATTCTATATATATCACATCCATATCACAGGTGCAAATATTAAATAATTTCTTTGTAATTTTCGGCAGAAGTCATAAAAGCCTTCATCTCCTGCATAAGATCTGCCTTCACTTTATCAATGTCAAGCTTCACCAGTCTGCCATCTCTTACAAGGATTTCACCATCTGCCATGACGAGTGATACATTGGAAGCATTGGCGCTGTAAACCAGTGCGGAATACGGATTATAAAGCGGGAACATATTTACAGACTGTGTCTCCACAAGCTGCAGGTCTGCCTTTTTGCCTGCGGCAAGAACTCCAATCTCCGTATTATACAGTGCCTCAGCGCCGCCTCGCGTTGCAGCCTCCAGAACCCGTTTTGCCGGGAACAGACTCCGGTCATGGTATCTTGTCTTCTGCGCATACGGCATAATACGCATCTGATCATACATCGAGAGCGTGTTGCCGGAGGATGGACCATCGGTACCAAGTCCGAATGGAATTCCGAGCCGGTCTGCATCCTGCATCGGTGCAACGCCCTTACCAGCCTTTGCATTACTTCCTACGCAATGCGCAATTCTGCTTCCTCTTTCCTTCATAAGCATGAGGTCATCTTCCGTCATATGGATACAGTGCACTGCAAGTGTATGTCTCCCCAATGCTCCGATCGAGTCAAGGAAGCTGACCGGCGTCATACCCATCTTGCGGAAATGCTCCATTTCATAATCCTGTTCTGCTGTATGCAGGGTATAAATCGTATCATACCTTTCCGCAAGCTGGTACGCCTCCGCAAGCTTCTCCGGATTTAAGGTTGTTGTACCATGTGGAGCAATCACCGGGATCACACGGTCACTTGAACGGTAATTCTCAAGAAACGCTTTCTGATACGCAAACCCGCCATATTCCTTCTCCGGACTGTCACAGGTTTTCTGTCCGATCAGGGTTTCTCCAAGATATCCGCGGATACCGGTATCAAGACACGCTCTGGCAACCTCATCCTCAAAATAGTACATATCAAGGAATGTGGTAATGCCGGAGAGCAGCATTTCCCCGATCCCATAGAGTGCACCGAGATATACAAGCTCCCGGTTCATTGCCTGAAGCTCCAGCGGAAACAGAAAACGCCGGAGTCTATCCGGACAGTCATCTCCCATCGTACGGAACGGAACCATAGATACATGGCAATGGACATTGACAAAGCCGGGCAAAAGGATCCCTGCCTTGCCGTCAATTCTTTGATCTGCATACAGCCCGGAGAGATCTTCCGCTGTCTCTGCACTGCCCAGTGCCAGAATCCTGTCATTTTCCGTGAGGATCCATCCGTTATTAAGGATACTTCCATCGGAATCCATAGTGAGTAAGGTCGTATTGTAAATCAGTGTCCGCATGTATGCCTCCAAGCTTCTGTCCGTGTTCTGACATCTGCTGCTCCAGCTCTTGAAATTATGCCGGCAGACGTCGCCATTTTGTATTTTGCAATTTACAAGCTATAGGTAGTATAGTATCTTTTGTGAAGAAAAGGAAAAGTTTTTAACAAAATTTTGAGCGGCAAAATTTTGAGAGTAATAAAAACATTCAGTACGTAAAGGAAGTGTGCAAAATGAAAAAACTGCTGATCATTGGTTCCACCTGTGTGGATGTCATTATTAAGCTGGATCATCTCCCTAAAACAGGGGAGGATCTCCATCCGGAGTGGCAGCACTTTGCGATGGGCGGTTGTGCCTATAATGCAGCGCAGATTCCCAGGGCTTTAGGGCTTAACCCCTGTCTTGTGACACCTGTGGGCACCAAAGGGGTCTTCAGTGGATTTGTATGGCAGAAGCTCTCACAGCAGGGATTCCGGGGTCCGGTCAGGGTCGACAACGCTGAGAACGGATGCTGCTACTGCTTCGTGGAAAAAAGCGGAGAACGAACCTTTGTCTCTGTGCATGGCATCGAATACAGCTTTGATCCGTCATATATGAAATCCCTGGAATCCGAAGTCTTTGACTATACCTATATCTGCGGATTAGAGGTAGAGGAGCCCACCGGAGCATCCCTTGTCTCCTGGCTGGAACGCCATAAGGAAGCCACCGGAACCGTCATCTATGCTCCCGGTCCCCGAGGTGTCAAGGTAGACGCTGATCTTACCCGGAGGATCTTTCAGCTGCATCCGATCCTGCATCTTAATGAAACGGAAGTACTGGAGCTTGGCTCTCACTTTAATATAAGTTCAGCAGCGTTAAAGCTTTACAGGGATACGCAAAATCTCGTAGTGGTTACGATGGGGGAACGCGGCGTTTACTGGCGCTCCGCCGATGGCCGCTCCCATGATCTGCCCGCAGTAAAAACCAGCGTACGCGATACCATCGGTGCCGGGGACTCTCATTGCGGAGCCTTCCTCTCGGGACTTTCCTTAGGTATGACGGAGCAGCAGGCACTTTCCTTTGCATCGGAAATCAGTGCTGCTGTCGTAAGCATAGAGGGTTCCACTCTGCCGGACGATACGATTCAGGAAATCGCGCGGAAATATCTCGCCGATCTTCCGTCGGATCATGCATCTCCATCTGTATAAAGTGATGTGAGTATCATCTCATACTCCTTGCCTCCGGCGATATAAAAAGGCCAGTGGATCTTAGTATCATGAAATCCAAGAACTTTCTTCCATTGCATCAGATCCTGCTGGCACTGCCAGGCACCCTCTACGGGATGCTCCATATCATATTCCGTACCAATCAGCACACAATGCCGTGCAGATAAAATGAGACTGTTATTGATCGTCGGGATGATTTCATCATTTAACTCGCGAATGGCTGCATGGAGCGCATCCTCCGGGATCCGGACACCATGTAGAATCGTTTGTGAGATATTTCCTGCAAGTACCTCCCAACAATAGGACAAGAGTGTAAAAAGCTGACTATGTACCCCAATACAGAGCGTAACATCTGCGCTCTCCGGAGGGATGCTGCGTAAAAGCTCTGACGATAAGGCTCTGGTCTTCCGGGAGATACCCACAAACTCTTCCAGCGATCTCTCTATAAAGCGATCCGCTGTGATACTCCTGTTAAGGGCGATCGCCCATTGATATAGATTCTCAAAAAAGCTGCGGATATCCGCCTCCTCAACGCCGGTCAGCGACGCTTTTTGTAAGCGGATCCTTCCAGAGCCTGTGAGCCCGTACTGATGAAGTCCCGACTGCATGGCCTCCAGATCTGTATCCAGAATCCGGATCTGATCAAAACCTTCGATGAGGCGCGTAAGATCCACATCATTGCACCTGCCTCCTCCGACAATCAGGAGCTCCCGTTCCGCTCCGGCATGATCAAAACGTCTTCCCTCCTGTAAAACCCTGTCCGTAACCTGCCGGCGGTATTCCTCCCAGTCCCGAAACGCATTTTCAATGATAAATTCATTTTTTATAGATTGAAACGCACTCAAGCTCATATTTCACCGCTTGGAGATCCTTGTAATCGTAATCGGATTTTCCGCACGATACATGTGATAGCTTCCGCGCCGCTCCATACCGGTAGCCTGCACCTCTACCATTTCAAACTTATACTCCGTGAGCCGTTTTTCAATTTCCAGGACCTCTGCCAGCGTCTCAAGCGTAACCGTATTAATAACAATAATGGCATCAGGATTTCTGCCAAGTGCCCAGTCTACAATCTCAAAAAGTCTCCCCTTACTGCCTCCGATAAAAACACAGTCCGGTTTTGGAAGCCTTGCCGCATCCGGATTTTCCCGCGGGTTAAGACAGGCAGGCGCCATTCCCTGCAGGATGCGAATGTTATCTACCTGAAATGCATACCGGTTCCGCTCGATGGTGTTGACGGCATCCTCATTGCATTCGACGGCATAAACCCGCCCCTCAGGACATGCAAGCGCCGCCTCGATGGCAATACTTCCGGAGCCTGCCCCAATGTCATAGATGATGCTGTCGGCATGGATGGCAAGGCGGCAAAGCGAGAGCGCACGGACATCTCTCTTGGTGATCGGAATGCCATCTGTCCTTGCAAAATGATCGTCGGCAATGCCAAAGGAATTGACTCTGGGGCGGTAAGCATCATTTTCAAACAGAGCAATGGCAAGCGGATCAAACCTTTTAAGACGGATCTCCCGTGGATTTCCACTTGTGAAGCATTCGTCCTGATAGCTTAATCTCTCGCCAACCGTAATATTTACATCGCAAAGTCCAAATTGCACAAGCTTCTCGGATATTTTTGCTACACTATCCTCATCTCCCAGAAGCACACAGACAAATCTGTTTTCCCGGATAATCGGGACGAGATCCATCGTTCTGCCGTGCAGGCTTACAAGCTTGACATCTGCCATGGAAATGGCGCGTTTGGAGAGGAAATACTGTATGCTGGAAACACCTGCATAGTTATTGACAATAAATTCCTCTGTCTCCGGCATTTCCTCCTTACGTGCTTTGAGAGCCTTACGCAGAGGTACAGCACCGGAGTAAACACTCGTGTCACCGGTAAAGACACAGGCAAAGCTCTGATACTCCGGATGCATATCCATATAGCTTATGATTTCCTCTGTCTTAAAGGTTTCGCATGTAGGTTTCGTCTTTTTTTCGCCCAGCAGATCTATGGCTTCTCTTGCCGTCGCAACAGCACGTCCGGCACCAATTAAGGCATCTGATTCACGGATTGCCTGGAGCGCTTCCAAAGTAACCATATCCGGATTTCCCGGACCAACACCGATTACATTTACCTTTCTCATATATCTTCTCTCCTGTTTATATTGCTTTTCTATCTGTTTGATTTCTCTATCTGCGTCATTACTGATATCCAGTCTCAAGACATGATCCTTAACAGATCCTCTATAGCAGAGGCATCTTCACAGCTTACCTGATCGTATCTAATCTTGGCTGCTCTTAGCTGATCTGACCCTATCCTATGCCTGCTTCCTGGTGCGGAGCATCTTAAGGATCCAGACTCGGTTCCTGGCAAGCACCACCACCAGCATGAGCTGCGCTCCCATAACAAGTGCACTCAGTATAAAATGCTCCCGGATAAAAAGATGACCGCAAAGACAATTACATAATATCTGCAGCCAGGAGGTAGCGGCAATGGCTTCTCCGTAGCTTTTCTCTTTAAGACTGGTTCTCGCGGCTATATACGGAAGGATGCCATTGGGCACACCCGGAATCATGCATGCAAGCGCAATGACAAATTCCGGCTGGCTGGAGTTGATTTCTCTTGTAATCCAGCTTTCCTGATTTATCCCGGGGATATAGCGTTCGATCTTTCTGCCTGCCTTACGTGCCAGTATAAACACCAGGAGATTTCCAAGCACAAAGCCAAAATAGCAGAAAATCGTTGCCTTCCACCAGCCATAGATCAGTCCGGCAGCCACATGGATCGGAAGCCCCGGGATAAAGATACTCATGACCTGAACAATGCACATAAGCACCACCATAAGAAAGCCCTTCCATTCTCCCACCTGATAGAGATACTCTGCGATCCCCTTTTCGTCACCCCTCCGTAGAAGCGGCCAGAATCCCGGGAAAAAGGTATTGAAGATATAGTAAACCAGGAGCACCATCAGGGCAATCATAAGAGCTGCAATCACTAACCCGGTCACTTGATTTTTGATTTTGGTTTTCATACATACCGTGTCCCTGTTTTTCATCGCATTTCACATCTGAGGCTCTCGCTTCACTTCAGATCTGATGTATCTTATTTTACCCTAATTTCCGGATATATAAAAGAGACGATATCGCATTCCCGGATATCGTCCCTTTCCATGTACAGTCTGCATTGCATTATTCTAATAGCCAGAAGCTTACAACGTTCAGGCACGAACTCTTGCTCTTGTCTCCGGCGGCAGCGTCATCCTGTCCGGATTCAGGACCTCCCGAAGCTCATGATCATTCATAAGATGTCTGCTCAGTACAAGACTCCGGACAGTCTTGCCGGTTTTTAACGCTGTTTTGGCAATTTCTGCTGACTGCTGATAGCCAAGGTACGGGCAAAGCGCTGTGGCAATCCCGACAGAGCTGTCCATAAGCTGCTCACATCTCTCGCGATTTGCCGTAATGCCCTCGATGCAGTTAACTGTCAGTGTATCCACCGCATTTTTAAGCATGTCAAGCTCCTGGAAAAGATCATAAAAGATGACCGGCTCAAATGCATTAAGCTCCAGCTGTCCCGCTTCCACTGCCATGGAAATGGTCACATCCAGTCCTGCGATCTGAAACGCAGTCTGATTCACGACCTCCGGAATGACCGGATTGACCTTACCCGGCATAATGGAGGAACCGTTTTGCTTTGCAGGAAGTGTGATTTCCCCAAATCCGGTTCTCGGACCTGAGGACAGGAGCCGCAGATCATTGCACATCTTGGAAATGCTCATAGCGCCTGCCTTAAGCGCACCGGAAACCGCAGAGAAACTATCGAGATGCTCCGTCCCGTCAAAGAGGTCCTCCGCCTGCTTCAACGGATAGCCGCTAAGCTCCTGAAGCTCCGGTACAATATGCATAAAATAGTACGGATCCACATTAATCGCGGTACCGATTGCTGTACCTCCCAGATTTACGACATGCATTTCCTCCGCTGCCGTCTTTAATCTCTTCTGCACTCTCAAAATCATGGTCGCATAGCTGTGAAACTCCTGTCCCAGGCGCATCGGTACCGCATCCTCCAGCTGTGTCCGCCCCATCTTCAGTACATCATCAAATTCCAGCGATTTTTTCTGAAGAGCGTTTTCGAGCGATGCAAGACTCTGATTGAGTTTTGCCAGTAGATCCAGCGCCGTAAGCTTCCCGGCTGTCGGAATGACATCATTGGTCGACTGTGACATATTGACATGATCATTAGGATGCACCTTTTGATAGCTTCCCCTGGCATCGCCCAAAATCTCACCGGCACGGTTTGCGATCACCTCGTTAAGATTCATATTCATACTGGTACCTGCGCCGCCCTGGATCGGATCCACGATAAAAGCATCCGCGAATGCTCCCTCCATCACTTCATCGCATGCCCGGACAATGGCAAGCATCCTTTCCGATGAGAGCCTGCCGGATCCATGATTGGTAATTGCGGCTGCTTTTTTGATCATTGCAAGATTTCGTATAAAAGCAGGATGCATCCTGTTTCCAGTCATCTGAAAGTTCTGCCAGGCGCGAAACGTCTGCACACCGTAATATGCATCCTTTGGTACCTTCATCTCCCCGATCGAGTCCTGCTCTGTACGATACGAAATGGTCTTCATCTCCATGTCACTGCCTCCTTGTAGCTTTAACCTTCTGAAGGCAATATACGGTTTCAAAGGCAGCGAGTAAATATTTTTAAGTAAAGACCTTGTTTAATTTCATCTGGATGCTATATTTGATTAATAAAATAAAGTTTCAGAGGAAATGTATGAAGGAACTCGATAAAATTGACCTTAAAATCCTGGAAATACTTGAGAACAACGCGCGTATGCCGGTGAAGGAAATCGCCAATCAGGTATTTCTGTCCTCTCCTGCGGTTACCAACCGGATTGAGCGACTGGAAAAGGCGGGGATTATCACCGGGTATCATGCAGATATCAATTTTCAGAAATTCGGCTTCAATATCCGTGGCTTTATCAATCTGCAGGTAGATCCCAAGCGGAAGCAGGAATTTTACAGCTTTATAGAAAAAGTCCCCAATGTCATCGAGTCAAGCTGCGTGACAGGGGACTACTCCATGATGATCGAGGTCGTATTCCGTTATACAGAGGAAATGGATCATCTGATCAATGAGCTGCAGCAGTTTGGACGTACCAAAACCCAGATTGTATTTACAACCAATGTAGAGCACCGAAGCGTCCCCTTATCAGAAATTTAAAAAAGCAGCCGGAAACCATCTATATTACTGGTTTCCGGCTTTGCTTCACTTATATTACCTGTTGTTTATTGCCTATTCACAAATTTTCCGCTTCGTCAAGGATGCTCTCAAATTTCCGGAGTGCATCCTCCACCGGTGCCGAAGTTGTAAGATCCACGCCTGCCTGTTTTAACTCATCCAGCGGATACTGACTTCCGCCGAGGCTCAGAAAATCCAGATACTTTTGAGCGGCGCTGCTGCCCTCACTAAGGATTTTTTCTGATATCGCAACCGCTGCAGAGTAGCTTGTCGCATACTTATATACATAAAACGGACGGTAGAAATGAGGGATTCTCGCCCACTCGTATTTAACCTCATCATCCATCACAAGCGCGGGTCCAAAATACTCTACCGTAAGATCATGGTAAAGTGTATTGAGTGCTCCCGGTGTCAGTGCCTCTCCCCGCTCTGCCATAGCGTGCGCCAGCTTTTCAAATTCCGCAAACATGGTCTGCCGGTATACTGTCCCCTTAAATCCCTCAAGATACTGATTTAACAGAAACAGCCTTTCCCTACGATCCGTGGTCTTCTTGAGAAGCTGCTCCACCAGCAGATTTTCATTGACCGTAGATGCCACCTCCGCCACAAACAGCGTATACTCCGCATACTGTGCAGGCTGATGATGGTTTGCAAGCCAGGTATGCTGCGAATGTCCCATTTCATGCGCAATCGTTGTTACGCTGTTATAATCACCGGTAAAGCTCGTCAGAATGAACGGATTGGAGTGATACGTACCCGAGGAGAATGCCCCTCCCTGTTTTCCCTTATTAGGATATACATCAATCCAGCGATCCCGGAAGGCATCCCGTACTCTCTCCACATATTCATCTCCAAGCGGTGCTACTGCAGAGAGCACCATATCCTGCGCTTCCTGATACGTCCAGGTACGATCCAGACCCGGTGTAAGCGGTGCATAAAGATCATAGTAATGCAGTTCCTTCAGTCCCAGAAGCTTTTTTCTAAGTGCCGCATACCGGTGCATTGCCGGCATAAAACGATGAACTGCTTCAATCAGGCTGTCATATACCGTCACCGGGATGTGCTCCCCCGCCATGGACATCTCACGCGAGGACCCATAATGCCGTACCCTTGCCTCCTGCACAGCCGCCTTGACACAGCCACTGTATGCAGCCGCAAAAGTATTGATATGCTGCTGATATCCCTGATAGAAGCTCCGGAATGCGCCTTCCCGCAGTGTCCGGTCTCCGGACTGCTGCAGAAGGATATAGTTTGCCTGTGTCACTTCATGCTTCTCACCCTTCCGATCCTCTGCATCCTGAAATAAAAGGTCCGCATTCTGGAGATTCTCCGCAATTTTAGCAGGCGCACGAAAAACCTCACTAAAGCCTGCAAGCAATGCCTCTGATTCCTTGGACAAAACATGCGGCTTTTCCGTAATCAATTTTTCAACCGTAAAGGCATAGTCCTTAAGCTCCGGGCTGGATGCAAGTCCGGACAATACCTCCTCCGGAAGTGCCAGGATCTCCGGCTCCGCAAAGGAAATCCGGGAAACCACCTCTGCATACCTGGCTTCTATCATCGACAACATCGTCTGCGCCGTCTCGTCCCGCATGTCCTCCGTATTTCTAAGCTCTGCATAGCAGTAAAGATCCGAAAGCTTGAGCTCGAGCTCGGTCTCCGCTTTAAAATACTCCGCAATGCTCCCGGCATCCTTTAATTTTCCCTGAAACGCTGCGGCGTGATCCAGCAGCTCCTTAAGACTTCCAAGATCCTCTTTCCATGCCTCATCTGAAGCATACAGTGTGCTAAGATCCCACATATAAGCAGGATCCATATCCTTACGTTCTTTTATTTCCATGGTTATCTCCAATTCTCCACCTTGGGGTTTAATCCTTGTGTTCCTTATCCTCTTCCGCTGCCGGGAAGATGTCCACTCTCGCCTCTTTCACCCTGCGGTCACCGGTTTTAAGCACCGTAAATTTCAAATGATCCAGCCGCACCGTTTCCCGCTCTCTCGGGAGATGCCCAAGCTGGTCCATCAAAAATCCATTTACCGTCTCCGACTCCATCTCCTCCTTCGGCTTAAAATGAATCGTATCAAAAAGGTCTTCCATCTTGACCGTACCCCGAACCACATATGCCTTGGGGTCGATCCTGCGAATGTCTTCGACCGCTTCTTCCTGCTCGTCCCAGATCTCTCCGACAAGCTCCTCTATAATGTCTTCAAGCGTCACCATTCCGACGGTACCGCCGTACTCATCCAGGATGATTGCCACATGCATTTTCTTTTTCTGAAAGGTACGGAGCAGCTCCCCGATCGGCTTTTTAGGGATCATAAAGATTACAGGTCTGATGATTTCCTTGATCGTATGATTGGTTCCGTAAATCTTACTGTAAAAATCCTTCTGATTGATGATACCGCGGATATTATCGATGCTGTCTTTATACACCGGGATCCGGGTGAAGTTTGTCTCTTTAAAAGCATTCGCCACTTCCTCATTGGAGGCATTGATATCCAGGACCTCCATATCTACTCTCGGTGTCAGGATGTCCTCTGCTGTTGTTTCATTAAAATCGATGGAATTACGGATGAGACCTGATTCCTGCCGGTCAATCTCACCTCCGCGCTCCGCCTCTTTCACGTAGCTCAGGATCTCCTCATCGGTGACCGTTTCCTCAGAAGCCGGGCGGAAGAGCTTCTGGAGCAGCTTCTGCCATAATCCAAAGAGGAAATTGAGCGGTGTGAAGATGAAAACCAGCACTCTTACAAAGGACACGGAAAACCGTGCAAATGCATCCGCATTGTTTTTGGCAATGGATTTCGGCGAAATCTCTCCAAACACAAGAAGGACGATCGTGGTAAGAATCGTAGATAAGCCGGATCCCAGTTGCTCACCGAACTGCTCCACCAGGAGCACGGTTGCAACGGAAGTTGCTCCGATATTTACAAGATTATTGCCGATCAGAATTGTAGACAGCATTTTGTCATACTGATCCAGGAGCTTCAGGATCTCTGCCGCCTTTTTATCTCCATGCTCTGACTGGGTTTCCAGCTTGACACGATTCAGGGAATTAAAGGCAGTCTCCGCTGCCGAAAAAAATGCCGATAAAATAACGCACAAGACGATGATCAATTCGCCGGTCCCTTGCGACATAAAATAAAATACTCCTTTAAAATAGTAAAAACGATAACAAGCCTATATTACCCGAGCCTGATAAAAAAGTACATGTTTTTTTAGCTATACCCGGGAATCATTGCAGATTATAGAAAAAGCGAAACCGGGGAGTGGTTACCGGTTTCGCTTTTGACTTTTGTTTTCTGTTTGGATCACAGTGAATATTAAATTCTGTAAACACTAATGATCCATACCAATGACCCGCCGATGTAAGAAAAGCAGCTCCAGTATCTCAGCTTACAGCTGCTGACTTTCAGTCAAGTGACTGGATCAGCTCCAGGCTATGCTTTTCATTCAGCTCCTTACACATCTCGACAAACTTCTCCAGCGGTACATTCTGAATCTGCTTGTTGGAGCCCCGTACATTGATTGAAACGGTGTTCTCCTCCGCTTCCTTATCTCCAAGGACTAAGATATATGGATCCTTAAAGTTCTTAAAGTTCTTGATCTTGGTCTTCATATTCTTATCCGAATAATCCGCCTCGACACGTACACCATTCTTAAGAAGCAGATCCTCTACCTTCTTTGCATAAGCGTTGTGCTCCTCACGGATCGGAACCAGTCCAACCTGATACGGATTCAGCCAGAACGGGAAGTTGCCCTTGAAGTTCTCAATGACGATGCCGATAAACCGCTCCAGGGAGCCGTAGATTGCACGGTGAATTACAACAGGCATCTGCTGGCTGCCATCCTCTGCTGTATAGGTAAGACCGAAATTATGCGGCAGCTGGAAGTCAAGCTGGATAGTACCGCACTGCCATTCACGGCCGAGCGCATCCTTGATCTGGAGATCAATCTTAGGTCCGTAGAATGCACCGTCACCTTCATTGATCTCATAGCCGCCCTCGCCATACTGCTCGTCAAGGATCTGCTTGAGATCTGCCTCTGCACGGTTCCAGACCTCAATGTCCCCCATAAAGTCATCCGGTCTTGTGGACAGCTCTGCACGATAGGTTACGCCAAAGGTCTTGTAAACCTCATCTGCGATGGAGATGATATCTGCAATCTCCTCCTTGATCTGAGACTCCATGACAAAGGTATGGTCATCATCCTGACGGAACTCCTGTACACGGAACAGACCATTCATCTGTCCGGATTTCTCCTTGCGGTGCAGTACATCGTACTCACTGTAGCGGATCGGCAGCTCCTTATAAGAACGATTCTTTCTCTTATAGGTAAGCATTGCGTTAGGACAGTTCATCGGCTTTGCAGCCATGGTATCCGGATTTTCACGGTTATATACAACCGATCCTGCCTGGATCTTTACCTGCTTCTTGGCAGCATCCGCGTCCTTAAGATCCTCTACTACATCCTCAATATTGGCATCCGCACTGGTATAGCCATCCAGTCCCGGAACAATAAACATGTTGTTAAGATAATGTGCCCAGTGACCGGAAATCAGCCACAGCTTCTTATTATTGATGAGCGGCGCGGCAATCTCTGTATAGCCATGTCTTCTCTGTACCTCACGGCTGTACTTGAGAAGTGCCTGATACATCTGCCATCCACGAGGCAGCCAGTACGGCATACCAGGAGCAGTCTCGTTAAACATAAAGAGCTCAAGCTGAGCGCCGATCTTTTTATGATCCCGCTCTCTTGCTTCCTCAATCATCTTAACATGCTGCTTCAGCTCGTCCTTGCTGGGATATGCATACATGTAAACCCGCTGCATATGCTCCCGCTTTTCATCACCTCTCCAGTATGCCATGGAGCAGCTGTGAATCTGAAAAGCGGCGCTCATAAGCTCCTGTGAATTTTCTACATGAGGTCCGCGGCAAAGATCCACATAATCATCGCCTGTGTAATATACGGTGATGGTCTCCCCCTCCGGAAGCTCCTTGATCAGCTCTGTCTTGAACTTCTGATCCTTAAAAAGCTCGAGAGCCTCCTCTCTGGAAACCTCCTTCCGGGTCCATGCTTCCCTTCTCTTGATGATTTCGTGCATCTTGTTCTCGATGGTCTTGAAATCAGCCTCGGTAATGCTCTTTCCCTCCGGAAGTACAAAGTCGTAGTACGCGCCATCCTCGATCTGAGGTCCGATCGCGTACTGAACATCCTTACCATACAGCTCAATCACAGCCTTAGCCAGAATGTGTGCCAGAGAATGCCGGTAAACCTGTAAATACTCTTCTCTCTCCATATGATACTCCTCACCGCAACAAAAAGCCCTTTGGGGAAGCTTACTGTCACTTTGCAATTCTTTTCATAAAAAAATCCCAATCTGTCTATAAACTATGACAGATTGGGACGATATCACTCGCGGTTCCACCCAAATTGCTGAATGCTCAGATCCAGCCGCTTGAAAGATTGTAACGTAATCAACGTATCCGATTAAGGATCTCTCCGAGGTGGTCTTCACCGGAACCTCCGCAGAGCCTCGCACCATACGGCTCCTCTCTCAAGCTTAAGCTCGGGTTACTCTCCTCATCAACGATTTCTTTATTAATTTCTTCCTGATTCTAATCTCGTTCTCAGACTTTGTCAAGCTGGAATCTCTTAATTACTGGAAGCTCTGCATCTCAAGTAGTAAGGCATCACCTTTTTGTCAAGTAGAGAATCTATCGCTGCATTGCTATTATTACACATCCATGATAATATATAAGTATTTTCATAAGAAAAAAGTCACTGCTCTGGTGGTCTGATATCATGGCAGCCCTGTGGCAAAAGGAAAAATGATGAAGCCTATGAAACAAAAATCCTCCGGTGTATATGTTATTGATGAAGATTATAATGTGGTTAGCTGTAATGATACCATAAAGTCTCTTTATCCACAGCTTAAAAAGGGCGAAAAATGCTATCATTGCCTCATGAACCTGGATGAACCCTGCCCACCCTGCCCGGTTGCCAATCACATCCATGGTCCTAAGACCTATATGGATCCGATCCGTGGCATAAATGAAACGGTTGATGCTGTAGATATGGAACTGGAGGATGGCAGAAAGGGTCATGCTCTTGTACTCAGTACTGTAGGGGAGCGTGCCATGATATCCACACGGCTTCCCAGCAATCATGATGAACTCACAAGGCTTCTGGAACATGAATACTATGATACTCTGACTGACAGCTGCTCAAGGAAAGGCTTTATCCGGGATACGGAACTTCTGTTCCAGCATGCCAATCCAACAGATTATGCCATGGTCCTGTTTGATCTCCGTAATTTCAAGGCATTAAATGATATTTTTGGCATTAAGTGCGGAGACGAAATCTTAAAGTTCATCTTTAATACATTACGTGAAAGCTGGATCAAGCCAGTAGTCTCCTCCCGTCTGGATGCTGACTGCTTTCTTTTCCTCACAAAAAAAACAAATCTTAATAATAATCGTCTGGAAAGCCTGCTGGAGCAGCAATGGAAAAACGGCAGCCGCAATGTACATCTGCATCTAAGATGCGGTGTCTATCTGATCGACGATACTTCCATTGATGTGTCTCACATGATCGACAGAACTATCCTCGCGAATGAAACCGTAGATTCTCAGGAGCAAGGAAGCGTGGCTATATTTGATTCTGCTATGCATAACGCATATGTCAATCAGGCAGAAATACTATCTTCCTTTCAGAGCAGCCTGAAAAATGGAAATATAAAAGTATATTTTCAGCCGATCGTCCGTACCCAGGACGGCAAGCCCAGCTCTGCGGAAGCCCTGATCCGCTGGCATCACCCTGAGCTTGGTTTAATTTCTCCGGCGGATTTTATCCCTGCTCTGGAAAAAAATGGTCTGATCTCTGAACTGGACCATTATGTATTAAAACAGGTATATCAGTTTCAAAAAAGCATGCAGGAGCTCCATCAGAAATATATTCCCGTCTCCATTAATCTGTCCAGACAGGATTTCTATAATGATGATCTCATGAATGACATCTTTCTGTTAAGTAATAAAAGCGGACTCATGCAGGGTGCCGTAAATTATGAGGTTACAGAAACCTCGGTTGCTATTTTAAAGCAGAGCTGTTTCTTTTATCTCTCGCTGTTTCAGAAAAACGGCTCTAAAATCCTCCTCGACGATTTCGGCACAGGCTTCTCCTCTTTAGGTATGCTCGGACGCTATCCCCTGGATGTAATCAAGATTGATAAAAGCTTTATCGACCGGATCGAGACCCAGCCGATTGCGCGCTCTATTGTCGCGTCGATTATCGAGATGTGCCATAAAGCTGGGCTTGCGACTGTCGCCAAAGGCGTGGAAAATCTCCAGCAAAATGACTTTCTGAAGGACTGCCATTGTGACTATATCCAGGGATATTTTTATGCCAAGCCTATGGATGCGGATAGATTCCGTGAGTATCTCATAGCCTCCCAGGATGCGATTCAAAAAACTCAAAATGTAAAAGAGGAGTATCCGGAAAAAAATATCGATCTGCATAATCTTCTGGATCTCATAGACCATGACGGGCAGTATATCCAGGCATGCTCGCCCGAGGATTACCATATGATCTATGCCAACCAATTGACACGGGAAGTCTCGGGTCATCCGGATGAGCCATATCAGGGCAAAAAATGTTATGAGTATATGATGGGTCTGAATGCTCCCTGCGGACACTGCCCACTGAAGCAGATGGGGACCGAGACCGAAAAGAGTCTCGAAGTGGATGACGGAAATCATGTTTTTGCACTCACTGCCCGCCTTACTAACTGGAATGGAAAACCTGTATTTATAGAGTACGGCAGAGAAGTTACCAATACAAAAGAGGCGCAGCTCCGGTATGCCAGCCAGATCCGCGCAATTCTGGAGTCCATCCCCGAGGGGCAGGGTGTGTTCCATATGGATCTCACGGCAGATAAGTGGATCAGCTCCGGAGGACCCGCTCAAAATGCAAGAAACATTCAAAACGTTAAAAATGTAGATGAGTTGATCTTAAGGATTGGCTCTTTTGTACCAGACGAGGACGGACAAAAAGCATTTTTCCAGACCTTTTCACGGGGAGCGCAATTAAATGCCTATCAGAATAACCGCCGGCAGATTGTGCTGGAGACGAAATCCTACTATGATGATCGTTCTATCCGCTGGTCCAGGATTACTACACAGCTTATCGATAATCCCGGAAACGGGCATGTAGAGAGTATAATTTACGGTGTAGACATCTCTAAAGAGAAAAAACATATTGAGGAGCTGGAAACTGAAAAACTGCAGAGCCAGCTGGAGACTGAACATCTGCAGGAGGAAGTGAAAAAGGTTCGAGATCTTTACTCCAAGGCAGATCATGACCGTCGTTACGATTTTCTAACCGGGCTCTACAGCCGCCTCAATCTGTACGATGTACTGCAAAATGCCGAGCAGGGCAAGACAGCACCGATTACTGCCCTGATCATGCTGGATCTTGACAATTTTAAATTAACCAATGATAAATACGGACATGCTGCCGGAGACCAGTGTCTGCATGAGCTAGGCAAAAAGCTGCTGGATTTCGGTATTGTCAATCATGTTTCCTTTTTCCGATATGGAGGAGATGAATTTATCGGTCTTATCCAGAATCCATCTTTAAATATATCGGAATTGGCCGCACAGCTGATAGAAGAGCTTCATAACACAAAAATTACTTTGGAGGATGGTACAAGCATATCTCTCACCGCTTCGATCGGATATACCGATAAAGTGGCTGACACACAGGAAATGATCAAACATGCAGATCATGCCATGTATCTCGCTAAAAACCGCGGCAAGGATCAGATTGCTTATGATGATTTCACTGCCGGATGATTCCTGATACTAAAAAAGGGGTTGCCGCTCACTGACAAAAGTTCTGATATGCTCCCTTCCAAGCAGGACAAGATTTTTATTATTTCTCTTGTCTACCTAGAAGGGAGCATATCAATCAGTGCAAGCAACAGCCCCTTTTTATTTTCTATGTCGGCTCAGATATCTGGCTCAGATATCTGTTTCACTGGCATCTATAATGAAATACCCCACTTTACTCTATAACGCCGCCCTCAACTACCATGGAGTCCGGATCTGTATTATCACCAAATACCGGCTTCAGAGTCTCTTCATAATCCTTATGGAAGAATTTCTCCTCTCCGAGAGTCTTAATCTCATCGTTTAGGAAATCAAGGAGAGTGGTGTTTCCCTTAGCTACAGCAGCTGCAATGGTATCATAATCGCCAAGCGTTTCAATACCTACCGTAAATCCCGGATTGGATTTAGCCCAGGCAATAACCTCTGTATTATCTGTTGAAAAAGCGTCACCTCTGCCATCCAGCAGCGCATTATATGCATCTGCATAAGCATCATACTTCTGGAGCTTGATATCCGGATAGTTTTTCTCAAAATAGGTTTCTGCCGTTGTCCCCTTGGCAATAATCAATGTCTTACCCTTTAAGTCATCTACAGACTTGATTACAGCATTGTCCGGAGAAACTACTCCCAGTGCAACCTTCATATACGGAAGCGCAAAGTCAACCTGCTCTGCTCTTTCCGGCGTAACGGTAAAGTTTGCAAGTGTGATATCAACCTTTCCGGTAGCTACATATTCCACACGGGAAGCGGGATCCAGTGAGGTAAACTCGACATTCACGCCAAGGTCATCTGCAATTCTATGCGCATAGTATACGTCATATCCCTGATACTCACCCTTGTCATCTACATAGCCAAACGGTGCCTTATCCGAGAACACGCCGATTTTGATGGTGCCGGAGGACTTGATTTCATCTACTGTCCGGAAGCTGCTTGCTGCGCCGCTGTCCTTAGCATCTGCTGCCTTGGATTCCTGCGCGGAAGCAGACGTCCCCTCAGCCTTGGATGCGCCTTCTGTTACTGCTGCATCAGAAGAAGCTGCCGCTGTCGAAGCCTGAGATGCGTCCTTTGCTCCCTGGGAGCCGCATGCAGCAAGCCCTAAAGATACCAGTACCGCTGCAATAACTGTCAATGATTTTTTCATAATAATTACTCCTCTCAAAACTCACCTGCCTCATAGAGTTTGCTTTATTGGCTTCCATCCATGGGCATCATTGTTTTTATGATCTTTGTAACGCCGGTGCTCCGGCATCTATATGCATCTCCACGGCTTTCCGGACAGCCTGGGAGTTACACATTATCGTTTTTTCTTTTTCTGGCAACAAACTCAAAATTTTCCAGAAATTCCTTAGCCCGATCCGTTTTGGGATGTGTAAAAAATGTTTCCGGATCGGACTGCTCTACGATATGACCGCCATCCATAAAGATAATGCGATCCGCAATCGCTCTCGCAAATGCCATTTCATGTGTCACAATCAGCATCGTAAGTCCCTGTCCTGCGAGCTCCAGCATGACATCCAGTACCTCCCGGACCATTTCCGGATCCAGTGCCGCTGTAACCTCGTCAAAAAGCATCATCTCCGGATGCATCTCAAGTGCCCGCACAATCGCGACTCTCTGCTTCTGTCCACCCGAGAGCATCCGTGGGAATGCCTTCTCTTTGTCAAGAAGTCCGACCCTTGCAAGCAAATCTCTTGCCTCTTTCTCTGCTGACACCCTATCTCTGCCCTGTACCTTCCTAGGCGCCATTGTAATGTTATCTATAATGTTTTTATGCGGAAATAGATCATAGCTCTGGAACACCATACCGATTTTCTGGCGGTACTTTGACATTTCTGGCTGGCTTTTGCCGGAGATCACCTCTCCATCCAGAGTGATCGTGCCTTCATTGATCGTTTCAAGACCATTGATACATCGAAGCAGGGTGGATTTACCGCAGCCCGAGGGCCCGAGCAATACTACAACCTCGCCCTTATGGACATCCAGATCCACACCTTTAAGAACGTCAAGTCTGTCATAGGATTTATGCAGATTTTTTATGCTAAGCTGAACTTCAGCCATCTTATCTCCTCCCATCAGTTTTTCCAGCGTTTCTCAAGATATTTCGCCAGTAAAGAAATCGGCCAGCAGGTAAAAAAGTATAGAAAAAATATGACTCCGTAAATCGGCAGTGCCGCTGTCGGAAATGCAAAACGGTTGGCATCTATGATCTGCTGCCCGGTCTTAAGTACCTCCACAACACCGATCAGCACAATCAGTGAGGTCGTCTTGATCATACGCGTAATCAGATTGATGGCAAGCGGGATCAGCCGCCTCAGAGTCTGCGGTATGATAACATAGATATTGATCTCCATCGGTGTCATACCAAGTGCTGCAGCGCTCTCATACTGGTGCTTTGGAATGCTGCTGAGCGCACCTCTCACAAGATCTCCCATCTCAGCCGTGCCCCATAGCACAAAGACGATAATCGCGCTGAGCTCACCCGACAGATTTATACCAAATGCACGTGTCGTACCGAAATAGACAATAAAGAGAAGCACAAGCTGCGGCATGATACGGATAAAATCAAGATAGACACGGCTTACCGCCTTTGCTGCAGGATTTTTGCGCATCATAAACATACCAAACAAAATGCCGAGCGGAATCGAAAGTACCGCAGAAATCAGTGAAATCCGGATGGTAACCCAAAGTCCTCCCAGAAGTCTTACAAAATTATTGCCGCGGAACAAAATGGAAATGGCAGGTTCTCTAGCCGCGTCAATTGCCAAAACCAGCATAGCGAAGCCTCCTTTCAAGTAATGTTCCAATAATGGAAACCGGCAGTAAAATGATGAGATAAGCAAGAACCAGCATCGACAGCGCCTCCGGCGTCTTATAATAAAGACCAATCAGATCCTTGGCTACATACATCAGATCCGCAAGCGCGATACCGCTAAAAACGGAGGTTTCCTTGATAAGAAAGATGACATTGGCAACGAGTGACGGAACAGTAACCGCAAGTGCCTGCGGAAGTATAACATCTATCATCGTTTCAAGAGGCGTAAATCCAAGACTCAGCGCGGACTCTTTCTGAATTGGCTCGACAGTCTCAAGTCCGGAGCGGAATGCTTCTGTCATATAGGACCCTCCGAGGAAGCTGAGACCGACAATTCCGCACAGCTCCGAGGACCAGCGAATGCCGATTTTGGGAAGCCCGAAATATAAAAAGAAAAGCTGTACAAGAAGCGGTGTATTACGGCTTAACTCAACATAAATTGATACAATCTGCCGAAGCACCGGGATCTTATAATACTCAATTGCGCTTGCAATCATACCGATCAGAATCGAGAGGATGATACCAAGGATTCCTATGGTCAACGTAAGCTTCCCCGCCTCAACGTACATCGGGATATATTCCTGAATAAATGTCCAATCCAAAATGATATGGCTCCTTCCTGACTTATCTTTTGCTCAAATTGATATACAGTCTGATGTCCCCTCTCTTATCCCAAGAAACAAAAAAACGGGCCGCCAGCCTTGGCGCACCCGTTCTCTTATCAACTGTATCACAGCTCAGGAATCATCGGCATGCCAAAGCGGCTATATGGATATCCATACAGCAACAACAGCAGCAACAAGCCTGATTCATATTTGCAGTACTACTGTTTGCTCGCATGACCATTTCCTCCTGTTAAGATTAAAGTCTACAATTCCCATAGGATTTAAGGAATTTACAGAAACTCTATCACCACAGCAGACTTTTGTCAATAATTCCTACTAAATTGCTTGCTTTTAATTTAAGACATAGTCTGAAAGCTTCCTATCTGCCATCCGCCTTTTTACGCAGGGATAAAATGCATCTGAAAATCCGATAGTTCCAGAACATAAATGATTTTGGAATGATCAGGCAAGCCTGTCAGATACGAAACGCGTCCGCGAAGTCGTATCTGAGCAAGGGTAATCGGAAATTCCGTAATGTTTCCTGTTGAATGTAAACTTCTCATGGCATCTTTAAGAACTGCGGTGATAGGTGCATCCTTCCTGAAAATTAATTTCGAGTTTTCCGTATAGATGTTCTCTTTAAGAAGATCCACCATTTCATCGTCAGCACGCAGAAGATAAAGCTCTCCAGATAATTCCAATACGGCTTTACAGTATAGTAACGGCTTCTCTACTGTTAAATGAAGGCGCTGCATATTAATTGCGCTATGCAGACTCAGATCTGCAGCATGCTGGTAAACATAGTCAATATGCTCATTGGTAAGATTTTCGGCAAACGGACTTTTCAGCAGCTCATCGAGCGGTACGGGCCTGCTGTAATAAAATCCCTGTATATAGTTGATCCCCCACTGCCGTGCAAACCATAGCTGATCCTGATTTTCAATTCCCTCCGCAATCATCATACTGCCCGTATCGTGGCTTAAGTCCACAATGCTTCGGATAATGATCTGTGTTCTTTTATTTGTGACATCAGCAAAGAAGGACTGATCCAGCTTCACTCCCTGCACCTGATAATTGTGGAAAGCAGAGAGCGATGACTCTCCTACTCCAAAATCATCCATCCACACCTTATATCCCCGGTTCTTGAGATCTGTCACTACCTGATGTAAAAGCTTTGTATTGGCAAAAGCGGATTCTGTAATTTCAAACTGTATTACATCCTTCGGTACCTGATATTTTTTGATAATCCGGTCGATCTCTTCCGGTATGTTGACAATCTCAAAGTCCGTCTGTGAGAGATTTACATTGACAAAAATTCCATCTCTAAAAAGCTCCCGGTGCTTATACACATCCTGACATACCCTCTCCAGGAAATAAAGATCCAGTGCATAGGCTTCATTCATTTTTTCAAGATAGGGAATGTAGTCATTAGGAGAGATTAGTCCCTTTTCCGGATCAATCCAGCGGCTCAGCGCCTCAAAGCCGCAGGTGGTTCCACTGAGGGAACCGACAATCGGCTGATAATATGGTACAAACTGCCCGGCTTCCAGTGCCTGATGGAATTTATGGTGGACAAAGCTCTCCTTCACTCTCTCTTCATGCATGGCTTCATCATAGATCAGGAGATATTTGTCGCTTTTTGTCACATCCCGCGCAAGATCTGAGGCATACTTGGCATTATACATGCCGGTAAGGAAATCCACCGGTGCATCCGCCGCATTATGATGATAGATCCCCGCGCGAAGCACAATCGCAAGCTGACTTTCCAGATCTGCACTTTCTATCTGGACTTCTCGGATATTCTTTATAAAGTGATCCATCGGGCACTCGCAAAACAGCACAAAATGATCCACTTCACGATTCACAAGAACTGCATTCGGGAAATGTTTCAAAATACTCCGGCTGATCTGCTCCAGAATATTCTGTCCCTCACGGTAACCAAATTCTGCATTAAGCTCTGCAAAGCGATTGACATCAAGATATGCCAGTGTCCAGTCCTTTTGTAGAAGCTTACGCTGTCCAAACACCTCAGCCGCTTCATCCATGCTTTTTAAGGTCTCCAGTATAGACATCTGTTCGGTAAACTCCTGCATATCAATTGTCTCTGTGAAACTACCGTAGATCTGCCCCTTACCACTGGATTTTGCCTGATAAAGATAACGGTCTGCAATTTTGATAAGAGCCCTGAGCTCTTTTTCTGAATTCGGTATTCCCCGGAAATACCCGATGCTCAGAGTTATGTGTACTTCCTCCTGTTTTTTGTAATCATAATTTTGTTTCTGAAATTGCTTCAGCTTCTTATAAAAGCGCTCCACATTATGGTCCGTAGAAATAATCAGTAATTCATCCCCACCATATCGATAGCACTGATCTCTCTGATCATGAAAGGTATCACGCAGATTATGACTCACAAATTGCAGGATATCATCTCCGTATGCATGACCAAAGGTATCATTAAACTGTTTAAATGAATCCAGATCCACCAAAGCAACACACAGGGTATGATGCACCAGCCGGTCGAAGTCTTCCCTCAGTGCATTTCTGTTTAAAAGTCCAGTCAATTCATCTGTTCGGCTCTTACCATAAAATTCATCCTTCTTCTGCTCCAGTAAAGCCTTCTGGTTTTCCGACTGCATAAAAGCGATCCAGCGGAACCAGTTGACAATGCCGCACATAATATGCAGAAATATAATATCTGTAAAATCCTGCCAAGCAAGCTCACGATGAAAGGAATTTAATACGATCACAACAGAGATCAGATTTATGCATGCCAATCTCAAAAAAAGCCAGAGATCCGAGTTCGGTACAAGATAAATGATGGATGTCACCAGGATGTACTCAAAGAAAAAGCTGCTGCCCTTTTCTGTCGTAAAAAAGGTAAGACTCGCGAGCAGCATATTGCTCTCGAGAAAGACAGAAAAGAGATTATCTCCGTATTTTGATATTTTTAAGGGAACCTGCCGACGCTTCTTATGAATCAAAATAAGAAAAACGAGATTAACGCCAAATATAAGTGCATACACAAAGGATGCATTGATCTCAGGCACAATAAACCCGGCTTCCAGCGGGTCATCCGTACCCAAAAGTCCAATCAGAGAAAGAATACACAGCAGCAATCCTGCCGCAAGACTAAAAAACAGGTTGGAACGATAAAAATCCTCCCGGACCCGCGGATCCTTAGCTGATATATTAATGCCAAGATCCAAAATCTTATTTAAATACTTTGAAAGTTTCATGACTCATAGTATCAGTCAGCCTTAAAAGGATGTCAAGACCTCCCGAGATTTTTCTTATAGTTTTAAATAGTTCTCTGCAATATTTTGCTTATGTGATTGCAAAACAGGAGGGTCAGTGCATTTCTACACTTGCTCCTCCCATTTATCATTCAATACCTGAATCTGCGATTTTCTTTTTTACCTGCGTCCAATGCTCTTACTTTCCGAGATAAATCCGGATGATATCCAGATACTCCTCCGGATAAAAGCCGATGGCACCCTGGAATCTTGTAAGCGCGATCAGTCCTCCGTCGATTTCCGGGATGGATGCGAGCATTGCCGCATTATCTGTCTTGAGTCCACCTCCGTAGACAACATCCATGCCGCCGGTCTGTTCCTTTACAAAACGGGCAATCTTGGTGATATACGCCTGATCTGCCGGTATCTTGCCGGGACCTATGCTCCATACCGGCTCATAGGCAACGATAATGCTTGACTTGTCAGCTCCATTAAGACCATCCGCAAGCTGCGCACCCAGTACCTCCTGCCAGTGCTCCTGCTCCTCAGAAGTTTCTCCGATGCAGTACACCACCTTAAGTCCCTGTCTCTGTGCACATAAAATTTCCTCGTTGAGGATTTTATTTACTACAGAAGCTGCTGCTTCTCCGGTAACGCCTGCATCCGCCAGGATGCCTTTTTTGTCATTACGTTCCTCACAATGACCAATTAATGTCGCGGTACAGCCCAGCGCTTTTACTGCTGCTGCAGGACGATTGGTTGTAAACGCACCGAAGTTTCCGCCCGGGGCAACATCCATGCGATACACGCCCTGGCTTCCAATCTGTACCGGGCTATCGTCTTTACGCGCGTTGACCGCATTAAGGAGATGAGCTTCCGGCAGGAAGTCAATAAACTCGGTTTCTTTAGGATCATATTGTTTCAGTGCCTGCTGGGTACCCTCAACAACACGTGCACCCCACTCATTTACCGGTGCCAGGCGGTTTACACCGCCCAGCTCCTCCGGCACATCAAAACGTTTTAAATTTAGTAAAATATGTTTCATCAGATCATATCCTCTGTCGCAGCCTTACCGGTACCAAACTGAGCTTCTCCCGGATGATTGCCATATGCGTCCATGCAGTCCAGGTTCTGATCCTTCATGCAGAGATGCACGGAAGCAGTCTTAAAGGTTCTCGGAAGCGCAAGGATGTTTGGATTTTCACCCACATACTTCTTTTTAGCGTCCTCAAGTGCCTCCTCAAAGGTAGCTCTTGTCTTAAGTCCCATGCCTCTTGCATAACCCGGCTCCTCAGCTCCGACAATGTAGATCGCACTCGTATTCATTTCCGCAATATGTCCGCAGCTCATCATGGAGAAGCCATGGAACGGATGGAAGGCATTGGCAAAACGGTATTTACGGATATACTCCTCATTGGTTGCAAAGTACTGACCATAACGGTTCATATCCGGGAGCACATTCATATGATCCTTCTGGAACATCGTATACAGCTCTCTCAGATACGGCCAGAGCTCATCATGGAAGTAACCATTGCAGATAGATGAGCAGATAATGACGCAGTGATCGCTCATCACACGACGGAAACGAAGCACCTGTGCGGACAGTGCCTGCATCATCATGATCGGATTGGTACCCATACCATCACCATAGTGGAACTTCTGCGGCATACCAAATACCAGTACATCATACTTTTTCTCTGCCCAGTGCACATAAGTACGCTTGTCCGCGATCTTCCAGGACTCCGGCATCATCTCCTTGGCATAGCCTGAGAAAATGGCGATCTGGCGGGACTTGGAATCCAGTACAGCATCACAGCAGAAAAACGGATGTCCCATCTTCTCCTCCATATGCATACTGATCTCATTGAACTTATGCCGCATCAGCGAACCGTTGTTGACCGGGGTAAAGTCCGGCTTATGCATAACATCCGGTACATGATGCGCGCCGATGCACTCCCAGTCCGTAATACCGGTTGCACTATGCTTATATCCGCCGGAGTAGCCGCCATAAGGATTACCTTGTACATGTCCGATCAGGATGGGAAGATCCGCCTCAAACACATAGCGGTTCATATGCACCTTGTCACCACGCCTGGTAGTTCCGAGATCCACCATGTGTTCCTTATCCTCGGAATCATGGCTCATAATCTGTCCGGTATACCAGAACTCATTAAAAAGCTCCGGTCCAAAGATTGCCTTGGCATCCTCCGGTTTGCTTCTCGGATGGAGACCATTGGAGATGATAAACAGGATATCCTTCTTCTCTACGCCTGCGCTGTAAAGCTCCTCCAGGATATACCGGATGGAAAGCTTCCGATGGCTCGTTGGCTGTTCGCCGCCCTTGACACGATCCGGAACGACAAATACTACTTTAGAGCCTTTATGAACCAGCTCCTTGATTGGAGGCATCCCGATCGGATGTGCAAGACTCTCCTTATATGCTGACTCAAGCTGATCCTCCGGGATATACGGAGGATCCGGTACAGTCTCACCAGGAATAAATACATCTGTTGAATCCGGCAGATCCGCGCCTAAAGTTCCTTGTCCATATTCAAACTCAAAATGTTTCATGTTTTCCTCCACACTGCTAAACATGCTTCATGCTGCACGATACAATACGCTTTTGCAGTTCTTTTTTAGTAAGCTTCTGCGATAAGCTCTGCATTAAATACCGGCACAAAATACCAGAACATCAGATGCCCTGCTTCCGATACCGCTCAGCCATTTCCTCCAGAGTTACCGTTTCTACCAGCGGTGCCTTGCCATAGCTTCCGAACTTGACAATCAGTGGAGCAAGCGCTTCCTTGACACCTGCCTCAACAACCTTGACAAGCCGTGCCATATCATCATCTCCTATTGTACCATACATAACCGTATCCATGATAGGCTCAAAAAAGGCTCTTGGATCAAACTGCTCCGGATACTTCTCAAGCAGCTCATATACCGGTCCGATGGATGCACTGTTACGCAGGGCGGTATCCTCTGTAAACAGTTCTCTCAGGTTTCTGGTGACTGCAAGTCGTAAATCCGTATCGACGTTGATCTTATTGATGCCGCAGTGAGATACCTCAACCAGCTGGTTTACATCAATGCCATAGGCGTTGGTAATCTTTCCGCCGAGGGCATTCAGTTCCTCAACTATATAAGCCGGAACCGTAGAGGAGCCATGGCTTACCAGAAATCCGTTGATATGCTCATGCCGCATACATTCCTTGATGGCAATCACAATCTCCTTACGGATCTTGGTATCCTTACCCTTATTGGCGCCATGCTTTGTGCCATAGCTGATGGCAAGTGCATCGCATCCGGTCTTGCGGAAAAAGTCAATCGCTGTCAGCGGATTGGTATATGTAGAGTTATCTGCAAATACATCATCCTCAACTCCGGCGAGCACGCCAAGCTCTCCCTCTACCGTGACGCCTCTTGCATGCGCATACTTTACGACCTCTCTCGTGAGCTCAACATTCTCATTATATGGAAGTGAGCTACCGTCAATCATTACGGAGGTATATCCACCCTCTACAGCAGCAACGCAGGAGTCAAAATTCTTGCCATGATCCAGATGAATCACTACCGGGATTGTGCTGTCCGCTCCATACTTTTTTACTGCATCCGCAATGTTTTTAGCTCCACGCTTCTTATCTTCCAGTGTCGAATTTTTAAAATCTGCTCGGCCACCCATAAATCCGTTTGCAAGATCTGCGCCCTGCAGAAGTGCCGGACTCCTGAGCATCTCATGCACTTCAATCGCTGCCTTGATCTGGCAGACTGCATTAACATTAAATGCTCCCTGTGCATAATTACCTTTATCTGCTGCTTCCAGCACTGCTCTCATTGGTACAAGCATCGTGAAATCCTCCTTCAATTAATTAAATGAAATCATCTCATCGAGTCCCTGCCCAATGAGAGGTCTTGCCCATGTTTTAAATGCTTCGGTCACACCGTTGCCATCTGCATTGATAAATTCCTCCGGCAAAGTTTTTTCATGCAGCATGACTTCATCAATATCTATAAGAATCGGCTCAACCTGATAGGGCTCTGTAGAAATGCGCTTAAACCCTACCATCTTACCGGTTTCTCCTCTAAGAAGCGCCTGACAGGCAAGCTCACCGGCAAGCCTTGCTTCCTCGCGGTCCACCGTACTCTGCATGAGGATAGAACATCTCCCGAGCAGTCCCGGCTTTTCACCGCGGGCTTTATATCCAAGCCTGCGAATGACGACGTTGGCGAGATGCGTTCCCACATCTCCAAAATACGTAGATCTGCCAACCTTAAAAATCGGTTCTACGATCGGATTACCGTCTTTATCCTTCAGTCCCTCGCTGGCTACCACAACAATGCCCTTTTTCTTTTCCAGAAGCCGTTTTACATCCGAGATAAAGCGATCCTCGTCAAAAGGACGCTCCGGCAGATAAATGAGGTCCGGACCTTCTCCGTTACCATCGGCTGCAAGAGCACTGGCAGCGGTAATCCAGCCAGCATTTCTTCCAGATACCTCCAGGACAACCACATGGATCGGAAGCCCCTTGACATCCTGCACCAGCTCCTTGGTGCTCTCTGCCACGTATCTTGCCGCACTGCCATAGCCGGGAGCATGGTCCGTAATGGCAAGATCATTGTCCATGGTTTTGGGGATCCCCATCACAAGGATATCATTTCCCATCGCCTTGCAGGTCTTATACAGTTTGCCGCAGGTATCCATGGTACCATTTCCGCCATTCATAAGTACCTTGTGAATGTCATGCTTCTCAAGGATCCGTGCCATAGCCTCGTATTCCGGCTGTTCCAGCTGATCCCTGGAGGTGCCGATCGCACTGCCCGGTGTCTGTAAAAGCAATCGAAGCTTCTCCTCCGGCACATCTGTAAGATCAATAAATTCCTCTTTAAGGAGACCGCCCGTGCCATTTTTAGCAGCCAGAATCCTGCCGACCTGTCCGCTCCTCCGCGCTTCCTCTACTGCGCCATATAGAGAAGCATTTATAACTGCTGTCGGACCTCCCCCATGCACAATCAGTAAATTTTCTTTCATATGAAATCTTCCATCCTAAAAATCAGGCATCTGTTACCGTAGCATCGCAGGTGTAAACTCTTTTGCCGGAAAGCTGTCATCATAACTTTCCAAGCGCTGCAAACATCCAGTGTTTATACGCCTCTACTCCAGGCTGATCAAACGGGTTGACTCCCATCAGTTTGCAGGAGAGATAGCATGCAAACTGGAAGAAATAAAACAGCTGACCAAAATGATATGCATCAAGCTCATCCAGTGTGAATGTCATTACCGGCAGCTTCTCGCTATGCGCCTTGACTGTCGCGTGAAATGCCGCTTTATTGATTTCAGCAAAATCCTTGCCGTTAAGATAATCAAAATAATCCTTTCGGCTATCGGGCTTGATGACTACATGATCTTCCGGATGAACTACATCCAGAAATGTTTCAAACATAATCGGGGATCCGTCCTGGATAAACTGTCCGATGGAATGCAGCTCCTCGGTAAACTCTCCTGTCACCGGGAAAATACCCTTATTGTCCTTGCCCTCACTCTCCGCAAAAAGCTGTCTCCACCAGAGATAAAAATAATGGAATCTGGGATCAAAAGAGGAAAGCATTTCCACTCTGTAACCATTTTGGTAAAAAAGATTGCGAAGGCACGCATAGCGATATGCGGAATTTGTTTCCGCAGGCTCTTTATGAAGCTGCAGCTGCATGTCATGCGCTCCCTTTACCAGTGCTCTTACATCGACACCTGCAACCGCCATAGGCAGCAATCCCACGTTGGTCATGGCGGTATAGCGGCCGCCTACATTCACAGGAAACTCAAAGAAATCATATCCCTGTTCCTGACAGAGCTGCCAGAGTGTGCTTCCCGGTGTACCGGTTGCAATGATACGCTCCGGAGCTTGATCGCCATAACGCTCATCCATATACTGTCTAAGGACACGAAACGCTGCCCCCGGTTCCAGTGTTTCAAAGTTTTTAGCGATGCAGTCAATGTAAAAATCTTTTCCAGCAAGCTTTTGCAGCATTTTTTCTACTTCATGCGGGTGCAGTGTATTACCTGCATAGATGATTTCGCATCCGTCTAAAGGCTTCAGTGCTTCCACAACGGCACGAGCAGCGTTATTGGACCCACCGATACCGATCAACACAAAGGCATCGGCATTTCTGCGGATTTCCTGCGCTTTCCGTTCAATCCGGAGCAGCTGTTCCTCTCCTGCCTCAATATCTGTATCCAGCCAGTCCTGGGAGTCCTTATATTTTTCCTCTCCCGCCTGAGCCTCAGCCAGCATCTCCGTATGCTCCTGCATCATCTGCTTTAAAGTGGTTTCTTGATCCGAAAGATCGGAATTTACTTCAAAACGAATCATTTCAGCTCCTATATTGTTAAAACTATTAACAAATTATTGAAATCTTTTGTCTTTATAACCCGGTATAGCATCCTTCCGGATCCTGGCATTGTCAGCTGGCCGGGCTCTTTGTTGTTGTAAGCATACATTAAGTTAAAAGTTTTAACAATAGTAAATCTATCAAATCTTCACCCGCTATTTTGTTTAAACTGCCCTATTCTGTCTCTTTACTGGACATGAACGTTGTAAATCTACTATACTATCCTCAGTGTTGTGATCCTATATATCTCATGAACACGATCAATTGATGGTATCTCATGCATATATGTAGATATGTACTTTGCAAAATCAGAGATACAACTCTCAGAAGAAATAAACGGATATACACTATCAGCATAACGAAACAGATGTAAGCAGATATAAACATATATAAACAGCTATAATAAGAGGATGATCTATGCAGGATAAAGGCAGCAACCTGATTGAAACGCGCCGTAGAAACCGCGCACTACTTAAAAATCTGATCTTCCGTACGCCGGATGCTACCCGCACGCAAATGGCGGAAATCCTGCATCTTACCAAGCCTACCATCACCACCAGTGTCAATGAAATGCTGCAGGAGGGCATCCTTGAGGAGATTCCACTGCCGGAGGATAAGTTAAAGCAGACAAGCGGCAGACATCCTAGTTCCATTGCATTTCGCGCGGATGCAGGTCTTGCCATTGGCGTCGAGCTTGGACCTTATACAACAGAAGCGGTTTTGATGGACTTAAAAGGAAACATTCGCACTGCCGTCTCAGAACAGCCACCAAATGTATCCTATGATATCATGCTGGAGCAGCTCTGTGCTATGATCCGGATGCTTCTGCCCAAGGATACCGGACATCTCCTGGGTGCCGGAATCGGTCTGCCCGGATTTATCAATAATGAGCAGGGGCTGATCCGCAAAACGCCTCGTGCCAGATGGAGCGGTTATCCTCTGGCAGCGGATCTTGAGGCTCGACTCGGGATCCCGGTGATGATCGACAATAACGTGCGTCTGCGCGCTCTGGAACAGGTCATGAACCTGCAAAACGCCGGATCGGATACATTTGCATATTTTTATATATCCAAGGGTATTGCCTGCCCTCTGATGGTCGGTGGTCAGGTCCTGTCCGGACACTCCTATGGTTCCGGAGAGCTTGGACATGCGCTTATGGCATCGGATTCCACCACAGGGACCTTTCTGTCGGTTGATGATCTCGCCAGTGAACGGGCACTCATGGAGCGGTGCCAGCAGGATCTGCTTAAAGGAGAGGCTCCGGAGCTTAGGGACATTCTCAATAAATACGGAAAATTTGATCTCGATAATCTCCTGGAGCTTGAACGTAAACAAGTCCCGGCAATCACCAGAAATTTTAAGGAAACTCTGCACTACGCCGGTATCGCTCTTGCAAATGTCGTGAATCTGATGAATCCGGAGCTTGTCATTGTAGACGCCTACATGATGCAGGAGCCAATGAACCGCGATTACCTGCTGGAAGCCGCACATAAAAATTTCTACGGTCTCAATGAGGAGGAGGTAAAGGTCGGCTTTGTTCCCTTTGATCAGAGTCGTGGTGCCAAGGGCGCCGCATATTACGTGATACTAAAAAAATTCCTGGAGGTTTGATCCCCCGGGAATTTTTAGGTTTTTTTAGATGAACCCCCCATGCAAATTTAATTTGAGTTGGGGATGTTGGCTGCCTTATGGCTCGTTTCACGCCCCAAAGAACCTAAGTCCCCAACGCACAATGAATTCCAGCAAGCCGCAGCCAACCATAACCTTAATCGGTCCGATCTTAAATTTCCTGAGCGCAATCAATGCACCGATAAAATAGACCACCGTACGGATGTTTACATCACCTGCAGCAAAGGAAATGGCTCCGGAGGTAAATACCGCGGGGATCAGAATTTTAAGACCGGCGGTAAAAATCATTGCTACGACTGCCGGACGAAGGAACTGAAGAATCCCCTGGAGTAACACAAGATTCCTGTATTTCTTATAAAGCCAGGCAAGTCCTGTTACAAAAATGCAGGAAGGCAGGATAACTCCGGCAGTTGCCACAAGCGCCCCCGGTATCCCTGCAACCTGATTTCCTACAAAAGTTGCGGAGTTTACGGCGATCGGTCCCGGTGTCATCTCGGCAATGGTCACAAGATCCGTAAAATCCGACATAGTAAGCCAGCCGTACCGATCAATCACCTGTGCCTGAATCAGCGGCATTGCAGCATAGCCGCCTCCAAAGCTGAACGCTCCAATTTGCAGAAAGGCAAGAAAAAGCTTTAGAAATATCATTGCCCTGCCCCCTTTCGTTTCTCTCTCACAATCGTACGCACAGCACCCACCGCTGCAGTGACAAGAATAATCAGGATGACATTCACATGGAAAAAGTAGTTTGCTGTAAATGAAAGAATCATTGCAAGGATCCGAACCCAGTCTCTGGTCTTTACGACGTCTCCTCCCATGTCATATACAACCGACATGATTACCGCTGCAACTCCTGCTGTCATGCCAGAGAGCAACGCCTTGATTGCAAAATTACTCTTAAAGGCATCATAAAAGAAGGAAATGGCAGTCAGGATCAAAAATGGCGGGATAATTGCTCCAAATACTGAACACAAAATGCCAGGAATTCCTGCCAGCTTATATCCGACAACAATAGCACCATTTACAGCTATGGCTCCCGGCGAAGACTGCGCAATGGCGACGAGATCCAGCATTTCATCATCATCAATCCAGTGAAGCTCATCCACAAATTTGCTTTTGAGCAGCGTCACAATGACATAACCGCCGCCAAAGGTAAATGTACTGAGATATAAAGTAGAAAAAAACAATTTGCGCAGCACATGCTTACGATCCATCTGTTCCATAGCTTTCTCCGACTCTCCCTTCTCTGCCTCCAGACTATCCAGGCAATGCCATCCTATCCTATCAATTCTTCTTTGAACTCAGCTCTCCTCATAGACAAAACGCCCATGCACCATGGTCTTAGTCACATGCCAGTCCTCAAGCACCAGGAGATTTGCCTCCATCCCCGGCTTCAGATAACCGATCCGTTTGTCAAGCCCAATCAGCTTTGCAGGATTTTCCGTCAGTACCGGCACAATCTCTTCCATGGAATACTTTGTAAACCGATGGAGATTGCGAAACGCCTGCCCGGTGGTGAGAGTACTGCCGGCTCGGGTTCCGTCACTTACAAGCTTGGCATCGCCCTTTTCCACAACGACATCATTGACGCCCAGCTTATACCGTCCATCCGGAAGACCTGCAGCCATAATGGAATCCGTGATTGCAACCACACGATCCAGTCCCTTGGCCTTAATCAGAATCCGGACCATACCGGGATGCAGATGTCTGCCATCGCAGATCATCTCGCAGTAGAGCTCATCGGATTCCAGTGCCGCTCCCAGAATCGCCGGAAAATGCTGATGCATCAGCTTCATACCATTGCAGGTGTGTGTCGATGCCATCGCGCCGTACCGGATTGCCTCCATGGAAGTCTCGTAGCTTGCGCCGGAATGTCCTATGGCGACCTGAATCCCCATCTCCTTAAGCTCCGGAATCATGGCAACAGCCCCCGGAAGCTCAGGAGCAATCGTAATATAGCGGATATCGCCTCCGGCACGCTCCTGATACCGGCGGATCAGCGCAATGTCCGGCATACGCAGAAGCTGCTCCGGCATCGCCCCCTTATAATCCGTTGATAAAAACGGGCCTTCCAGATGAATGCCCTCCAGCGTAGCTCCATGATGCGGCAGCTTTTTCCAGCCGAGATATGCATCAATCGCACGATTGGTCGCCTCCTCCGTATCCGTCAGGATGGAACCCAGCCAGCTTGTGGTGCCCTGGCTTGCAAAAAAGCAGCTGATATCCTCGAGCTCCTCCGGGGACGCTGCATTCACATCCGTCCCATGCGCGCCGTGCGTGTGAATGTCAAAAAATCCGGGTACCACACGCTTTCCGTTGAGATCCAGCTCCTCCTCGCCCGGCTCAGCCTCCAGACTGCCGTATGCCTCAATACGACCATCAGTAATCCGGAGATCCGATGTTACAAAACCATGATTCAGATAAAACGCTCCGTTTTTAAGCAGCATATCGTACCACCTCCTGATTTTCACTTAAAATGGCTGCTTCGCCGCATTGGCATTGGTAATAATCATCGCATCCGGATGCCGCTGCAGGAGCGTTGCCGGGAAATGCGCACTGACCTCCCCATAGGCTGCCTGCCGGATCACCGCACGATGCCAGTCACGGAATACGCCGATCCGGACCTTCCGGGCAGCAAGAATCTCCGAAATACCAATCGTAATCGCTTTATGCGGCATTGCATCGATCGCGCCATTTAAATCTCCAATCGCATTGCTGGTCCTGGTTTCCCGGCTGATTGTCAGCACTCTCGTAGGAAGCTTGGCAAATTCTTCCGCCGTAAGCCTGTCATCCGCCTCATTAAATGCCAGATGCCCATTTATGCCGATACCTCCAAAGCAGACATCTACCCCGCCAAGCTCCGTAATAATCTCATGAATCCGTTCCGGATGCTCCGGGTCCGGAAAGATCCTCTGCTCCTCCGGCATTACAAGCTCCGGATCGATTTTTTCATACACCGTGCGCTTCATAAATCCATGGAAGGACAGCGGACTCGATTCGGAAATGTAGGTATCGTCATCGTTAAGATATTCATCCATATTGATGAACCAGCACTGCTTAAGCGATATTCTGTCCCGGTTTACAAGACGGACAAAGATCGGATACTGACCGACTGGCCCCACCGGACAGATAAATACCGTATGCTTCCCGGCGGCATTATGCTCCTTGATCACATTCACCATCTCCAGCGCCATCTCATAAAAAACCTCACCGGAGTCACCAAGCTTTAAAATCGGGATGTTGGCATCCTTGCCAAGATCTTCCGCTGAAATATTGTAATAACTCTTATCCTTCATTGTCTTACTCCTTTTCCTGCATAAATAATTTTTCCAGCCCCAGCTGGTGAATCAGCTCGACAATTTCCTTACTGCGGGAACAGCCGAATTTGTGTAAAAGCCCCTTGATCTGCGTCTTAATCGTCACGATCTCAACGCTCCTTGCCTCCGCAATTTCCCGGACTTTTTTTCCCTCCAGGAGAAGCCGGATGATTTCCCGCTCCGAATGCGTGAGATGGGAAACATTATTAATAAAAAACACCAAAGACTGCTCACTTTTACGAAGCCGGTTGTACTCCTTGATAATAGACTGCTGAACATTGCTCTCCAGCACCGTTTTACCTTCATAGGCTCTCCGGATATGCTCCAGAAGCACCGCATCATCACATCCCTTGATGATATAATCCACCGCACCGGTTCCCATCCCGGAGTGGATCATTTCATCTGTCTCATGCGCAGTCATAAATATAATTTTAATCTCCGGGTCCTTACTGTGAATGTGTTCTGCCGCAGTGATTCCCGAAGTGAGATCCTCCATTTCAATATCCATAAGGACGATATCCGGCTTCCGTTCCAGCGCAAGTCTTGTGATTTCCGCACCGGTAGCCGCGTCCCCGATCACCTCCATGTCTTCCTCGCCATTAATAGTCTCGCAGAAATCCTCTCTCAGGATATCAATGTCTTCAGCGACCATGACCCGTATCAGTTGATGACTCAAGTCTTCCATGTCCTGCCCTCCTGATCCAAATCAATTGTTTGCATGGTATAAGTTACATCTTTACTTTAAGTATAATCCTTATTGTAAATATCGTCTTACCTTTATTAAACCTAGTCGCCATACCTGGGAAGCATTAAAAGAAACGTACTTCCCCTGCCCTCGATGGACTCCAGCTTTAGATGTCCGAAGTGTTTACGGACGATTCTGCGCACGTAAAACAGCCCCATACCCCAATTGGTATTTTTGCTTTTACTCGTATAAAACGGTTCAAAAATCCTGAGCCGCTGTTCTTTGGAAATTCCCTTGCCATGATCTGTCACGGCAAATACCGTCCAGATCCGTTCGGCACGCACCGATAGCTGAACCTTCGGGTCCGCTCTGCCTGCAGCAAGCGCAGCCTCATATCCATTGATTAAAAGATTATAAACCGCCTCTGAAATAGCAGATACGTCCACCAGCACCTTTCGGTCTGTAAGAAGCTCTATTTCAAGCTTCCCTTCCGGATATTTTTCCCGGAAGCGCTTTGCCGAAAGCTCCACCACATCCCTTACCGGAACCGGAACCAGCGTCAATGCATTATTACGGACTGTGGAATAAAACTCCTCAAGTCTTGTCTTCATGCTGCTGTTCAGGTCACTTAGCTCACTCTCGTACTGCCGGATCAGCATAAGATCCGGGGATTCCTTGGCAAGCTCCTTTTTCATCCTCTTGTGGAGAACCTGTGCTGACAGTACCTGATTTTTCATACCATGCGCAAAAACCGATACGCCCATCCCGGCAAGATCAAACTGCCGTTCAAGGCGGAGGTCCTCCTGGTTTTCCGTATACTCCACCCGCACATAGTGAAGCAGTCCATAGGTTCCGGCAAGGACAGAAGCAGCGGTAATCATGAGCAGCAGATTCCATCCCCGTGAACTGAGCGTCGAACTGATGTAATTGCTGATGCCGAGCTGGATGTATTCCGAGATAAACATATTGTAAATCTGGGATGGATCCTTGGTGGCATAGACAAGATACAAGGCTGTCGCCGCAAAAAGATACAGCAGGATATATAAAAAGTCCCTCCGGAATATTGGAATTGTCGTCCGGAAATATTCCAGAAGCAAGAGCCCAGCGGATAAGGCAATCATCACAAAGATCCAGTAATATACGATCTTCATCATGATGACCTGCATCTCAAAGCGATATTCTGCAATGCTTTTAAAAACCGGCGGATAATAATAAACGAGAAACAATCCTGTCGGAATCGCCGTCAGTAACTTAATCCACCTGCTTCTGCGCCTGATCCTCTGCGTATTGCTAAATCCAAGAGACACCAGTAGCAGAAACCATGGAAACAGAAGCCTTGTCACTGCCACCAGATATCCCAGCTTATCCAGGTGAATCGGCATAGCTCGCAGACTATGCTGTATCGATGATGTGAGGAACAGAAGCTTCACTTCCTTCGCTGCCGTACCTCCCATCATCGCAATGTAAACGATGATACCCCCGAGCATCAGCGCTTCCGAGGCGCTTAAAAGAAGCAGGGAGATAGATCTGTCATTTCGTTTTACAATTCCGATCAAAAGGAAGATCAGCGCCGAGATAATCAGTGTAATAATCAGCATATAGCAGGTACCTTAAAGGCCGGAGCCCTGTTTCAGAGCATCCGGCCTCACTCATTGAGTACTATCCCTTCTGTATTTTGGTAATACGATCTTCAGAGTACTCCAGCGTATGCTTCGTGATCTCTAAATCATGGAAGCATGTCCTGTCTTATAAAACCAACGTGCAAGCTGCGTAATCACATCACTTGTTCTGGGAGTACAGATCATATCCATCCTTCATCACATCATACATCACATAGTTGTTGGTATCAACCTTGTCCTTGATGCGTCCGTTAGCGATAAATACATTCTGCTGTGTCTCATAGATCTTCTTAATAGCATCCATGTCACCTGCCACCTGCGTAATGGTCTCCCAGTCACCTTCCTTAATGGAAGCGAGCATGGTGTCTTCCGGAGCATCCAGCTTCTTGGCAAGTGCCTTGGCAGTCTCCTCGGTATGTGCTGCACGGTAATCATGCGCCTTATCGAGAGCTGCAGCAAATCTTACAAGCACATCCTTATGCTCGGAAGCGTATTTATCAGTGGTAATATAGCTTGACGGGAAAATCGCCTGATCCAGGAAATCCTTGTTGCTTCCCAGAGAGAGGTAGTTATCGCCTAAAGCATTTTTAAGCGTAACCGTGTTAGGACTCCATGTAGCACAGGCATCAATCTGATTTGCAACCATAGCTGTTGTCATACCATCCACTGCCATCTCCACAAGGTTTACATCCTTATCGGTAAGTCCGGCCTTGGCAAGCACCTGATGCAGTATAATTTCAGAAGAAGTACCGGAAGCAACCGCAATGGTCTTACCCTTGAGATCCTCTGCCTTCTCGATGCCATGCGCCTTGTTGGCAACTACCTCATCTGCAAGAGATGTCGTGGTATCCATCTGGAAAATCTTTGCCTGACCCTCGATGCAGAGTGCATGTGCGCCATGACCGATCTGGGAAATATCAATGTCTCCGGACGCCATCGCCGTGATCTCTGCAGGTCCGCCCTGGAACTCTGCCGGCTCAACTGTGATACCATATTCCGCAAAGTAACCCTGATCGATACCTACAAAGAGCGATGCTGCAGAACCCATATTGGGCATATAGGCAACTCTTACCGTTACCGGCTCATAGTCCTTTTTAGCAGCCTGGGACTCTGCCTGAGAGGACGCAGCCTCAGTTGCCGCAGCTGTTGACGCAGCCTCTGATGATGCTGCAGCCTTGGTTTCTGCTGCGCTGGATGCTGCCGCTGTCGTTGATGTCTGCTTGGAGCCTCCGCATGCTGCAAGAGATGCAGCCATACCGATTGCCAGTAGACCAGCCAATGCTCTTCTTTTCATAATGATCCCTCCTATTTTGGATTTACGTTTATCACACCCACTACTGTGGATAAATTACTTACGAACTGCAAGATACTCCTCATATACCTGCTTCCAGATATGATTTTTAAGCTCCAGAAATCTTGGTGTCATTTTGGTCGCCTGATCTCTCGGATATGGAATATCAATATCTACGATTTCCTTTACACGACCCGGACGGGCATGCATGATGACAACTCTCTGCGCAAGGATGATTGCTTCCTCTACATCATGCGTAATGAAAAAGCAGGTCTTCTGCTCCTTCTCCCAAGTCACAAGCAGCTCACTCTGCAGCTGTGTTCTGGTCTGGGCATCCAATGCACCAAACGGCTCATCCATCAGCAGTACAGAAGGATTTACTGCATAGGCTCTTGCAATGGCGACTCTCTGCTTCATACCACCGGAGAGCTCCTTGGGATACGACTTGGCAAAGTCCTCAAGATCTACCATCTTAAGATACATATGTGCAATCTCTCTTGCCTTCTCCTTTTCCATCCCCTGCTGCAGAAGTCCAAACATAACGTTTTTTTCTACTGTGAGCCATGGAAATAATGCATACTGCTGAAATACAATGCCTCTCTCAGGACTCGGTCCATCAACCTCCTTGCCGTCAACATAGACATGTCCCTCCGTCGGGGTTGCAAGTCCGCCGATGATATTCAGTAAAGTTGACTTACCACAGCCGGATGGACCTACCACACATACAAACTCATTTTCATGGATATCGAGATCCACACCATTGAGTGCAATCATCTCGCCATTTCTGCCGTTAAACTTCTTGACAACATGATCGATTTTAACTTTTACTGGACTGTTTCCTGCCATCCTGTAAACCTCCTCTCAAGGAATTTAACGATCTTCTCAAATGTGATACCGATAATGCCAAGTAAGATGATGCCGAGAAGCACCACATCCATCTGATAATAGCCGCTCGCCTTCTGGATCATCATACCAAGACCGCGATCACCACCGACAATTTCCGAAGCCATCAAGGTTGTAAGCGAGGTGGAAAGTCCAAGTCTTGCCGCTACCAGAATATATGGAGTTGATGCCGGGATGATGATCTTAAAAAAGATATCTCTGTTTCCCGCACCAAGCACTCTTGCCGCCTTGATCAGTGTAGCATCTACACCCTTGACACCCTGATATACCGTCACGACCTGTACCAGGAAGGAGGCAATCACGATGACTGTAACCTTGCCTATATTTCCGACACCAAGCGCCGCTGTAATAAGAAATACATACGCAAGAGGTGGTATGTTTCTTACAAACTGGATCCACGGTTCAACGATTCTGCAGAACGGCTCATACCATGCCATGAGAAACGCTGTCGGTATGGCAAGCACAAAGGCAATGCCAAATCCGGTCAGCACTCTCGACAGAGAACCCCAAACATGCTCCCAGAGGATTGTAGACTCAATACCTTTAGATACAAATGCAGCCCATACCTTTTTAGGTCCTGCGAATACAATCGGCCAACGGTATGCCGCAAACAGCCAAAGTGCGATGGCAACTCCCAGTGAAATCAGGAGCCACACGCCATTTGGTATCTTATCCCATACGCTTTTTTTCTTATTCATCACGAACTCCTTTCCTGTAGCTTCATCATACGCACTTAAAAGCCGGCTGATAAGTATGAACTTTTATCATACTTATCAGCCGGCTGTAGTTACAAAAAACGCAGGATCCGTTTTATCTGTTTTCATGTTTATGCAGGGAAGAGATCAAATACTCAAGTCCCCCCCCCCCCTGAAAATTGCATATTATTCATTTCATGATGATTCTTTTTATCACAATACAGCGCAAGGTCCGCATCCCGGATGAGCTCCTGTACCTCTATATCTGTCTGAGGACTGCCGGTAATATATCCGGAGCTGCAACTGATCGTCATAGAACTCTCAGGAAGCTCAATTTTGGAAATCCTGGAGAGCCATTGGTTTCTCCTCCTGTTAAATTCTTCCTCCGATATATCCTGCATCAGAACGAGAAACTCATCTCCTCCATACCGGAAACAGCAGTCTCGCGGAAAAGACTGCCTCAGATATTCCGAAACTCTGGTAAGTATCTGATCCCCTGCCTCATGACCGAATGTATCATTTACTTCTTTAAAATGATCAATATCCGCCATCATAACAGTAACATGACATCCCGGTACAGACTTAAGTTTTGATTTCAGCGCAAGTCTGTTTCCGATTCCGGTCAGCGGATCCGTAAGAGAAAGCTCATTCAGCTGCCGGTTCAAATGCTCGACAACCTGTCTCTGTGAGATCTGACGTGCAAGGATACGATAATGCAGGGTCATACCCAGCCAAAGCAGGACCCCAAGTGCAAAATAATTGAGGATATTGAGCCGGCATGCCCCATCAATCATAAAAATCATATAAAAAAAGATGGTATGTCCTGTAAGCAGCAGGATAAAGCTGATCATCGGTTCCATGGACACGAAGCTTGCAAAAACAACCTCCACGATAAAAAAGGTAATCATCTGCTCACCGGCTACGTAATGACGATACGATGCAGCCATGCCCCATATCATAAGCACTGTATAATACGCAATGAGGACTCCCCTCTCACGATATAGCTTTTGCTCCAGCAGTTCTTCCGATCTGGTCACTTTGCTTAAATGTACGGCGACTGCGATGCTTAAGACAATGCAAAACAAGACACTAAACAGACTGTCAAGCTCATCCGCAAGATGATCCGCCTGTCTGATGGTATACAGGACAAGGATAAACATCTCCAGGATGGAAACTGCCGCGGCTATCCATTGCAGATTACAGACATTGCTTTTAATAATTTCCCGGAAAACCTCCTTCGGAACCTGAGGATGAATCCAGTCTGCGATTTTTCTGTATAGTGAATGTTTACGGTCCGTCAGATCTCCCACCTTACCGGACCCAGAGTCATCTATCAATATACTCCTCCTCTATAATATAATACTGTTATTATATGAAAATAGCTGAACTGTCAGTATCTATGATCTCTCTATTCTCAACTTAAGGTAAAGCTATAATCATATTTATTATACAATGCAATGATCAAAGCGTAAACCAGAAATTATTATTTCAATTATATTTATCAATATTTTTGTTGATATTGTATATGTGGCCGCATATTTCAAGCCTGATCATGTATATGCTCTTAACAATCCCTTCACCTGCAAAAACAGTACTCACTGCTGCAGGATCCATGCGAATGCTTTTGCCGTCCGCAGATCCGAGGCCCTGAAATGATTTCCGGGATTCCACTCTAAAGTACACTGCACCTCGCGTTCTTTAAGGATCTTTTCTGCCGCACGGATTTTTTCACTTACCGACGCCATCACCGGATTTCTACTGCGATCCTCCCTGTCACCTAAGCTTAAATATACCTTCCCGCAGCGGATCTGCCGGGATGACATATATTCGATAAAACCCGGAAACCACATAGATGGAGATGCCGCTGCCACGCCTTTAAAAAGATCTGTCTGATATGCAGCCCAAAGCGCAAAAAGACCGGCAAGCGAATACCCTCCAATATAATAATTTTTCATTGGATCAGCACAAAGCTTCTCTATCTCCTTAAGTGTTTCCGCAGCACCCGCACCGAAATCCTCCTTACCAAAAACCGCCGGTGCCTGCCAGGGAGAGAGCTCCCGATTCCAGTCCTGAATCTTAACTGCCAGTAAACAAAACCTCTCTGTCGTCTCCTCTTTAATCCCGGCAATTTCACTCTCGATCAGCTCAAGGTCATGCTCATCCACCGCCTGTATCAATATATTTACCGCTGCATCGCTGCCGTATTTTAAAATTTCCATCTCTATACCACCTTGTCTCTCCCGGATTTTTTATTTTATCTTTTGCCTTATCTATCTTATTAAGTTTAAGTCGTTAATGTCTGTTGTATCGAGGCGTTAATTGTTTTACCTCTGCACTTGTGCTATATTTGCCCTTATCAGAGTATGAATAGGGTAACACTTCAGAGGCACCACATGAATAGAAGCTTTGATCCGGTCCATGGATCTTTACTAAAAAATATTCTTATATTTACACCGCCGCTCATGATTTCCATCCTGCTGCAGCGACTTTTTAATGCAACCGATACCCTGATCGTCGGTCATTTCTGCGGATCTCAGGCACTCGCCTCTGTCGGTGCCGGCGGTCCGATGATCAATTTCTTTGTCTGGGGCTTGATCAGTCTCTCCGTGGGCAGTGATGTTGTCATCTCCACACTGATCGGAGAAGGCAACCATAAGGATCTTTTCCGCGCTATGCATTGCATCTATTTCCTTGCCATCATCTCAGGACTGATTTTTTCGCTTGCAGGTATTTTACTCTCACCAGTAATACTCCGTCTCATGTCTGTACCGGACTATACTTTTACGGAAACGCAGCATTACTGCCAGATCTATTTTACCGGACTCATCTTTACAGCAATCTATAATTTCGGAGCTTCCATACTGCGTTCCGCCGGAGATACCAGACGGCCCACATTTTTTCTGTTTCTGGGAGGACTGCTTAACGTTGTCCTGGACCTGCTTTTTGTTGTGACGTTCCACTGGCAGGTTGCCGGTGCAGCATTTGCATCCGCAATTTCTCAGTTATTTTCCGCAGCACTTGTCACATTATACCTCTGCCGTGGAGCTGGTCCTGACAGACTGTACCTTAATAAGATCCGTCCTGATCCTAAATTTTTCAGAAAAATACTGTCAATCGGCATTCCATCCTCTATTCAGGGTATTATGTTCTCGATCAGCAATATCATCGTGCAGTCCAGTATCAACACCTTTGGCTCTGCCGCCATTGCGGCTAACAGCGCGGCACTGACACTGGAAGATTTTGTTTATGTAGCATCATCTGCATTCAACCAGACTACCGTTACCTTTACAGGACTAAACGCAGGCGCCGGTAAAACAAAACGCATTCCAAAAATACTAGTGACAATGCTTATTTTAAGCGGAATTTCCGGATATCTGATTGGATTTCTGGACTATCATTTCGGCCCGGAGCTGCTTGGACTGTTTACCAATGAGGTCGTTGTGATCCGCTTGGGCATGTATCGCTTACATTATGTTGCATCCTTATTATTTCTTAACGGAACAATCGATGTCTTTGTCGGTTCCATGCGTGGCATGGGCTACTCCACGAGACCTACCCTCGTAACCCTGACAACCATCTGCGGAAGCCGGATTCTCTTTATCCTGACCTGGTTTAAAACCCACCATTCTCTGAATGTACTATATCTGTGCTTTCCACTAAGCTGGATCATTGCGATTATCTGCCAGTTTTTCCTCTGGATCTATCTTTACCACCAATACCTAAGCCGCACAGCTGCTGCCTGACTTTGATAAGACCAGAACCATAGCTTATTCTTCTTACCGCAGAAAGACATATTCCGTATCCGTCGAATGTCTCTCGTCGAAATGGTAGCCGCTCCAGTCAAAGCTCCGGATCTCCTCCGGAGTTTCCGCATGGATGCTTGCCATAAAACGAACCATCTCTCCCCGGGCCATCTTGGCGTATACACCTTTCTGGATCACTTTATCACCTTCCAGCTCACCAAAGATGCAGCTTACATAGCGGTCGCCGGACTTCAGATATTTCTCAATGCATTTGGAATATTCCCTGGATGCCAGATTAACGACGGTCCTGCTGTCATCCATCACTTCCTTGTAAAGCGCATCACCCCAGAAATCATAAAGATTTTTGTATCCGCCGACACAAGCCTTAGCCTGCATTTCCAGTCGATAAGGAACCACTCCATCCATAGGCTTCAGGACACCGTAAAAACCGGATAAAATCCGGAAATGCTTCTGAATGTATTGAAGCTCCCCATCCTCAAATACCGCCGGAGCCATATAGGTATACTGGATTCCGTCATAGGAAAGGATCGCCGGTGTCAGATTTGTATAAAGCTCCATATGCATAAACCGCCCGGTATTCTGCTTCGCAATCTTGTCATTGCACGCCCAAAGCTTTTTTTGCTCCTCATACGTAAGACTGCAAATCCAGTTTTTAAGGATCGTAGTCTTATCCATAAACACCGGCATCTCCGTGCATATAAAGGTATCTGCATTCACCTGCATCTTTTTGGCCGGAGATATAATGACTCTCATTCCAGCGCTCCAAGCATCTGCTGAGGATTCTCCGCCGCTTTTACCTTATCCATGGCTTTGATGATAAACCCGTTTTCATCAATCAGATACGTGGTTCTTACCACTCCCATGTAGACCTTGCCGTAATTTTTCTTTTCCTTCCAGACATCATATGCCTGGATCACTTCCTTTTCCGGATCCGCGAGCAGCGTAAACGGCAGACCGTATTTCTCCTCAAACTTTTTATGCGATGCAACACTATCCTTGCTGATGCCTATCACAACAGCACCCTTTGTGCGAAACTGCGGGTACAGCTCACCAAAGCCACATGCCTGTTTTGTACATCCGGCAGTCATATCCTTGGGATAAAAATAAAGGATGACCTTCTGTCCTCTATAATCTGCAAGACTTCTCATTTCTCCGTTCTGATCCGGCAGCGTAAAATCCGGTGCCTTGGTTCCAACCTCTAACATCTTTTCCTCCTTGCACTATATGCGCTGATTTTCTTAAATCATCTTACCATAATTTCATAATACATTTTTCAGACTTTTCTTTTCAGACTTCTGAGATAATTTTTCTGCTCTGCCGTAATGCGATAGCTCTCGATCGCTTTCTGAATCGTTTTGTTGTGCTTCCATAGATCAAGCCTGTCTGTCTCAAGATATGGGATCGTTTCATCCCACTGCTTTGCAAGTGCCGTTGCGTAAAACCAGGCGATCATCATGTTTACGTAATATTCACTGCTACGCACTGCCGCCGGAAGCTCCAGATATACCGGTTTAAAATCCTCATCCAGAAAATGCTTCATCAGCATCCCTATCCCAAAGCGGCAGACATACGTGTGCGGGGACACAATCCATGCCCTGATTTTTACGATCAATTCCGCTTTATGCTTTGCGAATGCCTTTGGCGATATTGAATCGCAGACGGCCCAGTTATCAATATACGGCAGAAATGCCTCCATCTGCTGCATACAGATCTCATAATCCCGTTCCTCCGAAATCAAAAGTCCATGAAGCAGATCCTCATCATAATATGGATGCGGCAGTTGATTTAAAAACTGTATATGTTCCGGATCCTTATAATATTTTTTAGCAAGCTTCCGTAACGCCGGGATACGGACGCCTATAATGCGGTCTCGGGACACCCCCGGCGTTAAACGAGCTTGAAAGACCGCGTACTTCGGATCCTTAAGTAAAAATAGTTCCTTCTGAATATCAATCCCCATACATCTGCCACTCCCAGCACATGAAGCACTCTAAGCACACTTCCTTTGAACTCTCCAAATCCTTACTTCTTATATCAATACTATCACCATGTATGTGCAAAAAATTGTCTCACGCATTTTTATCATGCAGGTATTGGATATACTTATTTCCCCAGACCTTAATACTCTCAAGCACCGGTTCAAACTCCCGTCCGATATCTGTCAGCTTATACTTGTATTTAACAATCACTGCGAGCTCGGTGCTATCGCAATGACCGGATATGCCTTTGGTATAAACTAAATCCAATGCGCAGAATCCGATTTCAGCACAAACTGTACTCCATCAACGCGGCACCTGCGCATACGTCATTGCTGTGAGTGCTTCACCTATAAGCTGCTCCGGCTGACTATCCGGGCGGATCCATGCAATGATCCTGTTCTCCGGCAGGATCATTGGCATCCTATCATGTATAAATCGTATTTCCGTAGCAGGGTCTCTTGTCAGAATCACAAAATGCGGCATTCCCTCCTCAATCCTGTACAATCCGCATAGCCACGTGATGGAACTGTCCTTAGGCAGGATCTTATATTTTTTGCCGGTATGCGTCCTTCCATCATTTCCGACAACATGCTCCCACTCAAAATACCAGGACGCCGGGACAATACAGCGATGTTTCCGCCAGTCATTCTGAAACGTCGCTTTAACAGCTGCGGTTTCCACCCTTGCATTAATCAGCAGTGATTTCCCGGAATACCCCCACTTCATCGGAAATACTGCCCTTTCACCGGAACGGTCAGGTGCAATCACCGGCACAATATCCTGAGGACGGATCTCTCCACCCGTCTTGATTTCACTTCTCCTCTGCCACCTGCTCATCAATGGCGAATGCTTCATCTCCTCAGTAATCTCCCGAAGCTCCGGAGAATCATCGATCCAATATCTGCAGCACATACGATTCCCCCAACTTATATTTAGCCTGCGCTTATCTTGCTGGCTCCGTTAGTAAGGCTGATTACAGTCTCTCACGTGCCATCATCAGCGCATACCCAAGCAGATTTTGTCCTTTTCTGCCCTGCAGCTCATACATGCCGGTGTCCGTCCAGAAGTCCCGCAATGCTTTGGTAAATCGCATCGATGCGCTGAAGCTCCTCCTCAGAAAACTCCGTATGCCCAACTACACCCAGATTTTCCACGATCTGCTCCGGCTTGGACGCGCCGATCAGCACCGACGTAATCTCCGGATCCCGGAGTACCCAGGCAAGCGCCATCTGCGGCAGCGTCTGTCCCCGCTCCCCCGCAAGATCCTTAAGCGCCTGGATTGCCTTAAGCTTCTCCGGCTGTATCACATCCTCCTTATGCAAAAATCTCCCATCTCTTGCCACCCTGCTATCCGCCGGTATCCCATGCAGATACTTTTCCGAGAGTTCCCCCTGCGCAAGCGGCGAGAAGCAGATCACACCCATGCCGTCCTCTTTTGCACATGCCTTAAGTCCATTTTCCTCAATTGTCCTGTCAAAAATCGAGTAGCGGTTCTGGTTGATGATCAGCGGCAAATGCAGCTCCTTCGCAATCCTCTGCGCTTCCCGGGCACGCTCCCCATTGTAATTGGAAATGCCTGCATACAACGCTTTGCCCGAACGCACGATCTGATCCAATGCAAGCATAGTTTCCTCAAGCGGTGTTTCCGGATCCATGCGATGATGATAAAAAATATCCACATACTCAAGATGCATCCTCTTTAAGGATTCATCCAGCGAAGAAATCAGATACTTCCGGCTGCCCCAGTTTCCATAAGGGCCCGGCCACATATCATAGCCCGCCTTGGTGGAAATGATCAGCTCATTACGGTACGGCTTCAGATCCTGCTCGTAAATCCGCCCAAAATTCTCCTCCGCCGCACCATAGACCGGTCCATAGTTGTTGGCAAGATCAAAATGAGTGATGCCATGGTCGAATGCTGTAAAAATCAGCGCCTTCATGTTGTCATAGTTGTCTTTAGAGCCAAAATTATGCCAAAGCCCAAGACTCACCTTTGGAAGCCTCAGACCGGAAGCTCCGCAGCGCTTATATAAAATTTTTTCATCATCATAGCGATGCTCCGACGCCTGATACTCATTAAATTGATACATGATTCACTCCTTCTGTCTCACAAAAGCATAAATCACAAAATAGATCAGATTATACACCCGTCCCTACTATGTTTACGTAGTTTTATGTGTTTGCCAGCAGTCTTACTAATTCCACATTTTATATTATATATCTCAGCCTTCATGTATACCACAATTGTATTTGCTCTTCTATACTGAGCGTTTACACAGGAGCATAGATCAATAGAATCTTATGAAGAAGTCCGTAAAAGAAGAATATGCATTAGTTCCAAGCAGAGAATATCTTGAAATCCTCAAGATTTTATTGCACTAATCTGTAAAAGTGCTATAAGAATAATATAAACAGATCTGCTGCGAGCGGCTCTGTAGGGGGAAATTACATATGTCTAAAAAGAAAAGCAAGTGGGAAACGTATAAGACGTCCGTCATTCTCATCACCTTTTGTGTCATCGGAGCAATTCTGGGACTTGTCCTAGGACCTTCTATTTCCAATATTGTCCGACCAATCGGCAACATTTTTCTGAACCTTCTGTTCTGCACAATTGTTCCTCTGATCTTCTTTTCGATCGCGGGTTCTATCGCCAACACTAATGATACCAGGAAGGTTGGAAAAACACTGATCATCTCTCTGGTCTTTTTTATCGCAACAGCAACCCTGGCTTCTTTAATCACCATGGGTGTCACCAGCCTCGTCGGAGTACCAACGAATTTTCAGGTAGATATGGAAACCACGGATGCAGCAAAGACTTCACTTACCGATCAAATCGTTGGCACCTTTACTGTGGGAGATTTTCCGGATCTGATTTCGCGTTATCATGTACTGCCATTAATCATCATGACGATCTTTTTTGGCATCTGCTGTTCATTCGTCGGTAAAGAAGCTGAACCAATGAAACAATTCCTGAATTCCGGCTCTGCCATCATGTACAAGATGGTTTCTGAACTGATGAAGCTCGCTCCTATCGGTCTGGGCGCCTACTTTGCAGACTTAACGGCAACCTATGGCATTGAAATCCTCAAGACCTACGGATTTGCCATGCTCACATTCTATGGCATCGTCTTTGCCTACTTCTTCATTTTCCTGGGTATTTATGCCTATATCGGAGCAGGCTCCTGGGGTGTAAAGCATTATTTTAAGAGTATACTGCCAGCTGCACTGACTGCCCTTGGAACCCGTTCATCGGCAGCTACTATTCCGCTTCAGATGGATGCCTGCAAGACACTGGGTGTCCCGGATGATATTTATTCTGTCGTCATTCCACTCGGTGCAACATGTCACATGGACGGTGCCTGCATCGCCATGACATATTGCATTGTTTTGGCCACGACCATGTTTGGCATGCCGCTGAAAGCAAGCCAGATTGCTCTGGCCGTATTTGTGGCTGTTGCTTCCTCTGTGGCTACTTCTTCTGTTCCCGGTGGTGGTGCGGCAGGCGAAACGATGATCATTTCCGTATTTGGTCTGCCGGATGCAGCAATGCCTATCCTTCTCATGATCATCGAGCTCTTTGATCCGGGATGCACACTGCTGAATTCCTGCGGTGATACTGTGGTTTCCATGGTCGCTTCTCGTTTTGTTTATGGTAAAGACTGGTATAAGCACACAACAGAGAGTTTAGATAAAGTGGAAGGTTAAATATGCGTTTAAATCCAGATACAATATTAAAAGATCCTGCATATCCTCAAGACGGTCAGCCCGACGCTCGTTTATTTGAGGAAAAAGTAGACGGCAGTACCGTTTACGGAGAAATTTATCTGCCTGGTTCAATCTATGAATCCCCTCATCCCCTGGTACTGCTCTTTCATGGCATCCCCGGCACAACAGTGAATGATGATATTGCGCAAGATCTGCGCAGGATTGGCTTTGAAGTGATCCGGATCTTCCATCGCGGTGCCTGGGGATCTGAAGGAACCTATTCATTTTCCCATTGCATAGATGATGCGATGGCAACTGCGATTTATGCCAGAAATCACGCCATGGATCTAAACATCGACCCGGACAACATCTTCCTTGCCGGACATTCCAACGGAGGCAACACCGTGTTGAACGTTCTTCCTCAGCTTCCCTGGGTACGTGGGGCAGTCGTAATGGCTCCATTCAATCATGCCTCCCTTTGGAAATATGACATCCCTACAGGGCAGACACACGAAGAGGCCGTCGCTCAATTCTGCACAGAGCTCGGGCATGTGCTGCACAAAGCTTCTGATACGGCACTCTTTGAAGATAGTAAAGCGCACATGGCAGACTGGGATTTTGCAAATAAAGCAGAAGTGCTTAAGGACCGAAATCTCCTGATCCAGGTAGGCCTCTATGATGACGATGCTCCGGAAAAGACCAATGTCGCTGATCTCTGGAAGAAACTGGAGTCGCTACCCACAACAGCCAGTCACCGGCTGATTCGTTATCCGGGAAAGCATGGATTTGATTCCTGCCGTCTGCAGCTTGCTGAGGATATGGGCCGCTGGATGGCTTCCCTCATCCGATAGCACATAGTATGGATCCGGATCATCGATCCGTTCGGTCAGTCTTCCTATGCCCTCGGTGTCTTCCGGTTCACAAACCAGAAGCCGTTCTCCTCATAAAACAGCTCGACTCTCTGCCCGAGAATCCGGCAGACATACCGGATCCCAGCACCTCCTGCCTTGAGGCTGGCACACCGGTCCACGCGGAGGATGCGGTCCACATCGTATTTGCGGCCATCCTCCCAGATGAGGCGGAGCGGTTTCATCCTCCCGTCGGAGGAAAAATCCGCGATCACCTCAACATAGGCTTTATATGGACTGACGGTAAGGGTTTCCTGCGCGTGTTCTGTAAGCGGCGCATCACTCTGCACCTCCGGGCGGTCCGGTCTCCCGGAATCATGATGATAGTCGTAAACGCCCATGTAATTCACCTGCCTTCCGTGCAAAGAACCGCCTCACAGCCGCTCCGGTTTCCATGTTCCAGATACGAATGCGGATGGATCATGTGATCCTCCGCCGTCGCATTTAAGGAGGATAGATACCGATCCTCATGCATAATACCCCGCTTCACCGCCGCATATCCATATCTGCTGCGGATCAGCGTCACCATCCGATCTGCCCGCATCTGCCGCTCGCGGTACTGCTCGTTCAGAAACAGGGTGAGCTGCCTTGGCTGCCCTTCCGGCTTTAAGTTTCCAACGCTGATCCCAATGCTCCGGACCGGCTTCTCCCAGCGGTACAGCTTTTGAAAGATGTCAAATGCCGCTTCCTCAATCTCTCCGGAAATATTTGTCGGCGCGGAAATCTTTTTCTGCTGATGAAATCCCCAGAGATCCGTGTTTCTCACATACACAGAAATCACCTGCCCCTCAAAGTGATTCCTCCGGAGGCGCTCTGATACACTCTCCGCAAGAAGATAGAGGACAAGCCGTACATCCTCATCATTTACCAGATCCCGCGGCGTTGTCGTACTGTTTCCGATACTCTTGATTGGTGCTTCCACGCCAAGGTCATTCACCGGCGTCCGATCCTCCCCTCTTGCAAATACCGAGAGCATCGGGCCGATCTTGCCAAACCAGTTCTGAAGGTAACGCGGATCCGCTTCCGCCAGCTCCCCGATAGTGCGAATGCCGTATTTCTCCAGTTTCTCCTCTGTCCTCCTCCCGACATACAGAAGATCCGACACTGGAAGCGGGTAAATCAACTTCTTGTAGTTGTTCCTGTCAAAAATCGTAATTGCGTCAGGTTTCTTATAGTCGCTGCCGAGCTTCGCGTAGATCTTGTTCCAGGAGACGCCAATGCTGACTGTGATGCCGAGCTCCCGGCGGATCCTCGCGCTGATCTCCTGCGCAATCCGGTATCCATTCTCGATGGTCTGCGTGTGATCGCCCAGGAGCGCGCAGCTGTCCGTGAGGTCGATCCAGCATTCATCCAGGCCAAAACTCTCCACCTGCTCGGAATATTCCTGATAAATAGCTCTTGCCATGCGGGAGAACCGCAGATACAGGTACATTCTCGGCGGAACAAAGACAAGCTCCGGACAGCACTGCCTCGCCTGCCAGAGTGCCATGCCGGTCTTCACGCCGTGGCGCTTCGCGATGTAGTTTGCCGTAAGGACAATACCGTGCCGCTCTTCCGGATCTCCACCGACCGCAAGCGGCTTTCCGGCAAGCTCCGGGTGGTACAGCATTTCCACTGAAGCGTAAAAACAGTTGCAGTCCACATGCAGTATGATCCGATCCGACATCTTTTTCACCTCTCTCCCTTGCCTTCCGCCGGAGACTGCACCGGCAGCTGTTCTGTCCCTGCTGATCACAGGGCCTGCAAAGAGAAACGTGGCATCGTGGTTTCTCTCTGTATGACCAGTATATCGCTATTTTGAATGGTTGAAAATAGACGTTTTAGCCCGTTTTTACTTTTAATAGTGGTTTTTCTATTGACTTTGCTGTACAGGATGCTATTCTGTAGGGGAGAGGATACGGACCTGCATGCAGCGGGATACCCGCTGCGGAACATAATCAGACACGTCAGAAAGAGGTGCTTTATGGATAATATCGGCGCAATCATCTCATCTTACCGGAAGAAGGCGCACATATCCCAGACCGAACTTGTGGGAAGGCTGCAAGAGGAAGGAATTGAAGTCACTCAGAAAAGCGTTTCCGCATGGGAGACTGGGCGGAATGAAGTCTCCGCGCGGGTTTTCCTGCATATTTGCCGGATTCTGGAGATTCCGGACTGCCTGGAGGAATATTTCGGGAGCAACCCGAAGGATCCGTTAGCCATGCTGAATGACGAAGGAAAACAGAAAGCGCTCTCCTATATTGGCATGCTGGCACACCCGGTGAGCTACGTCAAGGAGACGAACGTGATCCCACATCCGGCAGCTCCGGCGGACAGTCCTTCCATGACCCGACTCCGGCTTTACGACGCAAGAGTATCCGCCGGACACGGAGATTTTCTTGATTCCGATTATTACACGACCATCGAAGTGCCCGCCAGGGACGCAAAGAACGCGGATTTTGCCGTTACGGTAAGCGGAGACAGTATGGAACCGGCATTTCATGATCATGACATGGTTTATGTGCACCAGCAGGAAACGCTGGATGACGGGGAAATCGGTATTTTTTCGCTAAACGACAACGCGTATATCAAGAAACTGAAAAATGACAGCAACGGGACATTCCTGATTTCGCTGAATCAGAAATATGATCCGATCCCGGTGCATCTTGACCGCGATGACTTCCGCATCTTCGGGAAGGTGTGCAGAGCTGCCTGGTAAGGATCACAATATGTCAGTCAGAGTCTTATGGGGAGGTGATGCAGCTTGAGAGAAACAGAAACACCTAACAATTTGCTGGAAGCCCGGAAGTCCGCCGGGATTTCCCGGAACAAAGCCGCCAAGGATCTGAACGTCGATCCCAAAACGCTCTATCGCTATGAAAACGGGACGCAGTGCCCGAATGTGTATGTGGCGATCCGGCTCTCCGATTACTATCACCGGACCGTGAAAGAATTGTTCCCGCCAAGAAGCGGGATCTGAAGAAAAAACGCCTGAAAACAGACAGCAAGCGGACATTTTGCAGACATTTCTAAAAAAAACTATTCCGTGCTGATGGTTATCGTAACATCTCCTTGTGAAAGAAGATCTGCCATCTCTGCCTCATCCTTATCAGATATATGACCAAGCCTTGTGTATGACCAGCTGTTGGAGCCATAGAACACTACCATCTGATTGCCGGAGTATAGTACAATGTCACCTGAAGTCGTTGTTGTCTGCTTATCATCTCGTGGCAAGCTCTGTCCTATGGAACCCACCTGTTCAAAACCGCCATACATTGACATCTGAATGGTAATATCACCATCTTTAGCCATATCCCGCAATCTTTCTACAGCCTGATTGTCTTCCCACTCCACATTAACTTTTGTACCATCAATCATCATTATCATAGTACTATCTTCAATAGCTTCATCATCTGCTGATTCATCTTTTTCTGCCAGCTGATACATAGCCGTTCCCTCCGACATGACATTCTCTTCTGAACTTTCTGTTTCAACATTTTCTGATGTTGATATTTCAGTTACTGCATTCTGATTATCACCGGAGTTTATTGTATTTCCTGAACAGGCGCTCATACAAAACATGATTGTCATACAGAATGCTATCACAATCATTTTTTCTTTCATATCAAGCATCCTTTATCTTAAAGACTTTCCAAACTCGAAAGCCTCGTTTAACTCTTCTGTTTTCCCGGATGCCTCACCCATATCACCTATGCCACCGCAGAATAAGGAACCTGAAAACTGAGCCTTTTCGAAGCAATCAACCCATCCTTGAAGTCCACTTTCTGCCTTTTTAGGCACAAACTCTTCATCCTCAGCTGCTACAGAGAGCATATATACATTTCTAAATTTATAATCTGAAGGATATAGAGGATTGAGCCTGTCCAAAAGAGTCTTCATCTGACCACTCATCTCATAGTAATAAATCGGAGTGACGAATACCAATGTATCTACGTTCTTTACTTTATCAGCAATCGTGGCAGCATCATCCTTAATGACACATTTCTGAGTATTCTGACATGCCAGACATCCTATACAAAAACCGATGTTCTTCCCTTTAAGACTTATATGCTCCACATCATGACCTGATGCTTTTGCTCCTTCTATAAGCTTTTCAGTAAGTATATCTGAATTGCTATTTGCACGAAGGCTTGTTGAAATTACTAATACTTTGCTCATATCATCTCATCCTTTATTTCTTTTCTATTGGCACGACATTTTCTATCTTCTTAATCAGTTTTGCGGGAACGCCTCCCACAATTGTGTTTTCCTCTACATCTTTAGTTACAACAGCTCCGGCTGCAATTACAGCACCGTCACCGATTGTAACTCCTCTGGTTATAATTGCTCCTGCTCCAATCCAAACCCTGTTTCCAATATGTATAGGAGCACACAGAAGGTGCCTGTCATAAGGATTCAAATCATGATCCAGAGTAGCAAGGACGACCCTGTGCCCAATCAGGGTGTTATCACCAATGTATATGCCGCCCTGATCCTGGAAGCTGCATCCAGAATTGATGAATACATTTTTTCCGATGTGAATGTTTCTTCCAAAATCCGTATAAAAAGGCGGGAACAATCTCAAGCTTTCATCCACTTCCTCACCTGTCAGTTCAGACATGATCCTGACTATCTCTTCCGGTGTGTGATACTTTGTATTTAATTCCATGGTCTGCTTTATAGCAGCCTGGCTCTGCCTCATGGAACATTCATGCATCTCTTCTGTCATATCTTCTACTCTGTCCGAATTAAGATATTCCAGTATTTCCTCAACCGTTATCATTATTTCAGATTCTCCTTAAAGAAGCTCTCCATCTTGTCAAAAGGAATATAATCCTTATCTCCGCCATCATATAGATCTGTATGCACCGCATCAGGGATTATCATAAGTTCTTTATTATCAGCATACTTGCTGTCTTTGATCATATCTGCATAAGCATCCTTTGAGAAATAACATGAATGTGCCTTTTCTCCATGGACAAGTAATACTGCACTTCTGATCTCATTGCTGTACTTAAGGATTGGCTGATTAACGAAAGACTCACAACCGATCACATTCCAGCCTCCATTGGAATTAAGGCTTCTCTTGTGATAACCTCTGTCAGTCTTGTAGTAATCATAATAGTCTTTCACAAAGAAAGGTGCATCCTCCGGAAGTGGATCTACTACACCGCCGCCAAGCTTATACTCACCTGCCTTAAGGTCTTCAAGTCTCTGAGCGCACATGGCAGCCCTCTTCTGATACCTTGCTTCCTCGCTGTCCTCGGAGTCAAAATATCCCTTGGCATTTACTCTTGTCATGTCATACATTGTCACTGCAGCTGTAGCTTTGATCCTTGTATCAAGAGCTGCTGTATTTACAGCCATGCCACCCCATCCACAGATACCGATGATTCCAATCCTGTCAGGATCTACTTTTTCATTAAGTGAAAGGAAATCAACTGCAGCCATGAAATCTTCTGTGTTGATATCAGGAGATGCCATGTATCTTACATTTCCTCCGGACTCACCTGTAAAAGAAGGATCAAAAGCGATTGTTAAGAATCCTCTTTCTGCCATTGTCTGAGCATAAAGACCTGAGCACTGCTCTTTAACTGCACCGAATGGCCCGCATACAGCAATTGCAGGGAGCTTTCCTTCCGCATTCTTTGGAACATACATATCTGCCGCAAGAGTGATTCCATATCTGTTTACAAATGTAACTTTGCTGTGGTCTACTTTATCACTTTTCTTAAAGGTTTTATCCCATTCCGTTACAAGGTTCAGTTCTTCTTTTCTGATCATTTTACATTCCTCCGTTTTAATTACTTTTCTTTTTGGATCTGTCTTATCAAAAAATCCATGTTATCAACTTTCTTCTGACTGTCATGAAGTTCGTCCATCAGATGGCACCGGCATTTTCTAAGATCTCGAAGAAGCGTATCTGTATCCCCTTCTTCATACATTTTTTTCATAAAGCTTATTTCTTTCTCATCACAGCCCATGTCAGTAAGGCTTTCAAGAATCTTTTTGGTATCCATCTTTTTTGCTCCTTCTGATTTCATAGTAAATCCTTGACCAGGTTTTCGCTAATGAATAAAATAAATATCATGATATTCGTTTTTGGAATAACACTTTAATTGTCAACTTCATTGAGGCTTTCATGGAAATTAAAAATCTCAGATATTTTCGTGCAGTTGCAAGGGAAGAAAATATGTCAAAGGCTGCTGAGCAGCTTCATGTATCACAGCCTACTCTTTCAAAGACATTAAAATCATTAGAGGAAGAACTTGGGAAGAAACTGTTTGTAAGGCACAGCTTCAGTATTTCACTCACTGATGAAGGGATGCTTCTACGTGACCGTGCTCAGGATCTTGTGGCTATGTCAGATAAGATAGAACAGGAATTTAGTTCCCTGAATGATATAACAGGTGGGGATATTTATTTTGGACTGGCAGAAAGCTATCAGATCAGATACCTTGCCAGAGAGATCTATAAGTTAAAAGAAAAATACCCCAACTTCACTTATCATATAACCAGCGGAGATACTGAACAGGTTACTGAAAAGCTTGATAAAGGCATTTTAGACTTTGCTGTACTATGTGAAACACCTGACAGCAATAAATATGAATATGTTAAGTTTCCGGAAGCCGATGTATGGGGAGCAATCATATCTTCATCTCATCCCCTTGCAAAGAAAAAATCCATCCATGTCTCTGACCTGATAGGACAGCCTCTGTTTGTCTCTGAGCAAAGCTGGAACAATGAGATCAAAGTGTGGGCGAAAGACAGATATCAGGAACTTAAGCTTGAAGGCTCTTTCAGACTGTCCTATAACGGCTCTGTATTTGCAAGAGAAAACCTTGGAATACTTCTTACATTTAAGGATCTGATAAATACCGAAGGAACTGACATGGTATTCAGACCACTTTCACCTGAACTGAAGTCAGAACTATATCTCATATGGAATAAATATCAGACCTTTACTCCTATTGCTGGTAAGTTTCTGGAGCAGATAAAAAAGACTTTCAAGTAATTTTCAAGCAGGTCACAGCATAATAAAGCTATGACCTGCTATAGTATAGTGTTCTAATCTTATACGTCACGTAACAAATCTGTAGCCACATCAATCCATACCTGCACCTCAGCAGCTGCAAGACATTACGGATAATCTGCAGACTGTCTTTCACCGATTTGTGTGGCGGCCAGCCCGCTGCCGGCCCGATCCGATCTGCGGATCACTCGCAAGTGCGTATAAATCGGCGGCGTCATTCTCCTCCCAGGATCTGAAAATGAGACGCTTTGTTGTCATTTCCATAGACACATCCTTTTCTTACTTATTCACCACGATGGTCAGCATGACTAGAATTTCCATTATTTTATAGCTGCATGATCAATCAGAATGATGTTCTCCGCACCAGTGCGCGATTTCTGCAATCAGATCAAGAGGAAGGTTCTCCCCATATGGAACCTGAACCGCGCCCTTGCTGAATTTCAGGCCGCGTTTCGTGAATTGGTCCGCAAAATGCTCCACTGCCCCAGGTCCCGGATAGATGCCGATATGC